>SBGO01000102.1 GCA_006226565.1 Deltaproteobacteria bacterium | reverse complement strand
CGGGCGGAGCGCCGCGAGCTGGGCCTCGAGGTCCCCCCCGGGCGGCAGGAGCCCTCGGCTGCGGCCCTGCTCGGCGCTCGGGGTCGCGCCGGCGGGCATCTGGTCGGTCGTCTTGGCGGGCTGGAGCGCGTGCATCGGACCTCCCCGGTGGGCGCGTCGGGGGTGTCCTGAGCAAGCACCTTGCCAAGAGCGTAACCGGCTGAAAACACGCGTGCTCGAGCGGCTCCGAGCGGGTCGCGAGCGGAGCCGTGCGTCAGCGCTAACTTAGCCTGAGTCAGCGGGCGGCCTCGGGCTACTCGAAGCCGAGCTGGACCATGCGGCGCCGGAGGCCGCGCTCGGAGACCTCGAGCACCTTCCACACGGGCTCGCCGCGCTGCTCGGCGCGGGCGAGCCCGGCCTCGATCTCGTCGCGGGACAGCGTGGCCGGGCGACGGAGGACCGGGTGCTCGTCGACGAGCTTGTTGATGGTCGGGCGGGACACGCCGAGCGCGTCGGCCGCGTCGCCGAGCTTGTAGTCGACCCGCGCCATCAGCGCGTGGAGCTCGTCGGCGCTGATCTCGCGCCAGTCGACCTCGGGGGTCGGGAGCGGCGTGGCGGTCGCTGGCGCCGGCCTCGGAGCGGCGGCGGGCACCAGCCGCGCGACCTCGGGGTCATCGAGGCGCAGCGGCTTGTCGCTGAGCGCCGCGAGGGCCTGGGCGGCGTTCCGCAGCTCGCGGATGTTGCCGGGCCACGCGGCCCGGGCGAAGGCGGCGACGACGTCCGCCGACAGCCACACGTGCCGCTCGGTGGGCGCCGGCTCGAGGAGCGCCTCGCGCCCGATGGCGGCCAGGGCCGGCCGGAGGAAGTGGACGATGAGCCGCCCGATGTCGGCGCGGCGCTCGCGGAGCGGAGGGACGTGGAGCACCTGCTGTCCCAGCCGGTAGAAGAGCGGCGCCCGGAAGCGCCCGGAGGCGATGGCCGCGTCGAGGTCCGCGTCGGTGGCGGCGATGACGCGGACGTCGACCCGCCGCGCCGCCCGCCCGCCGATGGGCTGCACCTCCTGCGTCTCGAGGACGCGGAGCAGCGCCACCTGGACCTCGACCGGCGCCTCGCCGATCTCGTCGAGCAGCAGCGTCCCCCCGTGCGCGCGCACGAAGTAGCCGTCGTGGGCCTGGGCCGCGCCCGAGAAGGCGCCGCGCGCGTGGCCGAAGAGCTCGCTGGCGATGAGGTTCGGGGCGAGCGCCGCCAGGTTGACCGCGACGTAGGGCCCGCCCTTCGAGGCGCCGAGGGCGTGGACGGCGGCGGCGACGAGCTCCTTGCCGCTGCCGGTCTCGCCGCGGACGAGGAGCGGCAGCCGGTTCTGGGCGGCGCGCGCGATCGCCTCGCGCAGCGCTTGCGTTCCGTCGCTGTGGCCGACGATGCCGAGGTCGTCGCCGGGCGCTTCGGGGATCGGCCCGGCCAGGTGGAGGAGCAGGACGACGTGGCGGCCGAGCTCGAGCACGACGCCGCGCTCGAGCGCCGCCGGGCCGACCTCGCTGCGCTCCGTGACCGGGTGCCCGTCGACGCGAATCGGCGTCGTGGTCTGGCTCGTGTCGAGGGCCACGCGCCGCGCCCCGACCTCCAGGGCGAGCGGCTTGCGGCTCAGGAGCGGCGTCAGCAGGGGCTGCTCGCGCCTGGCGCCGGGGGGCCGGAAGCCGGGCTCGGCGCGCGACACGAGGACCGTGCCCTGGCCGCTGGCCTGCCACACCTCGCCGACCCGGCTCGCGCTGGGGTGGGCGAGCACGGTCAGCGTCACGCGCAGGGGCCGCGCCTCGGCGTGGAGGCTGGCGTGGTCGAGGGTGTCGAGCTGGAGCAACGCGTCGTCCATGGGGGGATGATAGCCGAAGTCGCGGACGCCGGCTGCGGGCGCGCGCGCTCCGCCGCGGCGGCCACGAGCTCGAAGCGGGCGGCCGCGTCGGCGACCATGGCCTGTAGCGCCTCGGCGCCGCGCGGATGCGCGTCGACGCTCCGGAGGATCTCGAGCGCGACGTGCGCGTGGCGCTCGACCTCCACCTTGGCGCGCACCATTACACCGGTGGCGACCAGGGCGGCGACCGCTTGTCGGCGGGCCTCCGGATCGGTCCGCGCGGCCTGAAGGAGCACCTTCAGGGCCTCGCGAGATGCGCCGGACGTTCGCGCGAGGGCCCAGCCGATGGGCCAGGTCACCGTGCCGCTGGCCAGGTCGCGGCTCGCGGCCGGCTCGGCGACGAGGTCGACCACGTCCGAGGAGAGCTGGCGCACCATCCCCAGCGCGTGGCCGAGCTGGCCGTAGCGCTCGCAGGTGGCGTCGTCCGCGCCGGCGTGGCGCGCGGCCATCCTGGCGTAGACGGCGCGTCGCTCGCCGGTCTTGCCCGCGACCGACGCGAGCAGCTCCTCGGGCGTGGCGGACGCGGACACCAGGTCGCGCGCCTGCCCCGCCCACATCGCCACATACGCGGCCGCGAGCTCGGCCTGGAGGGCGACGATCAGCGCCGGCGCGACGTTCAGCTCGGCCAGCGCGAGGTAGGGGAGCGCGGCGACGAAGCCCACGCCCGCCAGCTGCACGCGACCCGCCGCCGTCCCGTCCCAGTGGGGGCCGAGCTCGCGGTCCGCAAGGTGGTCGAGGGTGTAGATGCCGGCCTCCGCCAGGACGGTGACGAGCGCGAGCGACTCGCCGCCGTCGGGGTCGCCGGTCACCGCTTCATGGACGGCGCACGGCAGGTGGATGCAGGGGATCCGCTCGCCGCCCATGCGCGCCACCTCCGTCAGCGCCTGCTCCATCACCGCGCGCTGGTCGGGATCGTGGGCGTGCCGGTCGAGGAACGCCCGCCCCCGCTCCATCACCCGCTCCCGTTGGGCGGACGGCGATAGCCGCGCAACCGACGAGCGGCCGCCCGTCACCATCGTCCCATACGAGGCCACCGCCGCCAGGGCGCCCTGCTCGTCGACGTTGCGGAGGTCGGGTCGCCACATGGCTCAGCACCCAGCCGAGCCGTCGTAGGTGGCGGCGCAGCCGCTGGTGGCGATCCCCACGGCGACCGCGGTCAGCGTGGGCACGACCCAGGCCGGGAGGTGGCGCTCCCGTCGGACGAGCCCGGCCCGCCGCAGCGCCTCGTGGTCGTCGCTGCCGAGCGTCAGGCCGAGCTCCGCCGCCGCGGCGTCCGGATCCTCCTGCAGGGACTCGCGGAAGTCCGGGTCGTCGATCCAGCGGCTGATGAGGGTGTCGAGGGTGTTCGAGCTCATGGTGGGCGTCCTTGGCCGGAGGGTGATGCACAGCCCCGTTACACGAAGCGTGCCACGCATCCGATCGCCGCTCGCGGCGCGGCGTGCCAAGGCTTTGGCGCGCGGACCACACGGATGAACGATTCGGCTGAGCTCGCGGCTAACTTAGCGGCTCGGGATCTAGGTCAGCTGAGGCCTGCGAGGGGTGCACCCGGCCCCGCGAGCGCTGTAGCGTCGTCGTTCGGCGTCCGCTCTTCGGGGCTTCGGCGCCGTCTGGGTCGCCTTGTCGGCTCGCGAGCCCGGCCACCGCCGCCGCGCTGAAAAATGTGAGAACGCGGGGTCAGACCCCATCACTTCACACTTTCCTCCCGCTCCTCTAGAAAGTGTGAGAACGCGGGGTCAGACCCCATCACTTCACACTTTCCCCGCGAGGCCCGCTGTCGTAGGGAGAGAGGCGTGATCTACCTCTTCGCCGTGTCGCTCCTGTGGGCGGTCTCCTTCGGGCTCATCAAGGGGCAGCTCGCCGGGACCGACGCCACCGCCGTCGCCGCGGTGCGAATCGCCGTCTCCCTGCTCGTCTTCCTGCCGCTCCTCAAGCCGCGCGCCGTGGCCGCCGCGGTCGCCCTGCGCTACGCGGGCATCGGCGCCGTTCAGTTCGGCCTGATGTACGTCCTCTACATCGCCGCCTACGACGACCTCGCGGCCCACGAGATCGCCCTCTTCACGATCCTCACGCCGCTCTGGGTGGCGCTCGTCGACGACGCGCTCGCGCGCCGCTTCTCGCCCTGGACCCTAGGGGCCGCCCTCCTCGCGGTGCTCGGCGCCGGCGTCGTGAAGTGGGCCGACCTCGCGAGCCCCGGCCTCGTCCGGGGCTTCGTCCTCGTTCAGGCGTCCAACCTCTGCTTCGCGGTCGGCCAGGTCCTCTACCGTCGGTTGCGTCTCCGCCACCCGGTCCCGGCGGATCACGCCGTCTTCGCCTGGCTCTACCTCGGCGCGGCCGTCGCGGCCGGCGGGCTCTCGCTCGCCCTGTCGCGGCCCTCCGCCTTCGACTTCACCGGCGAGCAGTGGGGCGTGCTCCTCTACCTCGGCGCCGTCGCGACCGGCCTCGGCTTCTACGGCTGGAACGTCGGCGCGACGAAGGTCGACACCGCGACCCTGGCCGTCTTCAACAACCTCAAGATCCCGCTCGCCATCCTCGTCAGCCTGACCTTCTTCGGCGAGCGCCTCGACGAGCCCGTCCGCTTCGTCCTCGGGAGCGCGGTCATGGTCTTCGCTCTCGTGGCCCACCGCCTCGCCCCGAAGCGCGCGACCGGGAAAATGTGAGATAGCGGGGTCTGACCCCCTGACTTCACATTTTCTCACGGCGGGTTTGCCCCAAACGGAAACGGCCGGCCCCCGCAGGAGGGCCGGCCGTTCCTTCACGTCCGTCGAAGCCTCAGAGCGTGAGGCTCACCCGGGTCTCGGTCGCCTTGTCGGCCGCCGGGAAGGTCCACCGCTGGATCTCGCTCGTCACCCGCGCGAGCGCCTCCTTCGGGATGGTGCCCGAGGCGACCTTCACCGCCGTGACCCGCCCCTTCGCGTCGATGCTGACGAAGAGGTCCACCTGGCCGTGCCAGCCCGCGGCGCGGACGAGGCCCCGCAGGTGAGCGCGGAAGATGCGGGCGACGATCCCGCGCTCGAGCCCGCCCTTCACCGAGACCACTGACGCGCGGCCGGTCGCGTGGGCCGTGGTCTTCGGCGACGGCTCGGGGGCGTCGGCCGCGGCCTCCTCGCGGACCATCATCGGCGCGCGGACGGCGCGCTTCGAGCGCATCATCGCGCCGCCGTAGCCCGACGCCGCACCGCCCACCGCGAGGTCGCTCACGCCCGAGGGCAGCGGCAGCGGCTGCTGGACCGTCGTCGTCTTGCCGCCGGCGTTGCGGACCTTCTCGTCGACCGCGATGAAGCTCGTGTAGGCCGTCATGAGCCCGTACTTCAGGCCGATCTCCGTGATCTCCTGGACGCGCTTGTCGTCGTTGCGGAGGTTGTTGAGGTCGCCGAGCGTCGCGACCCGGGCGCGGGCCCAGAGGTAGCGCAGCGCCAGGTTCTCGGTCGCCGGGGTGGCCGCCGCCACGTCGAGGGTCTGCGACCAGCGGCCGCCCCCGGTGAGGCCGCTGACGGTGATCTTGCCGCGCGGCGCGCCCTTGTACTTCCCGAAGACGACGACCGGGCGGGCGGCGAAGAGGTCGGGCGAGGCCGCGGGCTCGATGTCGAAGGCGTCGAAGCCGTCGAAGGCGACCTTCACGCGGGTCAGGGCCGGCGCCTCGATGTAGCGGGTGAAGGCGGCGGACTTCTCGGCCGCGTCGTCACCGTTCATCACGAAGAAGGGCTCGCCCTGGCCGACGCGCGCCATCCCCTCGATGAGGTGGCGGTTGACCGAGGACCCGATGCCGAAGGCGAAGAGGTTGGCCTTGTCGAGGCTCTTGCGGATGAGCTCGAAGGCCTGCGGCTCGACCGAGACGTAGCCGTCGGTCACCACCACGAAGGTGCGCGAGTAGTCCTGCGCCGTCGGCAGCGCGAAGGCGGTGTTGAGGGCGCCGAGGAGCTGCGTCCCGCCGCCGCCGCGCATCTTCGCGAGCATCGCCCGGGCGGCCTCCATGTTGGCCTTGGTGGCAAGCAGGCTCTCGTTGGCGAGGACCGCCGAGCCGCCGGAGAAGAAGACGATGTTGAAGCGGTCCTCGGGGCGGAGACCCTTGAACAGGCCCTCCATGACCGACTTCGCCGTGTCGAGCGGGAAGCCGTGCATCGAGCCCGAGACGTCGAGGACGAAGACGTACTCGCGCTTCGGCATCTCGCGCGGGCCGACCGTCTGCGGCGGCTGCACCATGGCGAGGAAGTAGCCCGGCTCGTCGCCCTGACCCGGGTAGAGGAGGAGGCCGGACTGGATCGCCTTGCCGGACAGCTGGTAGCGCAGGACGAAGTCCTTCGTGCCGGCGTCGGGGGAGGAGGTCAGGGTGACGTCGGCGACGTCGCGGAGCGCGCTCAGCTTGGTCGTGATCTTGTGCGAGTCCGAGGTGACGCGCTGAATCGGCATGCCGGCGGCGAGCCGGACGGCCATGTCCCACTGGTAGGACGGCGCCTCGCCCTCGTGGCTGTAGGGCTGCGCGGTCCACTTCTGGTCGGACGTGTCCTCGCCCGTGTAGCGCGGCCCGACGACGGCCGGGTAGACGAACTCGTAGGTGCCGTTGGTGGGCACGAGCAGCTCGGTGTAGTCGAGCTCGACCTGGATGCGGTCGCCGGGGAGGATGTTGGCGACGTTCATCTGGAAGACGTTCGGGCGCTGCTGCTCGAGGAGGCTGGCGCTCTTGCCGGCGGCCTTCGCGTCCTCGTACATCTTGCGCGCGTCGTCCTTCTTCTGGATCTGCGCCACGATGGTGCGGTCGCCGACGGTCATGCGCATCCCGAAGACGGCCGCGCGGGTCGACCCGGGGAAGACGTAGATGGCCTCGAGCACGTCGTCGCCCGAGTTCTTGTAGACCTGGGTGACGCGCACCTTGGCGATGGTGCCGGCGATGGCGACGTCGGCGCGGGTCGACTCGAGGGGCATCGTGTCAACGCCGGGCTTGGCGCCCTTGACCACGAAGTACGGGGACTGCGAGCGGTCGAGGTCGCCTTCCGGGGCGCCGCTCCGTGCGGACGCCACCGAGGGCAGGGCGCTCATGAGCGCGAGCGCGGTGAACAGGGTGGCGAAGCGCATGGTACCTCCGGGTGAGCGTGGACTCGGCCTCTGACGGCGTCCGGAGAGAAACGATCTACGGCGTGGCGATTTCAGTCGGCCCGACGGGCGCCGTCGGATCGCGCGTGACGCGCCAGAAGTACCAGGTCGAGAAGGCGAAGCTGACGGTGCAGATGACCGCGGTGACGTAGCTGAAGCCGTGGAAGAACTCGAGCCAGGACAGGTCCGGGGACGCGAAGTCCTTGAAGAAGACCACGATGACGTAGCCCAGATAGCCCACGGCGTCGGTGACGTAGATCATGAAGCCGGCGGTGGCCACGAAGCCGACGGCCGCGATGAGGCGGTCGAAGAGCATGCAGCCGAAGGGGACGTAGGCCAGGTAGAGCCCGAGGCCGACCAGGATCATCCAGGCCGCGGGGCCGATGAGGCCGCCGGCGTGGGCCAGGGTCGCGAGGCCGACCATCGCGGTGCCGGCGCCCATGAGCACGTGCACGGCGACCAGGGCCTTCCGGTTCGAGCGGATGCGGTAGAGGAAGGCGAGGGCGACGAGGACGCCGATGGCGACGGGCAGCTCGCTCACCGACATGATCTCCGGCTGCCCGGTGTAGCCGAGCGAGTTCCAGATGTTGATGGCGAAGTCGTCGCGCACGCTGCGGTACGCGGTGAGGAAGAAGTAGAGCGCGGTCAGCGCCAGGAGCCCGGGCCAGTAGGCCTTGAGGAAGCGCATCCGCCGCTCGCGGTTCATCGGCTCGCGCTTGGTGCGGAGCGCCTCGTCCTGCGCGGTCGGCTTGGGCATGTGGGACAGCAGCCACACGAAGATGAGCATCGCCGGGAAGAACAGCAGGCCGACGATGGCGGGCATCACCTCCTCGCTGACGCCCCAGTCCTCGATGACCCAGCGGCCGATGGTCTTCACGACGCCGCTGGCCACGATGTAGCTCGCCGAGAGCCCGGCGCCGAGGACCTCGGAGACGCGGCGCCCCTCGAGGAAGCCGTAGACCAGGCCCCAGACCATCCCGAGCGGGATGCCGTTGAGGAACAGGAAGATGGCGCTGTACGGGTGCGGCGTGATGGCGAAGAGGCCGAGCGAGGCCTCCGCGAACACGATGAGGAGGATGATCGCCAGCCCGCGGCGCGCCCCCGACATCTCGCTGACGACCTTGATGCCGATCCACTTGGACAGCATGTAGCCCATCACCTGGGAGACGACGAGGAACTCCTTGAGGGCGATGGGCGGGAGGCCGAAGAGGTCGACCTCCTCGCCGGTGAACGTCCCGGCCGTGAAGGGCTTGCGGAACGCGTACATGCAGAAGTAGGTCGAGAACGCCGCGATGATGGCGTAGGCCGAGAAGATGCCCGGGTGGGCGTTCGTCAGCCAGCGGGTGACGCGGCTCTCGGCGCGAGCCGCCGAGGCCTCATGCACGCTGAGCCCTCCGGCGCGTCAGCAGCGCCAGGAGCGCCAGCAGCAGCCCGGCCGGCGCCGCGTCCGACCCGCCCGCGCAGGCGCCCTTCTTCTCGGGGATGGCGGGGACCGGGGGCGGAGAGGGCGGCGTCACGCCCGCGCTGCTCGGCGGAGGCGTCGGCGTCGGCGGGACTGGCGGCGGGGCGTCGACCCCGTTCTGC
>SBGO01000558.1 GCA_006226565.1 Deltaproteobacteria bacterium | reverse complement strand
GGCGCTTCAGGCGCTCACCCCGGACGAGGTGAAGGAGCTCGAGCGCCGCCCGGGCGCGACGCCGTCCCTCGAGCAGGGCGCGCTCGCGGTCCCGGCGCCGGTCGACGGCTTCCCCGGCGCTCCCGGGGCCTCGCCGACGGCGGGGCCCGACGACGCGCCGGTCAAGGTCGTCGTGTTCAGCGACTTCCAGTGCCCGGTCTGCCGCCGCACGGTCGAGCCGCTCAAGCAGCTCGTGCGCGAGCTCGGCGCCGACGTCCAGATCATCTGGAAGCACAACGCCCTGACGTCGCACAAGAACGCCGAGCCGGCCGCCATCGCCTCCATCGCCGCCCAGCGGCAGGGCAAGTTCTGGGCGTACCACGACCTCCTCTTCGAGAATCAGGGGCGCCTCGAGGCGAGCGATCTCGAGGCCTACGCGACCCAGCTCGGCCTCGACCTCGAGCGCTTCAAGAAGGACCTGGCGGACCCCACCGTGAAGGCGCAGGTCGAGTACGAGCGCGCGCTCGCCGAGTCGCTCGAGGCGCGCGGCACCCCCGCGTTCTTCGTCAACGGCTCGAAGAGCGTCGGGTGGGGCAGCTACTACGGGATCCGCGCGCAGGCCACGCGCGCGCTCGAGCAGGCGAACAAGAAGATCGCCGAGGGCGCGGCCCGCGCCGACGTCGCGGCCACCGAGACCGCCGCCAGCGGCGACCCGGGCAAGCGCCTCGCCACCGCCGTGTGGGGCGCGAAGTAGGCGCGCGGCCGTAGGGAGGCTGTCGCACGACGCTCGGCGAGAAGACCGGCCCGACGCGCGAACCACAGAGGTCACGGAGGACACGGAGACAACGACCTCCGTGTCCCCCGTGACCTCTGTGCTTCAATCGCTCGCCCAGCTGCGCCGGACCGCGGAGCCGGCTAGAGGCTCGTCACCCGCCGCCGCCGCCGCATCAGCAGGGCGAGGGCCGCGAGGACCCCGGCCCAGGGGGTCGGCCCGCCGCCGGCGGCGCAGTCGTCCTTCTTCTTCGGCGGCGCGGTGTCGTCGGAGGACGTGTCGCCGATGACGTCGGCGTCGTCCTCGTCCGCGTTCGGGAAGGGGTCGAGGATGGTGACGTCGACGGGGTCGGAGCCGCCGGTGCCCGCGATGAAGAGGCGCTGGGCGCCCATCGGCGTGTCCGGGTGGACGGTGAGCGTCACCGTGGTCGCGTCGAAGTAGGTGATGCTCTGCGTGCGGCCGCCGATGACGACGGTCCGCGTCGCGCCGAGCTCGGTCCCGGTCAGGGTGAGCGACTCGCCCCGGAAGGCCGGGTCCGGCGAGACGCTCGCGATCTTCGGCACCAGCAGCGCCTCCTCGGTGACCTGCAGGGTGAAGGTGGTCGAGCCGGCGGGGCTGGTGACCGCCGCCTTGAACGGCGTCCCGACCGGCGCGCCGCTGGCGTCGATGCGGCAGGCGCGCTTGTCGCACGTCAGCACCTCGAGCCCGTGGGTCGCGTCGGTCACCTCGCCGAGCTGGGCGCCGATGATCCAGAAGGTCCCGCCCTGGGCGACGTTGACGGGGTAGACGCCGTCGACCCGCGGCCGGAGCGGATCGCCGGCCTGGATGTAGAGCGGCCCGGCCGGCGCCGAGGTCTGCTGCCCGACCGAGACCGTCACGTCGTGCGGGCCCACGCTCACCTCGTCGGGGACGAGCACCGTGACCTCGCGCTCGCCCGCCTCGACGAGCTCCGCCTCGACCAGCCCGATCCTCACCTTCACGGCGACGGGGACGATGGTCCCGCGGATCGTGACGAGGTCGCCCTGGCGCGCCGGGTTCGGCCCGATGCTGTCGATGTCCGGCGTGGGCGCCTGGACGTCGACCATCCGCGTGGCGTCCCCGCGCGGCGACGCCAGCGCGAGCTGGACGTTCCCGAGGAGGGTCGCGTCGAAGGGCACGTCGAAGCTCAGGATGAAGGTCGTCTGCTCGCGGACGGTGGCGGCCACGCCGCCGAGCGTCACCCCGGTGACCACGTCGAGGTCGGTGCCCTGCACGGTCGCGATGCCCCCGAGGATCAGCACCGAGGGCGCGACGTTGCTGATCGTCGGCGCGGGCGGCGCCACCTCGACGGTCGTCTGGGCGCTGCCGTCGGCGGTCGTCACGACCAGCGTCTGGCTCCCGAGGGGCGTCTCCGCCGCCACGACGAACCGCACCTTCTGCGGCTGCACGTTGACGACCGACTGCGCGACCGCGCCGATCGTGATGCTGGTCGCGTCGGCCACGAAGCCGTCGCCGCTCACCTCCGCCACGCCGCCGATCGCGAGCGGCACCGGCTGCACCTCGGTGATGGACGGCGCGGCGAGCAGCGTCGCCGCGGTCAGGCTCACTAGCGTCATCATCATGGCGCGCTCACGATCGTCTCGGCCTCTGTGGGGATCGACCACTCGATCCCGTCGGTGGCGCGGACCCGGCAGGTCCACCGCTCGCCGACCTGGGCGACGCCCGCGGGGATCGTCGGGTCGTTCCCGACGTCCTTCGCGAACACGCCGTCGCGGAACCACCGGTAACGGTACGTCACCGGGTCCAGATCATAGCTAGGGCTCGCGATCGCACAGGTCAAGGCGTCCTCGGTCGTCGGCGCGGATGGCTCGATGGCGACGGTCGGTCGCGTCGGCGGGACGTTGGTCGGCGCCTCCACGTTGATCGCCGCGTTGGCGTCGAAGCTGACGATCTCCGGATCCCCGAACACGGCGCAGCGCCCGCCGCAGCCGTCGTCGCCGCAGCGGCGCCCGGCGCAGTTCGGCACGCAGCCGGTCACGCACTGCCCCGACAGGCACGACTCGCCCTGCGCGCAGTCGCCGCAGACGCCGCCGCAGCCGTTGTCGCCGCAGGACCTGCCGTCGCACTGCGGGACGCAGTCGACCACGCACTGCCCGGCGGTGGTGCAGACCTGGCCGCCGCCGCAGACCCCGCAGGTCCCGCCGCAGCCGTCGCTGCCGCACGACTTCTCGCCGCAGTCGGGCGTGCAGCCCGGGACGCAGGCGCCGTCGATGCAGCTCGTCCCGGGGAGGCAGGCGTCCCGCGTCTTGTTGCGGATGAGCGCGATCTTGCGGCAGTTGCCGCCGTAGCAGACGTTGCTCGGGTCGGCGACGGCGGTGCAGCCCCAGACGTAGCTGCCGCACTCCTCGGGCGTCCAGGCGGCGAGGACGTCGGGCTGGTGGTCGCCGTCGAAGTCGAAGCTGGTCCCCCAGCCGGTGCCGGGGTGCTCGCCGCCGCTGTTGTAGGTCGGGGCGACGTCGAAGATCTGATAGGCGCTGACCCAGTCCCTGGCGTCGGGCGCGTCGCGGTTGAGCAGCATCCAGGCGCCGCCCGGCTGCCCGTCGTCGTCGAGGCCGGCGACGATGTCCTGGTCGCCGTCGCCGTCGAAGTCGTTGGCGGTGATGAGGTTGGAGGGCTGCGGGATCTGGCTCGCGAGCGGCGCCGGCGCGTCGAAGGTGCCGTCGCCGTGGCCGGTGAAGACCCACAGCACCGTCGGCGGGGAGCCGCCGTTCGAGAGCGTCCGCCCGATGAGGTCGACTATCCCGTCGCCGTTGAGGTCCTTCACGGTCTTGGCGAGCCCCCAGACCCAGTCGAAGCCGCTGTAGCCGCCGTGGCTGGCCCACGGGGAGAAGTCGAAGGCCGGGGTGAGCTGGGTGAAGCCGCCGGCGCCGTCGTTCTTCCAGACGAAGCCGAGGTGGGTCTGCCACTGGTGTAGGCCGACGAAGTCGAGGTGGCCGTTGCCGTCGGTGTCGATGACGGGGCCGAGGCGCTCGCCGGGCTGCAGATCGAAGAGCGGCGTCAGCGAGATGCCGCCCTCGCCGTCGCAGCTCGAGCGCGCGAGCAGCATCCGCCGGGACGGCGTGCAGAAGACGTCGTTGGCGTCGCCGGTCTGCGGGTTCCAGTCGACGCACGCCTCGCCCGCGCTCGTGCACTGGGCCTGGGTCGTGCAGCGCGCCTGGCAGACGCCGCCCCAGCAGCGGTGGCCGCTGGGGCAGTCGGCGTCGGCGGTGCACAGGGTCTTGCCCGCCACGCGGATCTCGCTGACGACCAGGTCGAGCCAGCGGTCCCCGTCGAAGTCGCCGACGGCCACGACGCCGTAGTTGTCGACGAGGCCGTCCTCGCCGGCGGGGAACTCGAGCGGGACCGGGTCGCCGAAGGTCCCGTCGCCGTGGGAGGGGTAGATGGCGACGGTCTGGCCGTACCAGCTGCGGGCGAAGAAGACCTCGCCCCAGGTCGAGCCCGACTCGTCGGTCTCGCCGTCGCAGTCGTTGTCGACGTCGTCGCCGCAGACCTCGAGCTCGCCCTCGTCGGTGATGCCGTCGCAGTCGTTGTCGATGCCGTCGCCGCAGATCTCGCGGCCGGGGGCGAGCGGCGTGACGTTGCACACGGTGGTGGTGTGGTCGGCGCTGCAGACGTACTTGTCGACGACCCGGCAGGCGCCGACGCCGACCGAGCAGAGGCGGTTCTTCGACGGGAAGTCCTCGTCGGTGACGCCGTCGCAGTCGTCGTCGACGTCGTTGCAGAGCTCGTCGCCGCCGGTGACCGGGTTGACCGAGCACAGGAGCGAGGCCTCGTCGGGGGCGCAGATCTTGAAGCCGTCGGCGACGCAGGCGCCGAAGCCGACCTCGCAGCCCTGGCCGAGGCCGACGAAGTCCTCGTCGTGGAGGCCGTCGCAGTCGTCGTCGAGGGCGTTGCAGCGCTCGGGGGCGCCGACGTAGACGAGCGGGTCGCTGTCGTTGCAGTCGCCGCCCTGGGCGCAGCCGACGCCGTGGCCGTCGCCGTCCGCGTCCTCGCAGACGCCTTCTTGGGCCACCGCGGTGATCGGCACGTCGAGCCGGGCGTCGTTCACGGCGTTGGACTCGAAGCGCAGGAGGTCGGCGTAGGCGCCCGCGGCGAGGGCGTAGAAGGTGACCTTGACCGTCTTCTTCTCGCCGGGCGGGACCACCGTCTGCTGGGCGTTGGTGGCGAAGACCTCGTGGCCCTGGACGAAGCGGATGGTGGTGAGCGCGAGCGGGAGGTTCCCGGCGTTCTCGAGGACGAGATCGCGCGTCTCCTCCTGGCCGACCGTCCAGGTCCCGAAGTCGAGGATCTCCGGGTCGACCACGAGGTAGGCGAAGCTGTTGACCGGGGGGCCCGCGTCGGGGGCGGCCGCGTCGGGGTTCTCGTCGGCGTCGACGTCCGCGGCGGCGCTGTCGGTCGGGGCGGCGGTGTCGTCGCCGGCCTCGCCCGACTTCGCGTCGCTGCAGCCCGCGGTGAGGGCGAGGGCGAGGGTCGCGGCGAGGGCGATACGGGGTGCGAACACGTGATTCATCACGTCACCACGGGACGAGGGGGCACGCGCGAGCGCTGGAGCCACGCGAGCAGGGCGAGCCTTTCGAGGAGGCCCCGAAGATGCCTGAACGCCGTTCGCGGTGAAAGGTCTGAACTGAATCAGCCTTCAGAAAGGTCCCGGGGGGCGCGCAGGACGAGCCGGTTGCCGTCGCCCGTGCGCTCGACGCGGAGCCCCCAGCCGTGCGCGTCGGCGATGCGCTTGGCCACGGCGAGGCCGACGCCGACGCCGGGGGCGTACTTGCCGGTCGCGGTCGAGCGGCGGAAGCTCGTGAAGGGCTCGCCGTCGTCGATCTCCGGGGCGGGGCCGTCGTCCTCGACCTCGAGGCGCGCGACGGCGTCGCTCTCCGCGGTCGCCCGCAGGGTGAGGTGCAGCCCCTGGGGGGCGGCGCGCAGGACGTGGCCGACGAGGCTCTTGCCGAGCTGCTCGAGGAGCTGCCGGTCGGCGCGCACGGTGAGCGGGGCGCTGGCGACCTCGAGGCGCAGGCTGATGTCGTGCTTGTCGCAGAAGCGGCGGGCCTCGGTCGCGAGCTCCGAGGCGATCACGATGAGATCGACGGACTGGAGGCGCGAGAGGCCGCGCGCGGCGTCCATCCGCGCGACCGTGAGGATGTCCTCGACCAGGGTGATGACGCGGTGGGTCTCCTTCTTGAGCGAGCCGAGGAAGGTCACCCGATCCTCGAGCTCCATGTCGGGCTCCTCCTCGAGCATCGAGGTGACCCCGCGGAGCACCGTCAGCGGCGTCCGGATCTCGTGCCGGATCGCGGCGACGAGCTGGTCGCGACGGAGGGCCCGCTCGGCGTGCTGCTCCTCGGTCGTGAGGCGCACCACGATGCGGTCGTCCGTCCCGCGCTCGATCCGCGCGCGGAGCGGCACCCCGCCCGCGCCGACGAGGGGCACGCGCAGGGTCTCGGCCGCCTCGACGGCGGCGAGATCGGCGGTCACCGTGTCACCGCAGAGCGTCGACAGCGGCGCTCCGATCAGGGCGGCGGCGGTGGTGCCGAAGAGCTCCGCGGCCGAGGTCGTGGCGACGCGGATGACGCCGTCGGGATCGGCCACGACGACGCCGGCGCCGAACGCGCGCAGGGCGGTCATCGCGCCGACGGCGTCCGAGGCCAGCGCACGCTCGACCCAGCGCGCGGCGCGCTCGGCAAGCGGCGTACCGCGTTGCACCAATATCGCGCCTGAGCCGCTACCTGTCTGCCACGGGGCGATCCACCAGCGCGCGGACTCCGGAGATCCCGGCGGGTGGCCTTCAAACCTCGCGCGAACCAGGGCTATACTCTCGCCCCGGAGGTCGGTTTCACCGTCATGTCTCGTATCGGAAAGAGCGCCGTCAGGGTGCGTGGCCGCGACGCTCGGGTCTTCCGCGCCGAGGGCGACGACCGCCCCGCGCAGGTCCCCGAGGTGGCCCATCAGGGTCAGGCCCTCGGCGATCAGCGCGACGTGCTCCGGCAACTGAGCCGCTTGCGGGGTTTGCCCCTCACCACCCTTCGCGCCCACAACGTCCCCCTGGAGAGTCGGATTGCCTGAGCGGCATATCCTGATCATCGACGACGAGCCCGAGCTCACGAACCTGCTCGCATATCGTTTGCGAAAGCAGGGTTACAGTGTGCTCACGGCGAGCGATGGTGCGCAAGGGCGCCACGAGGTCGAAGAGGGCTTCGACGGCATCGTGCTGCTCGATCTGCGCCTGCCGGACGTGGACGGGCTCGACCTCGTCGAGCCCTTCATGCGGTCCAACCCGGACATCCGCATCATCATCATGACCGCGCACGGGTCGGTGGACGCCGCGGTCGAGGCGACCCGCCGCGGGGCCTACGACTTCGTCGAGAAGTCCGAGGACGTCTCGCGGCGCATCGCGGTCGCGGTCAAGAACGCCTTCGACAACCGCGACATGTCGTCGCGGGTGAAGGCGCTCCAGGACCAGGTCACCGAGAAGTACCAGTTCGGGCGCATCGTCGCGCGCTCCCCCGAGATGCAGAAGCTCTTCGAGACGCTCCACCACGTGCGCGACTCGAAGGTGACGGTGCTCCTGCAGGGCGAGAGCGGGACCGGTAAGGAGCTCGTCGCGCGCGCGCTCCACTACGAGGGGCCGCGCCAGTCGGGGCCGTTCGTCGCGCTCAACTGCGCCGGTATCCCGGAGTCGCTCCTCGAGAGCGAGCTCTTCGGGCACGAGCGCGGCGCGTTCACCGGCGCGATCGCCGCCAAGAAGGGGAAGTTCGAGGTCGCCGACGGCGGCACCATCTTCCTCGACGAGATCGGCGAGATGCCGTTCCACCTCCAGGCGAAGATCCTCCGCGTCATCCAGGAGCGGCGCGTCGAGCGCGTCGGCAGCACCACGGGGCGGCAGGTGGACGTGCGCATCATCAGCGCGACCCACCGGAACCTCCTCGACATGGTCCACGAGAAGCGGTTCCGCGACGACCTCTACTACCGGCTCGCGGTCTTCCCGGTCTATCTGCCGCCGCTGCGCGAGCGGACCGGCGACACGGCGCTGCTGACCTCGCACTTCCTCGAGAAGGCCTGCCAGGAGGAGAAGAAGCCGCTGATGACGATGTCGCCGGCGGCGATGCGCATCCTCGAGCGCTACTCCTTCCCCGGCAACGTGCGCGAGCTCGAGAACATCATCTCGCACGCGGTGGTGGTCGGGACCGGGCCCGTCGTCAGCATCTCCGACCTGCCGCTGAGCGTGGTCGAGGCGGTGCGGCGGCTGCCGCCCGACGGGCGTGACGAGCGCGGCACCGAGCCGGTGCAGTCGGTCGACCAGATCTTCGAGATGATGTTCCAGACCCTCGAGGAGCTGCCGTCGATAGAGAACCTCGAGGCGGCGCTCATCGCGCGCGCGCTCAAGCTCTCGGACGGCAACGTGCCGCAGGCGGCGCGGGCGCTCGGGATGTCGCGCCCGACCATCTACCGGCGCATCAAGGAGCTCGGCGGCAAGGCCGCGCTCCTCGAGGGCTGAGCGGCTGCGCGGGGCGCCGGGGCCGCGAACGTCCCGGGCTACTCGGCGAGGATGAACCGGAGGACGGTCACCAGCTCGGGGTCGAGGTCCCGGGCCGAGAGCTCCAGCGCCCGCCGCGCGAGCACGAGGTAGGCCTCGCGGGCGACGCGATCGTCGAGGGCGTCGAGGGCCTCGAGGTGGGCGTCGATGGTGGCGAGGTCGCCGCGGGCGATGGGCCCGGTGATGGCGGCCTCCGGCGGGGCGTCGGCGAGGTTGGCGACGGCGCCGCGGGCGAGCGGCTGGAGCGCCA
>SBGO01000375.1 GCA_006226565.1 Deltaproteobacteria bacterium | reverse complement strand
GGAGACCCCGGGCCTCCTCGGCGGCGGCCCCGACACCCTCGAGCCCACCCGCCCGAAGGGCCCGACCGAGCCGCGCCTGGCCGTCTTCCTCGAGCACGACGAGCGCGCCGAGCGCCTCGTGCCCGGCGCCGCCGTCGCCCCGCGCGACCGCCTCCAGCTCGGCTACATGGCCAACGGCGCCAGCCACGGCGTGCTCCTGTCCATCGACGGCCGCGGCGCCGTCACCCTGCACTTCCCCGAGACCGACGCCGGCGACACGGCGCTCTCGGCCGACGGCGAGGTCGTCCTCCCCTACGCCTACGAGCTCGACGACGCGCCGAGCTTCGAGCGCTTCCTCCTGGTCACCTCGGACCGCCCCCTCGCCCCGTCCGAGGTCGTCGCCGCGGCGCGCCGCCTGGCCACCGGGCCGCAGGCCGGCCGCACCGGCGAGCTCGACGTCCCCGGCGCGCGCTCGACCTCGCTCCTCCTCAAGAAGGTGGTGCCCCGATGAACGCCACCCGCCTCGTCGCCGCCCTCGTGGGCCTCGCGCTCGTCGCCTTCGCGCCGCGCGCCGACGCCGCCGCCCCGACCGGGGTCAAGCGCTTCGCCCTCGTGGTCGGCTCGAACGACGGCGGCGCCGACCGCGTCCGCCTCCGCTACGCGGTCAGCGACGCCCAGGCCTTCGCCACCGTCCTCACCCAGCTCGGCGGCGTCGAGCCGAGCGACCGCGTCCTCCTCGAGGACCCGAGCCGCGCTCGCCTCGTCGCCTCCCTCGACGACCTCGGCCGCCGCGTCGCCGCCGCCCGCAAGGACCACCGCCGCACCGAGCTGGTCGTCTACTACTCCGGCCACTCCGACGAGTACGGGCTCCTCCTCGGCCCCGAGCGCCTCACCTACAAGGACCTCCGGGCCGGCATCGGCCGCGCCACCGCCGACGTGAAGATCGCCATCCTCGACAGCTGCGCCTCGGGCGCGCTGCTGCGCGAGAAGGGCGGCCACCGCGTCGCCCCCTTCCTCGTCGACGACGCCTCGCAGATCAGCGGCCACGCCTTCCTCACCTCGAGCTCGGCCGACGAGGCCGCCCAGGAGTCCGATCGCCTCGGCGCCTCCTTCTTCACCCACCACCTCGTGAGCGGGCTCCGCGGCGCCGCCGACGTCTCCGGCGACGGCCGCGTCACCCTCAACGAGGCCTACCAGTTCGCGTTCCAGGAGACCCTCGCCCGCACCGAGCACACCCGGAGCGGTCCCCAGCACCCGAACTACGACATCGACCTCTCCGGCAGCGGCGACGTGGTCATCACCGACCTCAGCCAGATGAGCTCGACCCTCGTCCTCGACGCCCCGCTGAGCGGCCGCTTCTTCGTCCGCGACAGCGGCGACCGGCTGGTCGCCGAGGTCCAGAAGGCGGCGACCAGCCGCGCGATCGAGCTCGGCCTCCAGGCGGGGCTCTACCGCGTCGCCTTCAGCGAGGGCGGGACCATCTGGTCGCTCGTCACGGCGCTCCCGAGCGGCCAGCGCGTGGTGCTCCGGCGCGACATGTTCCACGAGAGCGGGCAGGTGGTCGCGCACCGGGACCGCGGCGGCGCCCCCGAGGACCCGCCCGAGACCTGGGACGACGGCACGCTGCCGCCGGTCGCGCCGCCCGACGGGCCGGGGGACGGCCCGGACGCCGTCGTCACGGTGCCCATCGTCGAGCCCGCGGTCGCCCTCGACCCGGTCCCCGTGCGGCTCTCGCTCCTCCCCGGCGTCTCCTTCGCCGGCCCCGGCGACTATCAGCTCGTCGACGGCTTCGCCTTCGGGCTCGTCGGCGACGGCGTCGCCGGCGTCCGCGGCTGGCAGCTCACGATGGCCTTCGGCATCGTCGACAACTTCATCCGCGGCGCGCAGGTCTCGGGCGGCGCCAACCTCTCCGGCGGCTGGGTCGACGGCGCCCAGGTCTCGGGCGGCGTCAACATCGCCGGCGGCTTCGTGCGCGGCGCGCAGATCACCGGCGGCGCCAACATCGCCGGCCAGGACGTGCTCGGCGTCCAGCTCTCGGCCGGCTTCAACATCGCCGACGGCTACGTCGACGGCTTCCAGGTCACCGGCGGCGTCAACATCGCGGCCGACTGGGTCCGCGGCGCCCAGCTCTCGGCGGGCGTGAACATCGCCGGCGTGGTCGAGGGGGCGCAGGTCACCGGCGGCGTCAACATCGCCGACGACGTCGACGGCGTGCAGATCGGCCTCGTCAACATCGGCGGCCACGTCGAGGGCGCGCAGATCGGGCTCATCAACATCGCCGACACCGTCGACGGCGTGTCCATCGGGCTCCTGCCGATCATGAAGAACGGCTACAACCACCTCGAGGTCTGGGGCGACACCCGGATGCCCTACAACATCGGCCTCCGCCTCGGGACGCCGTTCCTGCACTTCCTGCTCTCCGCCGGCACGAACGGCTTCGACGGCAGCGACAAGTGCGTGATGCGCCTCGGCGGCGGCATCGGCACCCACGCCGACGTCGGCCCGCTCTACGTCGACCTCGACGTCACCGGCCACGGCCTCGCCGGCAAGGGCTGCGACTGGGACATGTACGCCGACGACGAGATCCTCGTTCAGGCGCGCCTTACGGTCGGCCTGCCGCTCACCGACGCGCTCGCCCTCTTCATCGGCGGCGCGGCCAACGGCGAGTTCGCCCTCGAGGACTACGACCTCCCGCGGCCGCTCTTCGTCGACAGCAGCACGACCGGCGAGCCGGGCTGGAGCTCGCACTTCTTCCCGAGCTTCTTCGCCGGTATCCGCGTCTTCTGAGGCGCGGACCGCACCCGCCGGCGAGGGCGCGCGGCCCTCGCGGCGGGGACGGGCGAAGGCTCAGCGGCCGGCCACGCCGAGCGCCTCGTCGGCGAGCAGGAAGCCGCGACCGTAGTCGCCGCCATCCCAATCCGCGGTGTAGAAGCCGCCGGGCACGTACGGGAAGAGGACCGTCGCGTCGCTCGCCGGGAGCGGCCCGCCGGCGGCCGCGACCTCGAAGATCGCCTCCATCTCGGCCTGGGTCGTGTCGGGGTGGGACTGCAGGACGAGCGCGGCGATTGCGGCGACGTGGGGCGACGCCATGCTGGTCCCGCTCACGTAGTAGTAGTTGAGATCGTTTGCGAAATCGTTCTTGTAGGGGCCGACGATCCAGGCGCCGGGCGCCGTGACGTCGAGGTCCTGGGTCTTCTGCCCGAGGGCGATGTTCGGTCGCGAGCTGAAGTCCTCGAGGTAGACCTGGCGCGTGTTGCCGACGATGTCCTTGCTGTTGAGCTTCTCGGGCACGTCGGCGCCCCAGCCGTAGTAGAACATCGTCGCCCACCCGCCGGCGCCGGCCGAGATGACCTGCGAGAGCCCGCCGGGGTAGCCCATGCCGTCGCTGCCGGAGTTGCCGGCGGCGGCCACGACGATGACGCCGTTGGCGATGGCGAGGTCGACGGCGGCCTCGATCATCGGCACGCGGCCCGGCCCGCCGAGGCTCAGGTTGATGACGACGGGGCCGTCGAGGGTGGGGGCGAGCTCCGCGACGTAGGTGATGGCGGCGGCGATCATCTCGTCGGAGCCGCCCGAGAGCGGGATCTTGCCGAAGCCGGGGATCTCGATGAGCCACGCGTCGAGGGCGAGCACCGGGATGATGGTGGCGGCCGGCGCGATGCCGTTGACCCAGAAGCTGTTGTTGACGTTGAAGCCGACGACGGTGCTCGCGACGTGCGTACCGTGCCCGGACGCGAGGCCCGTCCAGATGCCGCGGTCGTCGCGGAGCGGGCCGACGACGATGTCGCCGAGGGCGCCGTCCCAGTAGATGTCGTGGGTGAAGCCCTTGCCGAGCTCGTAGGCGATGTTGGCCTGGGAGAAGAAGAACGGCGCCTGGGGTACGAGCCCCGTGTCGATCACCGCGACGTAGACGCCGGCGCCGTCCTCGGGCACGACGTCGGCGTTGACGAGGTCGCCCCAGTAGCCGGTGACTCCCGGCAGCGCGCTCGTCGCGGCGCTCGTCGCCTCGGGCACCAGCGTATCGACCGAGACCGCGTCGACCAGCGCGGGGTGGAAGAAGTCGTCACCGATCCCGGCGAGCGCCGTCGCGCTGGCGAAGATGAGGGAACACGTCGTCGCGAGCGCGAGAGCACGCGTCTTCATGGCAATTCTCCTCGGAATACACGACGGCGACGGCTGGCGTCAGCGCGCATACCCCTCTACTTGTGGTGGAATTTCCCAGCAGTACCACCACGCAACCGATCGCTCAAACGCCCCGCGCGCGCTCGCAGGCGCAGCAAGCCCGGCGGAGCCTTGCGGAATACGCCATATCCGCGAGTGCCAGGGCCGTCGTTTTTTGCCCTGCGTCCAAAAAAGACCCGCAATCCCAACCCAGTCGCAGGATCAGCGCGACCACGACCTCCTGGCCTCGCGGAGCCCGTGGGGCTACGCTCGGCGCCACGGAGGTCCGCGATGAGCAGCATCTTCACCGACAAGGGCGCGCCCCCCGACGACGACGCGCTCGCGACCACGCTCGGCGCCACGAAGGCAGACTGGGACGCGCTCCACGCCGAGCTCGCCGCGGTCCCCGGGGCCGCGCTGGCGTGGAAGTTCTACGGCCAGAAGCACGGCTGGCAGGTGAAGGCGGAGCGCAAGCGGAAGGCGCTCGCCTACCTCATCCCCCACGACGGCTCCTTCCTCGGCGGAATGGCGCTCGACGACCACGCCGTCGAGCGGGTCCGCACGAGCGACCTGCCGGCGGCGCTCGTCACCGCGATCGTCGAGGGACGCAAGCTCCCCGAGGGGCGCGGCGCGACCGTGGAGGTGCACGGCCCCGAAGACCGTGCGCTCGTCTCTCGGCTCCTGGCGCTCAAGCTCGGCGGCTGAGCGCGCTCAGAGCTCGTCGTCGTCGCCCTCGTCGTCGCCGCCCTCGACCACGGCCAGCGCCTCGAGCACCGTCGCCGTGCCGCGCTGCACGGCGTACAGCGCCGGCAGGTACTGGTCGAAGGTCACCATGCAGGCGGTCATGTGCGTGCGCACCAGCGACGTGACGTCCTCGACCCCCTCGAGATCGACCGCCACCTTGAAGCGCACCTCGCCGTCCTCGAGGTCGAGCTCGAAGTTGCCGATGAGCATCGCGTAGTTGGCGCGCGTCACCAGCTCCATCACCTCGGCCCGCCGCTCCTCGGGGGTGTCCTGCTCACCGAAGGCGTAGAAGATCAGGCGCTCGTCGGCGCTCCGCGCGACCGCGGCGACCACGAAGTTGCCGTGGACGCCGGGGATGACGGTCACCAGCGAGCCCTCGCTCGGCCCTTCCTCGAACCCCAGCTCTTCGGCCGCGAGCACCGCCGCGACCCGCTCGAACAGCGTCATCAGTACCCCTTACCGAACTTGCCGCGGATCGCGCGGTTCGCGCCGCGGAGCTGCCCCGGCACGCCCTTGAGCTTGTCGAGGAGCGTCTCGGGCTCCTCGTCCGCCTGGATGGCCCCGAGGATGTACTTGCGGATGTTCTCGTTCGACATCTCGTCGAAGTTCTTCGTGTCGAGGTTGAACAGCCGCATGTAGTCCAGCGCCGTCTGGTCGCCGTCGCGAGCGGCGTTGATGACGATCTGTAGCGCGTACTTGCTGTTGTTGTCGATGAGCTGCTTGCCGCTCTTGATGATCTCGCCGGAGCCGGCGCCCTGCTTCTTGGCCTGGTCGAACTTGATCTGGGCCTTCTTGCCCTTGGCCGCCTTCACGCTCGAGTGGACGGTCATCGCCGCCGACTTCGCCATCGAGATGCCCGAGGCGGCGGCCTTGAGCGCCACGCCCGCCGGGGCGGTGACGCCGCCGAGGGTGAGCCCGTGGGCGGCGATGGAGGCGGAGTTGGTGATGATGTCGACCGTCGCGCTCGTGACGAGCTTGAGGTCCGCGTGGCGCAGGTGCTTGAGCGAGGCCGCCATGGCGAGGTCCTTGCTCTGCTTGGCGGCGCGGTGCATCGCGACGATCTTGCCCGCGCGGTAGGACGCCTGGACCAGGGTGTAGGCGGCGTCGACGAGCTTCATGCCGCTGGCGACGATGCCGACGACCGGGAGGGCGTCGAGCTGCATCATCTGCGCGAGGGCCGGGTCGGTCGCAAAGCCCTGGATGGCCTGCAGGACGCCCGTGGTCGTCGACGCGAGGCCGCCGCCGATCTTCTCGACCCCGCCGACGATGTCGTCCTTCGCGCGCTCGCGGTTGGCCGGGTCGGCGTCGCCGCGCATCCCGATGGCGTTGACGAGGTTGGAGGCGCCGCCGGCCACCTTGTTGAGGCCGTCGACCCCCTTGAGGATCCCCGCGGCCTGGTTGCTGGTCCCGCCCATCTTGAACTTCTGGCCGCCGTCGGTGAGGCCCTTCTCGCCGAGGACCGTGCTCGTGACGCCGTCGTTCTGGGAGAGGTACTTGACGCCCTTCGCGACGCCCTTGTTGCCGACGCTCGCGCCTGTGTTCAGCCCGCCGACGATCTGGGTGACCGTCTTGACGTCCTTGTTCTCCTTGAAGACGTCGCCGCTGACCGCGTGGTCCTTCTTCTCGCGGTACTCCTCACGGCTGAACGCCTTCTTGAGCGCGGCGTTCTTCTTCTTGCGGCCCTTGTCGCCGACGTAGCGCAGCTCCTCGGCGGCCGTCTTGTCGTCGATCCAGCCGCCCTTCTGCCGGTTCTTGACGGTCTTGTTGTGGGCCTTGACGCGCGCCTTGGCCTTGGCCTTGTCCTCCTGGACCTGGGCCTTGGCGGTCTTCGTCTTCTTCTCGAGGTATTCCTTCTGGGCCGCCTGCTTGGCCTTCTTGCCGTCGCCGTGCTTGGCCTTGATCTGCGCCTTGAGCTCGCCGTTGTCCTTCTTGCGCTTCTCTTCGGTGGCCTTGTCCTGGGCGGCCTGCTTCTCCTTCTGGTGCTCCTTCTCCATCTCGCGCGTGCGACCGCGGGCGTGCTTGTAGATCTTCGTCGCGCTCTCGATCGCGATCGGATCCTCGCCCGCCTGCTCGAGGAGCTGGGCCTTGAGCTTCTTGTTGTTCTCCTTGATGAGCTCGTCCTCGACGGAGAGCGCCACCTTCTCCTTGTCGGAGGCGCCCCCCACGTACTCGCGGGTGAGCTTGTAGTTGCGCAGCCAGATCGACTCGTAGGCCTTCGCCTGCGCCTTCTCGTCGTTCGGGTGCAGGGTCTCGGCCTCCGCCTTGGCCTCCTCCTGGATGGTCGCCTTGAGCTCGGCGTTGCGCATCCGCCGCGCCTTGTCCGGCGACACCTCGCGCACCTTCTCGTACTCGGCCTTCACCTGCTTGGTGATGGCGCGACGCTCCTTGAGGCGCTTGAAGGGGTTCTTCGAGCGCGACGCCGGGGCGTGCTGCCGCCGGATGTCCGCCTTCTTGGCCTTGTTGCGACCGTGCCGGTAGTGCTTGTCGAGATACGCCTCCCCGTAGGGGTCGTTCTCCTTGCGCTCCTCGGCGAAGATCTCGGAGCTCCGGTCGATGGCCGCCTTGAGCTTGTCCGCCTGCTCGTCGGTCCCCGGGCCGTCGGTCGGCGCGAGCTGACCGCCGTTCGGGTCGAGCATCGCCTGCTGCTCGTCGAGGCTCTTGCCGCGCAGATCGGGGCGCGTGCGGTGGTTTCCGAGCATCGGAGTGCGCTGCTGCGCGCCCTGAGCGTGGGCACGATTGTGCTGCATGACCATGGCAGACCTCTTGGTCGTCGTCTGGGCTGGCTGGATTTTCCGAGACGCTCGAATACTAGCTCCCACGGTCCGCGAGTTACAAGGAGTTTGCGGAAGATCAACAAGAAGCGGCCTACGTCATCGCGCTGCTCGGCATCACCGATCGGTGAAACCTCTTGCGCGATGTCGAATACGGCAAAGCGGGGTCGCAGTGCCGCCACTCAGCGTCCGGGATCCTCGTCGTCGAGGGCCGCGAGCGCGCGGCGTGCGGCGTCGAGCGCCCTCGGGTTCCGCTGCCCCTCGGGCAGGCTCTCCCAGAGCGCGACGGCGTCCGCCCGGGCCTGGCGCTCGGCCGCGCGGTCGCCGCGCGCGCGCTGGATCTCGGCGAGGACGGCGTAGACGCGGGCCTTGCGCGGGCCGTAGGCGAGCGACAGCGCCTGCTGCGCGGGGGCGATCGCCGCGTCGGCGCGGCCCGCCCGCAGCAGGATCCAGGCGAGGCGGTACGGCGGATCGTACTCGCCCGGCAGCGCGGCGACCGAGCGCTCGAGGATGGGGATCGCCTCGGCCGGCCGCTCGAGGCGCACGAGCACCTCGGAGAGCGGCCAGTTGAAGGTCATCGCGGCGCGCGCGTCGGGGGCGGTCGCGATGGCGTGCGTCAGGAGGGCGAGCTGGCGCTCGGCGAGGGCCGTGCCCCGGTCGCGCTCGCCGAGGGCGTCGTGGGCCTCGCGCAGGATACGCAGGCCGTCGACGCGGTCGTCGACCGAGAGCGGCGCCTCCGGGTCGAAGAGGACCGCGCGGACCGGGCTGTCGCCGGCGGTCACGACGCGGCGCAGGGCCTCCGCCGCGGCCGGATCGACCTCCGAGCGCTCGGCGCAGGACAGCGCGTAGGCGGCGAAGTCGGCGGCCTTGGCGCTGCGCGTCGCGCTGGCCTCGGCGAGGTGGTCGCGCCCGAAGGCGACGCAGTCACCGGCG
>SBGO01000671.1 GCA_006226565.1 Deltaproteobacteria bacterium | reverse complement strand
GGAGACGGTGCTGATGGCCGCGGGGGCGGCCAAGCGGGCGGCGCTCGAGCGGGTGCTGGCCGGCGACGCGGCGCTGCCGGCGGTGGGGCTCCCGGGCCTCGTGGTGGTCACCGATCAAGAGGGACTGGAAGGAGCGACGGCATGAGCGAGCGCAGAAACGACGTCGGCGTGGTGGGGCTCGGCGTGATGGGCGGGAACCTCGCCCGCAACTTCGCGAGCCGCGGCCTGAAGGTCGGCGGCTACAACATCGACGTCGCGCGGGGGCACGCGCTGGCCGCGGCGCACCCCGAGGCGGACCTCGACATCGCCGAGAGCTTCGCCGAGCTGGTCGCGCGGCTCGAGCGGCCGCGGCGGATCGTGCTCCTGGTCCCGGCGGGCGCGCCGGTGGACGCCGTGCTCGACGCCCTCGACCCGCTGCTTCAGGCCGAGGACATCGTCGTCGACGCCGGCAACAGCCTGTTCTCCGACACCGACCGGCGGAACGCGCGCGCCGACGGGCGCCCGTGGCGCTTCGTCGGGATGGGCGTCTCGGGCGGCGCCGAGGGGGCTCTGCACGGGCCCTCCATCATGCCCGGCGGCGACCCCGAGGCGTGGGAGCGGCTCCGGCCGGTGCTCGAGTCCGTCGCCGCGCGGAGCGCCTACGGTCCGTGCGTGGCCTACTGCGGGCGCGGCTCGGCCGGGCACTTCGTCAAGATGGTGCACAATGGCATCGAGTACGGCGACATGCAGCTCATCGCCGAGACGGCGGCGCTGCTCCGGCGCGGCCTGGGCTTCGACGGCCCGCGGACGGCCGCGACGTTCTCGGCGTGGAACGCCGGTGAGCTCGACAGCTTCCTGGTCGAGATCACCGCCGACATCTTCCGGACTGGCGACCCCCAGGGAGACGGGCTCCTCGTCGACGCCATCCTCGATCGCGCCGGGCAGAAGGGGACCGGGCGCTGGACGGTCCAGGCGGCGGTGGAGATGGGCGTCGCGGTCCCGACCCTGGCCGCCGCGGTGGACGCCCGCGTGCTCAGCGCCGGGCGCGACCTGCGCGTCGCCGCCGAGGAGGCCTTCCGGCCGGCGCCGACCGGGCTCGCCGGCGTGACCGTCGACGACCTCGCGGACGCGCTCTACGCCTCGAAGATCGCCAGCTACACCCAGGGCTTCGCGATGCTCTCCCTGGCCAGCGAGGCGCGCGGCTACGGCATCGACCTGGCCGAGGTGGCGCGCATCTGGACGGCGGGCTGCATCATCCGCGCGCGCTTCTTGGGGCGGGTGGCCGACGCCTTCCGCGGCGAGCCGGCGCCGGCGCTCCTGGCCCTGGCCCCGGACTTCGTGGCGGACCTCGGTCGCCGCGTCCCGGCCTGGCGCCGCGTCGTCTCGGCCGCGACGGCGGCGGGGATCCCGGTCCCGGGGCTGGCGGCGTCGCTGACGTGGTTCGACACGCTGACGACGGCCCGCGGCAGCGCCAACCTCATCCAGGCGCAGCGCGACTACTTCGGCAGCCACACCTACGAGCGCCGCGACGCGCCCGGGACCTTCGTCCACACCGACTGGCCCCGGGGCGGCGACCGCTAGGCCGAATGTCGGTGATTCGCGGGTAACTTTCGAAGATTGAACATCTATTTCTACCACGGAGGCCACGGAGGGCACGGAGGAAGGGTGGCCAGCTCGCGCCGAAGCTGCGAGCGCGACCCGATCCCTCCTCCGTGAGCTCCGTGCGCTCCGTGTTGAGAAAGACCGCTCGTATTCAGCGTCTTGTGGCCGATGCGGTCGGTATCGCTTCGAGGCCGCGCGACGCGTGAACGACACGAGACCTCGACAGGGCGTCGTCGACCGGCGCGCCGCTCAGGGGCAGCCGGGGTGGACCCAGATGCAGCTCGTGGGCGCCTCGCCCGCCGCGCGGGGGAGGGCGACGGCGACGACGTAGCCCATCCCGCTCGCGCAGGCCGCGTCGCAGCCGGCGGAGCGGTCGGTGACCTGCAGCTCGACGTAGGGTCCGCGGGCGCCGGAGAGCGTCGTGACGCTCCCGTAGTCGTAGCCACAGGTCATGAAGTCGTGGGTCCCGAGGACGAGCACGTACTCGCTGTCGAAGTCGACGCTGTCGACGGTGGGGGCCGGCGAGATGCAGTCCGACAGGCCCGAGACCATCGCGCTCCAGTCGTCGGCGCTCGTCAGCACGACCTCGGCCGGGGTCGCCGGCGGCGAGCACTTGAAGGTGCCGCGCAGGACGACCCGGTGGTCGACCGCCGCGGTGTCCGGCCGGGGGCACGGGTTCGGCGCCACCGTGTCCTCGGCGGTCGCCGTGTCGGTCGCGGTGTCGTCGGCCACGTCCGCGGCGTGGGCCGTGTCCGTCGCGTCGTCCACCGCGCTCCCGCCGTCGGTGCAGGCGACCAGCGCGAGCGCGAGCGTGGCTCCGAGCAGCGCGCCGTGTGAGCTCTTCCTTCGCATCGGTCCCCCTTCGGAGCGGTGTTCGATCGGGCATCATGGCAACTTCGTCGACCCCGGCCAAGCGGACTCGGCGCGACGGTGGCGTAGCGTGTCGTGCTGGTGGAACTTCCAGCGCGGTCGTGCGTTCCTAGCGCCCATGAACGCTCACCTCCCCCTCCGCGCCTTGCTCGTCCCCCTCACGCTCGCCCTCGTCACGACGTCCGCCGTGACCCTCGCCTCGCCGCCTGCGCTGGCCTGGCAGGACCTGGCGCCCGACTTCGTGAAGGCGCGGGTCGCCGAGATCGACGCCCCCGAGACCTCGCCGGAGGCGCGGCAGCGCGCGACCTGGACGCTGCTGTCCGCCGGCCGCGCCGCGGTCGACCCCCTGATCAAGGTCGTGCGGGAGGCGCCCGAGCTCGCCTGGACGGCCGTCCACCTGCTCGACGCGGTGCGGACGGACGCGTCGGTGGTGCGCGCCTTCTCGGCCTTCCTCGACCACGCTCCCGCCGGGCTCGCGAGCACCGGCGAGGTGCAGGGCTTCCTGTCGTCCCGCCTCGAGGACATGGTGGACCAGCGCTTCGCGAGCGACGATGCGCGCCGCGCCTGGGTGGCGAAGCACGTCGACTACCTGGAGTTCCTCCCGGCGAAGCAGCGCTTCCGTGTCCGGGCCGCCGCCCTGAAGGCCAAGACGCCGCTCATCCCGACCCCGGCCGCCGAGGCGCCGAGCGCGGCGGCCGAGCGGGCCTTCCACCTCCTGCTGATGGCGCTCCACAGCGGCTATCGGCCCGCGGTCGAGGCGCAGGTCGGCCCCGACGTGAAGGTCGCCTCCCTCGGCGGGCGCGTGGAGACGACCCCGCAGCTCGACCTCGACGCCTTCGCGGACTCGCCGATGAACCATCGCGCGTTCTCCGTCGCCAAGCGTGAGGGCGGCTGGCTCGTGCGCACCGGCGACGCCTACTTCCACTTCTCGGGCGAGCCGGAGCCCCGCTGCGTCCGCGCGGGGATGAAGCCGATCGAGTAGGAGACGGCCGCGTCGGGCTGGGGCATGGTGGCGCGATGCGGACGCGTCTCGAGATCACCACCAACCGCGGCCTCGAGGACCTCGTCATCGAGGAGCTGCGGCGCCTCGCCGTCGCCGCGGGCCTGACCGACTTCGCCGGCGAGCATCGCCCCCACGGGCTGCCGGGCTGGGCCGCCGTGGCCGCCGAGGGGCCGCCGGGGGCGCTGGAGGCGCTGGCGCTCGGGCTGCGCTCGGCGCTGCACGTCGTGCGCCCCATCCACGCCTTCACCCTCGAAGGGGACGACCCCCTCGGCCAGATCCAGGCCGAGGTCGCGGCCCTCGACATCCCCGAGCTGGCTCCGGAGGGCGTCCGCTTCCGGGTCACGTCGCGTCGCACGGGGCAGCACCCGTTCACGAGCGAGGACGTCCAGCGGGTCGCCGGCGCCGGCGTCCGCGACCGCGCCTGGCGCGCGGTCTCGCTGAAGGACTTCGACGTCGAGCTGCGGGTCGACGTGCGCGACGCGCGCTGCCTCGTCGGCGTGCAGCTCACCCGCGAGCCGCTCGCGCGCCGCGGGGAGCGGCCCTACCTCCCGCACATGGCGCTACAGGCCAACGTGGCGTGGGCGCTCCTCCACCTGGCGCGCCCCGAGCCCGCGGGTCCGCCGCGCGAGCTGCTCGATCCCTTCTGCGGCTCGGGCACGATCCTGCTCGAGGCGGCGGCGCGCTGGCCTACCGTCCACGTGGCCGGCGGCGACACGAGCGAGGCCTCGGTCGCGGGTGCGCGCGCGAACCTCGCGGCGGCCGGACACGCAGGCGAGATCAGGGTCGGCGACGCGCGCGAGGCCGACCGGCTGTGGGCGGATCGGCGCTTCGACACGGTCGTCTCGAACCCGCCCTTCGGCAAGCGCATCGGGCCGAACATGAGCTTCACCCAGCTCTTCGGCGAGCTCCTGCGCGCGCTGACGGCCGTCACGACCCCCGACGCCCGGGTCGCGCTGCTCGTCTACAAGCGCGGCGCCTTCAACCAGGCGCTCCGCGAGCACCCCGCGTTCGCGGTGCGCCACGCGCGGGTCATCGAGCTCGGCGGCCTCCACCCCGCGATCCTCGTCCTCGACCGGGTCGCGTAGGCGCGCCCTCGTCGGACCGGCGCGTCGCCTCGGCGATCGCGGCGCCGACCCGCGTCCGGCGCGGGCGAGCGCCGTCCCGGCGCGTCTGTCCTGGGCATCGGGGGCGAGGGCGAGTACGGTCCCGCGCCATGAAGAAGGAAGAGACAGAGCTGCTCCCCCAGAACCTCCCCGGCGGCGGCAAGGCCATCGTCGAGTGGTGTCGTCCGCTGTGGCTGCACGGCGCGGACGCGCGGCGGTCGCTGCGCCTCGAGGTCACGGCCACGGTCGCGAGCCCGGACTCCCTCGGGATGCCCGAGGGGCCGGAGCTGACGGTCCTCGACAACCTCGCCTTCCGCGTGGAGAAGGCGCTGCCGGGCGGCGCCGAGCACGTGATGACGGTCACCGGCGCCGGCAAGCGGACCTGGGTCTACTACCTCAAGGCGCGCGTCGGGGTGCTGAAGAAGCAGGACGCGCGCGAGGCGGTCGGGCCGGCGCTCGCGAAGCTGGCGGCGGCGAGCGAGCTGCCGATCCAGGTGACCTGGGCCGACGACCCCGAGTGGAGCCGGCTCCTCGGCATCTTCCCGGCCTACGATCCGGCGCAGTGGAAGGCCGACCAGGCGCTGCTCATCCACATGGCGAAGCAGCGCGACGCCATCCACGCCCGCCGGGTGGTCGCGCACCGCGCCTTCTTCCCCGACCGCGAGTCGTGCCGGACGTTCCTGCGCGAGGTGCGCAAGCTCAAGTTCAAGGCCGACGGGGGCCCCAAGGAGGCCGCGAACGGCGAGATCTACGGCCTCGTCGAGCGCCTCGAGCCGACCATCGCCACCTGGCACCTGCACCCGGTGGTGCTGAGCGTCAAGGCCGTCGTCGTCGAGAGCGGCGGCCGCTACCACGGCTGGGAGACCGAGCTCATCGAGAGCCTCGAGCCCCCGCCGCTGACCCCTCCGTCGCGCAAGTAGCGGCATCGGAAGGCTCTCCTTCCCCGGCGTGTCGATTGACACGCTCGCGACCTGCCCGTAGTCGGGCTCCGGGGGCGTCGCGGGGTGGCGCGTCGCTCGCTCGTGGCGCGGCTACCTCGCCCCCTTGCCGAGCTCCGTCCGGACGTTGCCCGGCGCGTCGAGGTCGAGCACCAGGCGGGCCTTGGCGTCGGGCACCAGGCCCGCCATGAGCCGCGTCTCCTTCTTGCGGAAGAGGCGGTCCGCCTCGTCGTCGGGGACGCGGAAGCCGGCCGGGCCCTGCTCGAACCAGACGACGAAGTCGCAGCCCTGGCGGAAGCGGTTGCACCCCCAGCCGCGGTGGCCGGCGATGATGCGCCCCTGGCGGCACTTCGGGCACTTTGGGCGCGGGTCCTTGGGGACGCCTGTCGGCTCGCTCGCCGCCCGCGACGGGCGCTCCTTCGCCGCGGCCGGGGAGGGCGGAGAGCCAGGTCGCTGCGGGGTCGTCGGGGCGCGCCCCGTGGCGCCCTGGCCGGCGCCGTTTCCGAAGTCCAGCGACAGCTTGCCGTCGTCGCCGAGCACCAGCGACGCCGAGAAGCGCTTGCCGGCCTTGGACTTGAAGCCCTTGAGCTCCATCGAGCGGCGCCGCGCCAGGAGCACCTGCACCAGCGCCGGCGAGAGGGTCTTCCCGACGAAGCTCTTGAAGATGACGAAGGCGCACTCGCGCCCGGTCTCGCAGGTGTAGGCCTTGCGGCCCTCCCGGACGGGCTTGCCGCACACCGGGCACGCGCCGAGGACCGGGCTCGCCGCCTTGTCCTCGGCCGCCGCGGCCGCCATCGCGGGCGGCTCGGCCAGCCGCAGCGCCTTCACCGTCTCGGTCGTGAAGCGCACGATGCCGTCCATGAACGCCGCCGGGTCGCCGCGCCCGTCGGCCATCTCCGACAGCGCCGCCTCCCAGCGCCCCGTCAGCTCCGCCGAGGTCAGCGCCGGCACCGGGATCGACGCGATGAGGAGCCGCCCCTGGGCCGTCGGCCGGAGCATCTTGCCGTCCCGCTCGATGTACTTGCGCGTCAGCAGCGTCTCGATGATCGCCGCCCGGGTCGCCGGCGTCCCGAGCCCCGACGCGCGCATCGCCCGCCGCAGCTCCTCCTCGTCGAGGTCCTTGCCCGCGCCCTCCATCCCGGCGAGCAGCGTCGCCTCGGTGTAGCGCGGCGGCGCCTGGGTCTTCCCCTCGGTCACCTCGGTCTCGCCGACCCGCGCGCCGTCGCCTCGCCGCACCACGGGCAGCGCGTTGGCGGCCGTCTGCTCCGCGGCGCGCTTCGGCGGGGGCGGCTCGGCCAGCTCCCACCCCTCGACGAGGCGGGTCGTGCCCTTCGCCACGAAGCGGTGCGTCGCCCCCTCCACCGCGACCACGGCGTCGATGGTCACGTTCGCGAACACCGCCGGCGGCAGGAAGACCGCCAGCGTCCGCCGCGCGACGAGCTCGTAGACCCGCCGCTCGTCCGGCCCGAGGCTCGCGAGGTTCGGGATCTTGCCGGTCGGCAGGATGGCGTGGTGGTCGCCCACCTCGGCCGGGTTCACGATGCGCCGCGTCGGCATCGGCCCGCCCCGCAGCGCCTCGTCCGCGATGGCCGACCAGGGCGTCGCGCGCAGCGCGTTCAGCACCGCCGGCAGCCTCGCCGCGACGTCCGCCGTGACGAAGCGCGAGTCGGTCCGCGGGTAGGTCAGCGCCTTGTGCTGCTCGTAGAGCGCCTGCGCCGCCGACAGCGTGCGCTTGGCCGACATCCCGAAGCGCCGGTTGGCGTCCTTCTGGAGCGTGGTCAGGTCGAAGAGCGCCGGCGCGGGGCGCGTCGTCCGCTCCTCCTTCACCGCCGCGACGTGCCCCGGGCGGCCCGCGACCGCCGCCGCGATGGCGTGGGCGCGCGCCGCGTCCGCGAGCCGGTCCTGGTCGGCCTCGTCGTGGTAGAGGGCGTCGAAGCGCCGGCGCCCGTCGAGGTCGAAGCGCGCCCGCACCTTCCAGAAGGGCTCCGGCACGAAGGCGTCGATGGCGTCCTCGCGCGCGGTGATGAGCGCCAGGGTCGGGGTCTGCACGCGCCCCACCGACAGCAGCGCGTCCTTGCCCCCGCCGCGGCGGCCGAGGAGGGTCATCGCCCGCGTCGCGTTGAGGCCGACGAGCCAGTCCGACTCGGCCCGGCAGCGGGCGGCGTCGCCGAGGCGGTCGAAGTCGCGGGCGTCGCGGAGGCGCGCGAAGCCGTCCTTCACGGCGCGGTCGGTCAGAGACGAGATCCACAGGCGCGACAGGCGCGGGCCGCCGCCGGAGGGGCGCGCGTGCTCCCAGATCCAGCGGAAGATGAGCTCGCCCTCGCGCCCGGCGTCGCAGGCGTTGATCACGTGGTCCACGTCCCGCGCCCGAATCAGCCGCCGCAGCACCGCGAGCTGCTTGCCCGCCCCCTTGCGCGGCCGCGTCTTGAACGCCGCCGGCACGATCGGGAGCGCCTTGGCGGACCAGCTCTTCCAGGCGGGATCGTAGTCCTGCGGCTCGCACAGCTCGAGCAGGTGCCCCACGGCCCACCCGACGCGGTAGCCGTTGCCCTCGAAGTAGCCGGCCTCCTTGCCCTTCGCGCCCACGACCCGCGCGATGTCGCGCGCGACCGACGGCTTCTCGGCGATGACGAGGGTGAACATGTCCGACCACCTACCACGCCCGGTCTCGCCGGCCCAACCCGCGCGGGCGCGGTCAGTCGAGGCGCGCCAGCTCCGGCAGGACGTACGGCTCCCAGAGCGGCGCCCGCATCGACGCGCGGAACCCGCCGAAGTGGCCGATGCGCTTCACGCCGAGGTCCGCCGGCGCGAGGTGGCGCGCCGTCTGCGGCGCGCTGGTGTAGAAGCCGTGGAGCGAGGCGATGCTGCGCTCCGACATCATCTCGTCGTCCGTGAACGACAGGCAGGCGATCGGCGTCTCGACCGCCGCGAACTTGGCGCGCGCGGTGTCGCCGAGGACGCCCACCGCGTACTCGGGGTTCATGCACCACGCCCGCCACTGGCGGATGGCGCCCTTCGGGACGTCGCCGACGACGCCCAGGCGCTTGCCCGGGAAGTAGCCGAAGAGCGGCGTCAGGAGCGGCACCAGGCCCCACCAGAAGAGGCCGACCTTGCGCCTCGTCGGCGGCGCGTTGTAGCGCCAGTAGCCCGTGCCGCTGGCGATGGTCACGATCTTGTCGGCCCGCCCGTGGTTGGCGACGAACGGGATGATCTGCCCGCCCAGGCTGTGCGCCATCCACGTCAGCGGCAGCTCGCCGATCTCGGCCGAGAACGCGTCGAGCGCCGCGACCGTGTCGCGCTCGGCCCACGTCAGGATGTCGGCGTCGACCTTCCTCATGGGGCCCCGCAGCGACCGCCCCATGCCGCGGTAGTCGTACGTCATGACCTCGAAGCCGGCGCCCGCGAGCCAGCTCGAGAAGGCGCGGTAGAAGGTCTGCGGGACGGCCATCGCCGGCGCGATGAAGACGGCGCCGCGCGCCGGCCCGGCGGGAACGTAGCGGGTGGCGGCCAGGGGCACCCCGTCCGGGGTCATCACCTCGAGCTCGCGCTCCTCCACGGGGGCGAGGGCGGGCGGGGCGGGCGGCGAAGCGGCACCTGCGTTCATTGCGGGAGCTCCTGGCGACTGGACGACCGTCACGATACCATCTCGAATTGCGCACAGAACGGGTCGATTTGGGCAAGGACCTTTGCATGCCACGCAACAATCCCCTCGACGAGCTGGCCGCGGCGGAGGTCTTCCTGGCCGTCGTGACCGCGGAGAGCTTCTCCCGCGCCGCGAAGGCCCTCGGGAGGAGCCCGTCGAGCGTCTCGCGGACCGTCGCCGAGCTCGAGGAGACCCTCGGCGCCCAGCTCTTCGCGCGCACGACCCGGCGCCTCCACCTGACCGAGGCCGGCGCGCTCTACGCGCAGCACGCCCAGCCCCTGCTCGACGCCCGCCGCGTCGCCCACGACGCCGTGACCGAGCTCGTCGGCGGCGTCCCGCGCGGGCACCTGCGCGTCTCCATGCCGGTCGCGGTGGGCGAGCGCCTCCTCGCCCCGGCGCTGCCGGCCTTTCGCCAGCGCTACCCGGAGCTCCGCCTGCAGATCGACCTCTCGAACCGCAACGTCCCGCTCGTCCGCGGCGGCTACGACCTCGCCATCCGGGTGGGGCGCCTCGCGGACACCTCGCTGCGCGCGCGCCGCCTCGGCTCGGTCCCGGTGCGCCTGGTCGCGAGCCCCGGCTACCTGGCGGCGCACGGCGCGCCCACCCACCCCGAGGACCTGCGGAGCCACCCAGCCATCGCCCTCGGCCCCCTCGCGAGCCCGGTCGACTGGTCCTTCTTCAAGGGCGACGCCGTCGTCCGGGTGCCCATCGACGGCGTCGTCCACACCACCAGCCCCAGCCTCGCCGCGCGCCTCGCCCGCGACGGCCTCGGCGTCCTGCGGGTGATCGAGTGGGTCGTCGCCGACGAGCTCGCCAGCGGCGCGCTGGTCCCGATCCTCACCGCCTGGATCTGTGACGACCCGCGCGAGGGCGGTGTCCCCGTCCACGTCGTCTACAGCCAGACCGCCGGCGTCGAGCCGCCGCTGAAGTCGCGCGTCTTCGTCGCCATGATCGCCGAGGTCATGGCGCGCGAGGTCCTGAGCCCCGTCGCCAGCGAGGCCGTCAACCCGGGCGCGATGGCGCGATGAATCACGCCGCGGTGGGCGTGGGGCTTCGCGGACGCCACCCGCGCCTGCGGTCCGGGAGGGCTCGGCTCTCCGCGCGCCCGCCTTGGGCGCGCCGCGGACCTCGGATCAGAGGCCCCATTTGGCCGTGAGCGCGTTGACGAGGTCCGTGCGCTCGGTGCTCGACAGGATCCGGTCGAAGGTCACGAACTCGCCGACGGTCATCTGCTGGTACCCGTTGATGGGCTCGCCGCCGACGGTGCAGCGGCTGTTGCCCACGAAGGGGTTGGTGTTCGGGGTGTAGGCGAGGTCCATGATCTTGGTGTTGCCGCTGTACAGGCGCTTGCGGCCGAGGTTGCGGTCGCGCTCGGCGACGATGACGAAGCTCTGGCCGGCGCTGAAGGTCGTGGCGGTGTTGTCCCACTGGGCGCCGGTGGCGAAGCGGATGGCGCCGGTGGTCGTCCAGGCCCAGTAGAAGCGGCGGTTCAGGCCGTCGTCGCACTGGACGGACGCGCCGATGTTGGCCGGCGGCAGGGCGTCGAGGCGCCCGACGATGACGATGGTCCGGGTCTGGCCGTCGGTGTAGGCGCTGAGGCCGCGCGAGCCGATGTTGCCGGCGTCGGTGCCGTTGAACTGAACCGACGGGTACCCGCCGATGCCCGAGGTGATGAGCGTGGGCGTGTCGTTTCTGGGGTCGAAGGGGCCCAGGTAGTGGCTCTTGTCGGCGACGCTCCAGGTGGTTCCGCTGCCGGTGACCGTCGCGGCGTCGCTGACGTCGTGCCAGCTGTCGCAGCCGGGGAGCCCCAGCGGGCACAGGATCGTGCCGCAGCTCTCGTCCCCGTAGCCGGGCGGGCAGGTGCAGGTGTAGCCGCCCACCTCGTCGACGCAGACCCCGCCGTTGAGGCACGGATCCGGATCGCAGTCGTCGAAGTCGCCGGCCGGGAAGCTCGGCCCGAAGGCGACGGCGAAGGGGAGGGCGCCGTCCGAGGTGCCGGTGTAGGTCGTGGTCACCGCCGCCGCGGGGTCGCCGAAGCGCAGGGGCTCCGAGGCGCACGTGCCGAGGTCGGCGTCCCACGCGACGTAGGGGTAGACGACGCCGGCCCCGATGGTCCCGTCGACGACGCCGTCGGCGTCATCGGAGAGGTCGTCGACGGTGCCGCTCAGCCGCAGCCGACACGCGTCGATGCTCGGCTCGTTCACGCCGAGGGAGATGTTCCAGTAGACCTTCTGGGCGCTGATGCCGCCGCTCTCGAGGGCCTCCACGCCGCGGAAGGTGGCGATCTGGAAGAGGTAGTCGTCGACGACGGGCGAGCCCGCGACCACCGCGGCGCAGCTGGCGAGATCGCCGGCCACGCAGGCGTTTCCCGGGCCGGCCGAGACGTCGATGGCGACGTCGGCCGCGAAGTCCACGCCGGTGTTGGGCGCGCTGCAGTCGAGCTCGAGGCGGCTGAAGAGCAGCAGCGGGTCCGCGGTCGCCGCCGGTCCGGGGGTGCAGGCGAAGCCGATGACGAAGGTCTTGGCGCGAACCCCCGTGGGGTCGAAGAGCAGGCGGAGGTCCTCGGAGCCGTCGGCGGCGCACCCCGGGGTCCCGTCGTCGTCCGCGCAGCAGTCGAGCTTGGCCGAGCAGAAGAGGTCGTTGAAGCTCACCGCGATGTCGAAGAAGCCCTGGGACGCCGGGCGCATCAGGGCGACGTCGAACTGGACCGGGTGGTCGGTGTTGGCGGCGCAGGTGACGTCGCGGGTCAGGGGCTGGCTCACGGTCGGGTTCTGGAAGTCGAGCGCCACCCCGTCGACCGCGCCGACGCCGTCGGTGGCGCCGCCGTTGAAGGCGCCCGCGTCCGCGACGGCCTGCGCGTAGACGCCCACGACCCAGACCCGGACGCTGTTGACCTCGACCCCGGCGCTGGCGTCGCAGGTGCCCACGTAGCTGGCGGACCCCGCCCCGTCGCCGTAGCCGCTCGAGCTGAGGCGGCGCTGCCAGATGACCTCCGGCGGCGAGTCACCGTTGACGACCTCGACGTCCCAGACGACGTCGCCAACGCCTTGGAGATCGAGGGCCGCGACCGCGACGCTCACCTCGCCCTCCGGGCCGCGCGCGGGATCTCCCGTGGTGCAGCCGACGGCGGCCGCGGCGGCCAACATGACCCAGGATGCTCGTCGGATGATTCGTCGCATGGCCTATCCGATGTCATGCCGGTGGCGTCATGTTGCAATGCACTTGTGACGGCGCGCGGCCAGTGTCCGGCGCGCGGCTGAAGCGTGTCAAGGACGCAGCACGACGGTCCGAAACGCGATGATTCGCAGGCGGTTGGCACGTTGCCGCAGGGCGGGCCAGGGCCAGGGGACCAACAGCGGGACGTGAGCGAACCGCGCGTTGTGGTTGTGCAACGCGATGAGGTGTTAGGATGACCCCACGGCGCGGGCTGTCACGCGCGCCGACGGAGGCTGTCGCGATGCTGCAGAGGACCCTGCGGACCCTGGGGGTGACGCTCTTCGTCTGGGCCGCGTCCGGCTGCGTGGAGGGGGGCCCGCCCGTGGACGGCGCCGGCGCCCCGCTCGCCATCAGTGTCGCCGCGCTGAGCCTCCCGGGGATCACCGACGCCGACTACACCGTCACGGTCACCAACGGGCCCGACGGCGCCGGCGAGATCGTCTGGCAGCGGGCGATCGACTCCATCGGCTACGGCGACGGCGGCGGCTCGGCCTCCATCGTCGGGACCTGCGACGCCGACGCCGGCGTCAACTCGGTCACCCTCGAGCTCGACGCGCTGTACCAGGGCGCGGGCGTGCTCGTCGACGCGGCGACCTACCTGAACCCGACCCCGATCACGAAGAACGTGAGCTGCCAGGCCAACGGCGACACCCAGGTCGTCTTCGACATGACCCTCGCCCGCGCCGCCCAGCAGGGCTTCTTCGACGTCGCCGTCAGCTTCGAGGACGTGTTCTGCTCGGCCAAGCTCGACTGCGTCCGCGACGGGACGGCCGACGACCTCGACCTCCTCCACAACCCGCTCCTCGGCGGCGCGCGCGACCTGACGGCCGTCCTCGCCTTCGCCTGCACGGGCTCGCCGACGGCCACCGACACCTACCTCTACATGGACGACCCCGTGGTCACCTGCAGCGGGCTCGCCGACCCCGTGACCTTCGACGTCAGCGGCCAGGGCAACGTCGATCTCGCCGCCGCCACCAGCCAGAACCCCGGCGCCTACCTCTTCGGCGCCGCCGTCTACCGCGGCGACGAGCAGCTCGCGGGCAAGGCCTACTGGAACGTCCAGCTCGGCCTCAACAGCGCCGCCTTCGCCGCCGCCGGCGACTGCACCCTGGTGAGCCGCGCGACCGCCTCGTCGTCCGCCTGGCCGCTCGTCGACGGCGGCTTCCCCCTGCCCGAGGGCAGCGTCTACCCGGTCATCGACTGGAGCGTCCCGCTGACCGACGCCGCCGGTCGCGTCTGCACCACCCACCCGGTGAACGGCGGCAACGGGGTCGCGACCCACTACCTCGGCTACCTCGCGGTCCCGAACGGCTTCACCTGGGCCGACGCCCCGATCTTCCTGCGCCACCGCTACACCCGGGGCGGCTCGGTCGAGACCCCCGACGACCTGCCGGTACTGACGCCCGCCGCGCCCACGGTCAGCGGGACGCCCTCGCCCGGGACGATCCAGTACGCGGGGACGGTCGCGCTCTCGGACTTCAACCAGACCCTCACCGCGACCGTCGCGACGGCGACCGGCTCGCCCATCGGGCTCCCGCGCGTGTCGACCGACGGCGTCCACTGGGCCACGACCGCCACGGTCCACCCCGGCGACGCCCTCTACCTGCGCTTCGAGGACGCCTGGCTGACGAACGCGACCTTCACGGCCGACCTCACGGTCGGCGGGACGCAGACGACCTTCAGCGTGACCACCGGCACGATGGACGCGGTCGCCGTCGACTTCGACACCGTCACCGACTTCGCCTGGAGCGGCCTCGCCTACACGTCGCCGTACCTCGACGCCGCCCGCACGACGACCTGCACGAGCGCGGCCCACGACGCGGCCGCGGGCGGGCTCCGGGTCCACCTCAACCAGACGGCGACGTGCGGCGCTGGGCGCGCGACGATCCGGCTGCGCTTTCGCGCGGTCGGCGACTTCGACGCCACATGGACCTACCACGACATGCTCATCCCGCAGATCGTCGCCATCGACCCGGCCGCCTGGCGGCGCGACGCCCTGGTCGCGTGGATCCACCTCGGGCCGGTCCACGAGTACTTCGACCTCATCGAGGTGGAGGCGACCTCGTGGAGCGACAGCTACACGCCGCCGGCGGTGACCGCGCGCCTTTGGGACTACGCCACCCCCGACCAGTTCACGACCTCACCGTCCGCGCCCGGCCCGTGCCTCGGGACGGCCGCCAGCCCGTGCACGGTGAAGCTCACGCGGCGCGGCGACACGTTCGCCTACTACGTCAACGGCGTCCTCTTCGGCTCGGGGCCGTACGTCGGCGACTACGCGGACACCTGGACGTTCGACCTGTCCAACACCAACACCCGCGACGACCTCACCGCGGTGGTCGACAGCGTCACGATGACGGCGGTCAACGGCGGCGCCCTCGAGCTCGACCACACCGACCCGAAGTACACCAGCGACGAGGACGCGCCCTACTGATGGGAGCGGGCGCGCCCTGCCGGCTGGCCGGGGCGCGCCTTCGCCGGCCTCAGGCCGGGCGCGTGTCGGGGTTGTTCTTCCGGAACTTCTTCAGCTCGCCGTCGATGATCCAGCGCACGACCCACGGGGCGTGGCGGTTCATGAAGCGGGTGAAGCTCCCCATCGTGCCGGGCACGACGTGGTACTTGCCCTTGGCGATGCCCTTGAGCAGGCAGCCGGCGACCGCCTCGGCGCTCATCGTCTTGACCTCGCCGCTGATGGCCTTGGTCTCCGGCGGCTTGATCTTGTTCTCCTCGACCAGCTGCGGCGTGTCGGTGTCCGGCGGGTAGAGGATGGTGAGCTTGATGCCGTAGTCGATGAGCTCCTGGCGGAGGCTGTCGGCGAAGCCCACCTGGGCGAACTTGCTCGCCGCGTAGGCGGTGTAGCCGTAGATGCCCATGAAGCCGAGCATCGACGAGACGATGCCGATGCTGCCGCCCTTCTGCGCGAACATGTGCGGCAGGAAGGCGCGCGTCGTGTGGACCGTCCCGAAGTAGTTGATGCGCATCATGCGCTCGTACACCTCGGGGGGCGTCTCGAGGATCCGCGAGGGGTGCGCCACGCCGGCGTTGGCGATCAGCACGTCGACCCCGCCCATCCCGGCGACGACCTGCGCGGCGGCGGCCTCGCAGGCGGCCGGGTCGCTGACGTCGTGCGCGACCATCCCGAACTTCTGGTGGGCGCCGACGGCCGCGCTCTTCACCTCTTCGAGGGCCTGCGCCAGGCGCTCCTCGCCGCGGGCCGAGATGTAGACGCTCGCGCCCCAGCTCGCCAGGGTCTTCGCCGCGGCGAGCCCGATGCCGCTCGAGCCGCCCGTGATGTACACCCTCTTGCCCCGGTAGAAGTCCATGGCCGCCTCTCGTGTCGGTCGTGCGAAGGTCGGTCCTAAAGCACGTTTTCGCTTGTGCGTCGAGCCCCCCGGGGCCCCCGCGGGAGGCGCCCCATCCGTCCCTCACTGGCAGATCGGCTACGCACGCAGTGCGAAAGCCCCTTCGCACCCCGAGCGAGCGCTCGCCCGGGGTTTCGGCGCCAGGACCGCTTCACGCGGCGCGCACCTTGGTTTCATCAGCGTCCCAGCCCAAACGCGGGCACCGAGCGAGCGATCGCTCGCCGCACCCGCATGGAATCGCGCTCTGCTGAACTTGTCTGACTGTTGACCCGCGGGATCGTTTGGGGTACCCGCGTGCCTCTCCCGGGCTCAGGGTACCCGTCACGACGGCTGCGCACCGGGCCCGAACAGGCGTGAAGCAAGAAGACGAGGGACGCATGCGCACGGTCTACACCGGACACCAGCCGAAAGCCTACGACCCCGAGTGGACCATCCTGAAGGGCCTCATCGAGGCGCCTCAGATGAACCCTCGTCCCGGCGCCGGCACCCGCTTCATCCTCGACGACGGGACCGAGAAGAAGTTCTCCTTCCCCGAGCTCTACGCCGACGCGATGCGCCGTGGCCGCTGGCTGCTCTCCATGGGCCTCCGAAAGGGCGACCACGTCGCCTACATCGTGCCCGACCCGATGGAGTTCGTGCTGACCTTCCTCGGCGCCGCCGCGGTCGGCATCATCCCCGTGCCCCTCTACCCGCCCCTCGGGTTCGGCAAGCTCGACGCCTACATCCGCGACACCGCGCGCACCCTCAACATCGCCAAGGTCAAGGCGCTCATCACCCAGAAGAAGGTGGCGCCGGTCCTCTGGTCGCTGGTGGACAAGGTCGACTCGCTCAGCGACCTCATCCTCACCGAGAAGTTCGCCGGGCCGGCCCCCGCCGACGCCCCCCAGCCCGAGCCGGTCTACCCCGACGACACCTGCTTCCTGCAGTTCACGTCGGGCTCGACGGCCGCCCCCAAGGGCGTCGTCGTCACCCACCGCAGCCTCGGCGCCAACGGCCACGCCATCATGCAGCACGGCCTCGAGGTCGACATCGAGCACGACTTCGCCGTCAGCTGGCTGCCGCTCTACCACGACATGGGGCTCATCGGCTTCGTCATCTCGCCGCTCACGGCGGGCCTCGAGACCGCCTTCATGCCCACGATGAGCTTCATCAAGAAGCCGTCGGTCTGGATGGAGACCATCTCGAAGTACAAGGGCACCATCACCTTCGCCCCGAACTTCGCCTACGGCCTCGCGGTCAAGCGCACCCCGGCCGAGAAGGTCAAGAACATGGACCTCACGCGCCTGCGCCTGATGGGCGCGGGCGCCGAGCCGAACAACCCGGCGACGCTGCAGGCCTTCCTCGACCACTTCGCCCCCGCCGGCCTCGACCCGAAGGCGATGCTGCCGGTCTACGGCATGGCCGAGGCGACCCTGGCGATGTGCTTCTCGCACCTCGACCAGCCCTTCCGCACCGATCGCATCTGCGGCGAGACCTACGCCGCCGACGGCAAGGCGACCCCCGCCAACGGCGACCCGAACGCCAACGTGCTCGAGTTCGTCTCCTGCGGCTACGCCTTCCCGGACCACGAGGTGAAGATCCTCGACGACAACGGCAACGTGCTGCCCGATCGCGCCACCGGCGAGATCGTCTTCAGCGGGCCGTCCGTCGCCGCCGGCTACTTCGACAACCCCGAGGCCAGCGCCCGCACCTTCCGCACCGACGGGCTCCGCACCGGCGACCTCGGCTACCTCGTGAACGGCGAGCTCTTCGTCACGGGCCGCAAGAAGGACCTCATCATCATCAACGGGCGTAACTACGACCCGCAGAGCATCGAGTGGATCGTCGCCGAGATCGACGGCATCCGCCAGGGCAACGTCGTCTGCTTCTCGCGCCCCGGCGCGAGCTCCGAGGAGCTCGTCATCGTCGCCGAGACCAAGCAGAAGACCGACCTCGAGGACCTCATCGGCAAGGTCCGCGCGGCCGTCCGCCACGAGTTCGCGATGAACCCGGCCGACATCGTCCTGACCGGCCCCGGCACGCTGCCCAAGACCACCAGCGGCAAGCTCCAGCGCCAGAAGGCCCGCCAGCAGTACCTCGACGGGTCGCTCGGCGTGGAGGGCGTCCGCACGATGGGCGACAAGGGCCAGACGATGACCCTCGCCAAGCACGTCGCCACCTCGGCGATCACCCGTGTGCGCCACACGGTCAAGAAGCGCGCCACCGGGCTGATGAAGGCCTTCAACGGGTTCCGTCGCGACAGCTGACGGCGCCCCGGGCGTCCCCGCCACGCCCCCCAAACCGAACGCCCGCTCGTTTCTCGTCCTTGACGGGCGGGCGGGCGAATCAGTAGTGAACCGCGGCGCCTGCGGGCGCCTCCTCCACTCCGGCCCCTGCCGCCTCCCGGGAAAAGGAAGCACGTTGTCGAACCAAGAAGAAGTTGAGGTCTCGTACGACGTCGGAAATGAGTTCTTCCGGCTCTGGCTCGACGAGAAGATGAACTACACCTGCGGTGTCTACGAGGGGACTTCGAACCTCGAAGAGGCCCAGGTGAAGAAGCTCGAGTGGCTCGCCGAGGCCGCCCACGTGACGCCCGAGAAGCGCGTCCTGGACATTGGCTGCGGCTGGGGCGCGGACGTCGAGCATCTCGTCACCCGCCGCAACGTGAAGGCCGCCACCGGCATCACGCTGTCGCGCAGCCAGGCCGAGGAGTGCCGGCGCCGCCAGCTGCCGCGCGCCGAGTTCATCGTGACCGACTACCGCGACTTCGCTCCCGCGGAGAAGTTCGACGCGGTCATCTCCATCTGCATGATGGAGCACATCGCGACCCCCGAGCAGGTCCGCGAGGGCAAGCACATCGGGATGTACCGCGACTACTTCCGGCGCGCCTGGGAGTGGACCAACCCCGGCTCGTACTTCGGGCTCCAGACGATCCTCCGCAACCGCGTCCCGCGGATCAAGGAGGACCTGGTCGACATCAACTGGCTCACCTACGAGATCTTCCCGGGTGGCCTCTCCCTGCGCCTCGAGGACATCGTCAAGGCGGTGAACCCGTACTGGGAGATCATGGAGATCAAGACCCGGCGCGTGGACTACCAGAAGACGACCGCCGAGTGGCTCCGCCGGATGCGCCTCCACGAGGACTACATCCGCAAGACCTGGGGCGACAAGGTCTTCGACGACTACGACCGGTACCTCCGCACCTGCGTCCGCGGGTTCGAGATGCACTACCAATCGCTCGCCCAGTACTCGCTGCGCCGCATCGACTGATACGGCGCTCGGCGTCGCTTCACCCCTAACGATTCCAGACAGTTACACCCAGCGGAGTTCAACATGAACGACAATGAGATCCTCGCCCTGATGAAGAGCAGCCTCGACGAGGTTGCGCCCGGCTGGAGCAAGGAAGTCAAGGACTTCGGCCCCGACGTGAAGTTCCGCGACATGGCCGTCGACAGCGTCCAGATCATGGAGATGGTCGGCATCATCGAGGAGCGCTGCGACTGCCAGTTCGCCGACGAGGACCTGGCGCAGATCAATCGCGTCGGTGACATGCTGACGCTCATCAAGCGAGTGGCCGCATGACTACCCCGGGTTCCGGCCGTGCGCAGGCCGGCGACCGCGATCCCATCGCGATCGTCGGCATCGGGGCTCGCTTCGCCAAGGCGGACGATCTCCAGAGCTTCTGGCAGCTGACCCTCGAGGGGAAGGACACGTTCACCGCGGTCCCACCGGACCGCTGGGAGATGGACGTCTTCTTCGACGAGAACCCTCGGAGCCGCGACAAGAGCTATGCGCCCACCGGGGCCTTCATCGACGATGTCCGCTCGTTCCCCGCGGTGGCGCTCACGGTGCCACCGCGGCGGGTCGAGGTGATGGATCCGCAGCAGCGCCTCACGCTCGAGTGCGCCCTGCAGGCCGTCGAGGACAGCGGTCGGAACCCGGAGGACCTCCCACGGCGGACCGGCGTCTACATGGGCGTCACCGCCCTGGAGTACCGCGTCCTGTCATCGACGCGCATCATGGCGTCGATGATGGCGACCGGGGCCCTCGGCAAGGCCCCCGAGGACACCGCCGCGTTCGCCGAGGCGGTCGGGGACGTCCTCGCCCCGCGCCCGTTCACGGCGCCCGGCACCCTCGGCAACATGATCGCCGCGACGGTGGCGCAGGAGCTCGCGCTCCACGGCCCCGCCTTCACGACGGACGCCGCCTGCTCGTCCGCGCTCGTCGCGCTCCTGAGCGCCGTCAGCGCCCTGCGGGCCGGCGACGTCGACGCCGCGCTCTGCGGCGGCGTGTACATCAACCTCACCCCCGAGCATCACATCGCGTTCTCGCGCATCGGGGCCATCTCGAAGTCCGGCGTCTGCCGGCCCTTCGACGCCCGCGGCGACGGCTTCGTCCAGGGTGACGGCTGCGGCGTCGTGATGCTCAAGCGGTACTCCGACGCCGTCCGCGACGGCGACCGCATCTACTCGCTCATCCACGGCATCGCCTCGAACAACGACGGCGGCTCGACCGGGCCGATGGCCCCGGTCCTCGAGGGCCAGGTCGAGGTCGTCCAGAGCGCCTGGGAGGACGCGGCCAGGTCCGGCGTCAGCCCGGAGCACCTCGGCTACATCGAGGCGCACGGCACCGGCACCCTGGTCGGCGACAAGATCGAGTTCACCGGCCTCAACACCGCCATCGGCGGCGAGACCAAGCGCGCCGCCCTCGGCTCGTCCAAGGGCAACTTCGGCCACACGATGAGCGCCGCCGGCGTCCTCGGCCTCATCCGCGCGACGATGGCCATCCACCGGAAGACCATCCCCCCGATGGCCGGCTTCGAGGCGCCGAAGGACGACGTCGACCTCGCCAGCTCGCCCTTCTGGATCCCGACCGCCGTCGCGCCGTGGGACGACGACCAGCGTCTCGCCTGCGTGAGCGCCTTCGGCTTCGGCGGGACCAACGTCCACGTCGTCATCGGCAACGCCCCCGACGCCGCGGTCCCCGCCGAGCAGGCGGAGCTCGTCCTGATGAGCGGGGCGACCCAGGCCGAGCTGCGGAAGCTCGCCGGGCACACGGCGGAGGCCATCGACGCCGACGCGACGGCGACCCTCGCCGGCGTCGCCCGCGCGTGGTCGAAGCGGCGCCGCCAGCCGGCCCGCGTCGCGGTGGTCGCGAAGAGCAAGGCCGACCTCGTCGCGAAGCTCCGTGAGATCGGCCGCGGCGGCTACCCCGCCCAGGTCGCCTTCGGCACCGTCGAGGAAGGGGCGCCGCAGCCCAAGGTCGCCTTCATGTACCCCGGCCAGGGGGCGCAGCGCGTCGACATGCTGTCGGGCGCCCGCGACCGCTTCCCGGTCATCGCCGAGACCCTCGACGCCATGGACGCGGCGGTCGACGGCGTGATGGAGCGGCCGGTCACGCACCTCCTCTACCCCGAGCGGCGCCCCGAGGGGCTCGCCGACCTCGAGGCGGCGTTCGAGGAGCTGACCGAGACGAAGAACTGCCAGCCGGCGCTCTTCAGCGTCGGCTACGCGCTCACCAAGCTCCTCGAGCAGGTCGGCGTGAAGCCGGCCGTGGTCGCCGGGCACTCCGTGGGCGAGTTCACCGCGGCGGCGGTGGCCGGCGTGACCAGCCCCGACGAGGGCGTCCGCTGGACCGCGCGGCGCGGGGCGGCGATGAGCGCCGTGACCGGGGACACCGGCGCGATGGCCGCCATCGTGGCCGACCGCGCGACGATCGAGAAGCTGCTGGTCCCGGGCGCGGTCATCGCGAACGTGAACCACCCGCGGCAGATCGTGCTGTCGGGCGCGACCGACGCCATCGAGGAGGTCGTGCGACGGGCCGAGGCGAAGGAGCTCAAGGCCGTCGTCCTGCGCGTCTCCCACGGCTTCCACTCGCCGGTCTTCGCGGACCTCGACCTGACCGCCGAGGTCGACGCCATCCCGATGGCGAACCCGACCGTGCCGGTCGCGTCGTGCATCCAGACCCACCACTACGCCGACGCCGACGAGGCGCGCCAGGTCTTCAAGGACCACGCCACCTCGCCGGTCCTGTGGACCGACACGGTCGAGCAGATGCAGGCGGCCGGGGCCGAGGTCTTCCTGCAGGTCTGCGCCGGCGGCCCGCTCGTCTCCTTCATGAAGGGGGCGCTCCCGGGCAACCCGAACGTCCTGACCATCGCCGGCAAGGAGGACGCCGACGGCGGCGCCTCGGTGCTCGATGGGCTCGGCCAGCTCTGGGTGCGCGGCGTCGAGATGGACCTCGACGCGATCACCGCGCCCGCCGCGCTCGCGAGCGTGCCGCCGCTGGTCCTGCCGCGCGAGGTCTACTGGGTCGTCAAGGAAGGCCAGGGCCGCGCGGGCAAGCTCGACATCGCCGTGCCCAGCGGCAAGGCCGCCGCCGCGAAGACCGCGACGGTCGAGGAGCCGGCCGCCGAGGCCGCGCCCCAGGCGCCGACGGGCGGCGGCACCGCCGAGATCGTGATGAACGCGGTCGCCCGCGCCAGCGCCTACCCGCGCGAGGCGCTGCGCCCCGACATGAAGCTCGGCGACGACCTGGGCTTCGACTCGATGATGGTGGCCGACCTGGCGGAGGAGCTCAGCAAGGCGATCGCGGGCTTCACCGGGATCCCCCAGGAGATCCTCATCAACTCGCCGACCATCGCCGACATCATCGCCTTCGCCGACGACCCGTCCCGCTGGGCGGGCGCCGACGCCGGCGACGACGACGCGCCCCTCGGCCGCTTCGGCCTCCGCTGGGTCGAGACGCCGCTCCCGACGCTGGGCGAGCGCGAGCTGCCCGGCGGCAAGATGCTGGTCCGGGGCGAGGGCCTCGACGGCGTCGTGGCCGCGCTCGAGGCGAAGGGCTACCAGAAGGTCAGCGGTGGCGCGGTGGACCTGGTCGTCTACGGCGCGCCGCAGGACGAGCCGGTCGGCGTCGACGACGTCATGGACGGCCGCGAGGAGGTCCACGACCACGCCGGCACCCTCATCCGGATGCTCGACGCCCAGGCGCGCCTGGGGCTGACGCCGGACGTGCTGGTCATCCGCCGCGACGACGACCCGTGGGCCGAGGCGCTCACCGGCGTGGTGCGCGCGGTGGCGCGGGAGTGGCCGACGGCGGTGGTGAAGTCCATCCGCTGCTTCGCGCCGGATCCGGCCCGCGTCGTGGCCGAGCTGGCCACGGCCGACCGCTCCGCGGACGTGCGCTTCGTCAACGGCACGCGCCTGGTCCTCGGGACCAAGCCGCTCGACGCCGCCGAGAAGTGGGTCCCGACGGCCGACGACGTCGTGCTCGTCACCGGCGGCACGCGCGGCATCGGGCGGGCCCTCGGGCTCGAGCTGGCCGAGGCGGGCGCCAGGGTGCTCCTCGTCGGCCGGACGACCCCGGCGGACGCGCCCCAGCACGAGCGCGTGACCTACCTCAACGCCGACGTGCGCCACGCCGAGCAGCTCCAGAGCGTGCTCGCCGGGCAGCGCGTCACCGCCATCGTGCACTCGGCCGGCGTCCTCGCGGACGGCGCGCTCGGGACGGTGGACGAGGCGCGCGGCCAGGTCGCGCGCGAGGTGAAGGTCTGGGGCCTCTTCAACGCGGTCAACGCCGCGGGCCCGAGCCTCCAGCGCGTCGTGGCGATCGGCTCCTGGGCCGGCCGCTTCGGCAACGCCCACCAGGCGCACTACGCGGCCGCGAACGCGCTCATGGCCGAGGTCGTGCAGCACCTCCCCGGCGTGAAGGTCGCCGTGCCCGAGTTCGGGCCGTGGACCAACTCCGAGATGGTGCAGTCCATCCCGGCGGCGGTGCAGTCCGCGATGCGCGCGGACGGCGTCGACTTCGTCGGCGACCGGGCCGGGCTCGACGCCCTCCTCGAGGAGCTCGACAGCGGCGCCGGGCCGGTGGTCCGCGGCCGCCACGTGCCGCCGACGACGCGGCGCGGGGTCGTCAAGCAGACGCTCTCGACCGAGACGCACCCCTACCTCCTCGACCACGCCATCGCCGGCGTGCCGGTCCTGCCGCTCGCCGGCGCCGCGACCCTCATCGCCGAGGCCGCGGCCGTGCGCGCGCCCTTCGAGGTGACGGATCTCACGCTCTACCAGGGCGTGACCGTCTCCGAGCCGCTGGCCATCGAGGTGGCGGTCGCGGGCGACAAGGGCGAGCTGAAGCAGGGGCCGAAGGGGACGCTCTCGTACAAGGCGGGCGTCCGCGAGGTCCGCGAGCTGCCCGAGGTGCCCGAGGCCCGCGACGGCGGTGCCGCCCCGGCCGGGCTCACCCTGGCCGAGTTCTACGGCGGGATCACCTTCCACGGGCCGCTCCTCCAGGGCATCGCGAGCATCGACGCCGTCGGCGACGACTTCGTGCGCGGCACCGTCCGCTGCGCGGCGCCGGCGAGCTGGATCCCCGGGACCGAGCAGCAGGCGTGGGCCATCGACCCGCTCGCCTTCGACAGCGCGATGCAGCTCACGGCCTACGTGGCCTACACGCGCTACGGGCGCGCCGGGACGCCGGTCGGCTTCTCGCGCTTCACCACCTTCCGCCCGTTCCGCGGCGGCGAGGTGCTGACGGCCGAGGCGCACTTCGGCGAGGCGGTCGAGGACAAGTTCTCGGCGACCCTCGTCTTCCGCGACGCCCAGGGCGCCGTGGTCGCGCTGGCCGAGGGCGTCACGGCCCAAATGGTCGAGGTGAAGCCGGCCCAGGAGACCCAGGCGGCGCCTGCGTCGGCGGCCCCCGAGGCGGTCGCCGAGGCGCCCGTGGCGAAGCCGGCCCAGGACGACGCGAAGGCCTTCGAGGTCAAGCCCGAGTGGGTCGACCCCTCCAAGTGGAAGGGCTACAAGGACCTCGCCTTCCGGCTCCAGGCCGTCGGGATGGTCGGGCTGAAGAACCCGTACTTCGACGTGCACGACGGGACGGCGCGGAACACGACCTTCATCGAGGGTCGCGAGATCATCAACTACTCGTCCTACAACTACCTCGGGCTCTCGGGGGACGAGCGGGTCTTCGACGCGGTGAACATCGCGATGCGCAAGTACGGCACGTCCGTCAGCGCCTCGCGCATCGCCAGCGGCGAGCGCCCCTTCCACAAGGACCTCGAGCAGGCCCTCGCCAAGGCGCAGGGTGTCGAGGACGCGGTGGTGATGGCGGGCGGCCACGCGACCAACATCAACACCATCGGGCACCTCTTCGGGCCGAAGGACCTCATCCTCCACGACGAGCTCATCCACGACTCGTGCCTGCAGGGCATCAAGCTCTCGGGCGCGGCGCGGCGGGGCTTCCGGCACGAGGACCAGGCGCACCTCGAGCAGCAGCTCAAGGAGCTGCGGCCGCACTACGAGAAGGTGCTCATCCTCGTCGAGGGCGTGTACTCGATGGACGGCGACATCGCCAACCTGCCCGAGTACCTGCGCCTGAAGAAGCAGTACGGCTGCATGCTCATGGTCGACGAGGCGCACAGCTTCGGCACCATCGGCTCGACGGGCTACGGCCTCGGCCAGTACTGGGAGGAGCAGGGGCTCGACTTCGACAAGAAGGACGTCGACATCTGGATGGGCACGATGTCGAAGTCCCTGGCCGCGATGGGCGGCTGGGTGGCGGGTCGCAACGAGCTGATGACCTACCTCCGCTACACGACGCCGGGCTTCGTCTTCGCCGCCGGCATCCCGCCGACCCTCGGCGTGGCGGCGCTGACGTCGCTGCAGCTGTGGTCGGAGGAGACCTGGCGCGTGAAGCAGCTCCACGACAACTGCCAGCTCTTCTACGAGCTGTGCCAGCAGCGTGGGCTCGACAACGGCCCGTCGAAGGGCGAGTCGCCGGTCATCCCGATCATCACGGGCGACTCGATGCACGCGCTCAAGCTCAGCCAGCGCCTGCTCGACGACCACGGCATCAACGCCAAGCCCATCATCTTCCCCGCCGTGGCCAACGACGCCGCGCGGCTCCGGTTCTTCCTGACGACGCTCCACACCCCGGAGCAGCTCGAGTACACCGTGAACCACGTCGCCGACGCCCTGGAAGCCATCCGCGCCGGCAAGTAGCCCTCACGGCATTGCGACATCGAACAGGCGAGCCCCATCAGGGGCTCGCCTGTTTCACGATGGGGAGCACGCGCACCTCGCCGAGTCGCCGTGAGCCTGCTTCGCCTGTGCTCGGCCCCGTGCCTCCAAGGCTCGGCGAGCCTACGGCGTGCGGTGTCTGTCGCGGCACAGGCCGTCGGTTTCGAGCGTGCGGGGGGGGCTCGAACGCCGTCGTTTCGTGCTGCGCCGCGACATGCTACCGTGGGGTTGCCCTCGGGCTCCGTCCCCACATCCCCTCCCGCATCCCGGTCATCGCCATGGCACACCTCGCCATTCGTCGGCTCGGTCCGCTCGCCGCCCTGACCTTGCTGCATTGCATCCAGGCCCAGCCCGGTGGTCCCGAGGGTCGCCTCGCGATCGACGTGGCGCCCCTGAACCTCTCGGGCATCACCAACGCCGACTATGTGCTGACGGTCCACAACGGGCCCAACGGCACGGGCGACGTCGTCTGGACCCGGGCCATGAGCTCGCAGCAGTACGGCGACGGCTCCGGATCCCTGAGCTACGTCGGGACCTGCGACGCCTCGACGGGGACCAACACGGTCACCCTCGAGCTGACGAACCTCTACGACGTCTCCGGGACGGTCCCGGTCGGGACCTACATGAACCCGACCCCGGTCACGCGGCAGATCACGTGCGTCGAGAACGCGGACGTCGCCGTCCAATTCGACGTCACCCTGGCGCGCCAGGCCGACCAGGGCTTCTTCGACGTCGCCGTGCAGTTCAAGGACATGTTCTGCTCGGCCAAGCTCGACTGCCAGAACGCCGACGGCACCGACCTCGACCTCCTCCACAACGCCTCCGGCGCCCGCGACATGACGGTCGTCCTCGGCTTCGCCTGCACCGGCTCGCTCACCGGCACGACCTACCTCTACATGGACGACCTGGTCGTCGACTGCACCGGCCAGGCCCTCGACGTCCACGTCGCGCCGGTCGGCCTCGGCAACGTCACCCCGACCGCCAACCCGGGCGGCTACCTCTTCGGCGCCGCCGTCTACCGCGGCGTCGAGGGCTTCGCCGGCAAGGCCTACTGGAACGTCTCCCTCGGCCTCGACGCGTCCAAGTTCGCCGCCCTCGGCACCTGCACCCTGACGACCCGCGCGACCGCGTCGGACACCCCGTTCCCCCAGGAGGCCCTGGGCTTCCCGCTGCCCCCCGGCACCATCTACCCGGTCATCGACTGGGACGTCGTCCTCTCGGACGCCTCCGGCCGCGTCTGCACGGGCTACCAGGTCAACGACGGGCCCGAGGTCATGACCCACTACCTCGGCTACCTCCCGCTCCTCGGCGGCTTCACCTGGAGCGACACGGCCGTCTACATGATGCACCGCTTCCAGCCCGTTCACCCCTCGAGCCCCAACGGCCAGGTGCTCTCCGCCGGGACCCCGATCTGCAACCCCGGCTGCGACCACGGCGTGTGCGCGCTGCAGGGCGAGACCCCGGTCTGCAACTGCGACGGCACCGGGTACAGCGGCGCGACCTGCGCCACGCCCGTGTGTACCGTGGCGTGCGTCCACGGCATCTGCTCGGCGCCCGAGACCTGCGACTGCACCCTCACGGGCTACACCGGCGCGCAGTGCGAGCTCGACGTCGACGAGTGCGCGACCAGCAACGGCGGCTGCGAGCAGCAGTGCGTCAACGTCGACGGCTCGTTCAGCTGCGCCTGCGACGCCGGCTACACCCTGAACGCCGACGGCGTCCACTGCGACGACGTCGACGAGTGCGCGACGAACAACGGCGGCTGCGGCGACCCCGGCGCCTGGACGTGCACGAACACGGTCGGCGGCTTCACCTGCACCGACCGCGACGAGTGCGCCCTCGGGACCGACACGTGCGCGGTCGGGGCGGTGTGCACCAACACGAGCGGAGGCTTCACCTGCGACTGCGGCGCCGGCGGCGTCGACGTCCTCGGGGACGGCAGCGACTGTGCCTACGAGACCAGCTGCGCCACCCTCCACGACGCGCAGCCGGCGCTCGGGAGCGGCCCCTACATCGTCGACCCCGACGGCGACGGGGGCGCCGACCCGTTCACGGCCTACTGCGACATGACCACCGACGGCGGCGGCTGGACCTTCGTCGCGACGGTCACCAACCAGGGCGACGGCGTGGACCAGGGCAGCTGGCTCGTCACGACGCCGACGCCGAACGCCTGGGAGAGCACGACCGCGACCTTCGGCGTCCCCGACCCGACGCTCAACGCCGACTACCGGGGGGCCGGCTTCCACGCCCTCACGGCCGACGCCGTCATGATCACGCACAAGAACGCCTTCCTGCTCCGCACCGACAACGCCTGCCTCGGCGGGGCGTCGCTCCAGTCGCGCTTCGCCGCGCTCGCCTGGACCTGCGGCGGCAGCGCCGTGCTGTCCGGGGCGACGGGCTGCGCCAACGCGTGCGCCATCGCCGCGTCCACCCCGCGCGCCGGGGACACGGCGCTGCTCGGCGGCACCACCCGCAGCTACCTCTACTTCAAGACCGGCGAGGCCGACGGCGCCCAGGACAACAACAAGGATCGCGCCTACCTCTCGACCGACTACCGCACCAACGTCGACGAGCCCGTCGGCCTCGGCGCCTTCTGCAGCGGCATCAACTGCACGCCGCGCACGGGCGAGGCCGACGTCAACGACAAGGCCGACGCCATCCTGCCCACGGCGCCCACCGAGTTCTACGGCCTCTGGGTGCGCGAGATCACGACCCGCCAGAGCTGCCTCGACGTCCTCGACGCGGGCCTGTCGACCGGCGACGGCCTCTACTGGATCGACCCCGACGGCCCCGGCGGTGACCCGGCCATCGAGGTGTACTGCGACATGACCACCGACGGGGGCGGCTGGACCTTCCTCGCCAACATCACCAACCAGGGCGACGGCGTGAACCAGGGCAATTGGCTTCAGACGGTCCCCGCGCCCAACGCCTGGGAGAGCACGACCGCGACCTTCGGCACGCCGGATCCGGCGCTCAACGCCGACTACCGGAGCGCGGCGTTCCACCGCGTGCCGGGCGACGCGCTGATGGTCACCCACAGGAACGCCTTCCTCCTGCGCACCGACGCCGCGTGCCTCGGCGGTCAGACCCTCCGCGACCACTTCGCGGGCCTCGGCTGGACCTGCACCGGCAGCGCCGCGCTCTCCGCGGCGACCGCCTGCGCGCACGCCTGCACCATCGCCGCCTCGACGCCGCGCGCGGGCGACACCGCGATCCTCAACGGGAGCGCCCGGACGGCCCTCTACTTCAAGGCCGGCGAGGCCGACGGCGTCCAGGACACCAACAAGGACCGCTCGTACCTCTCGACCAACTACCGCGCGAACGTCGACACGCCGGTCGGGCTCGGTGCGTTCTGCAGCGGCACCAGCTGCTCGCCGCGGACGGGCGAGGCGGACGTCAACGACCTCGCCGACGCCATCGTCCCGACGGCGGCCACCGAGTTCTACGGCCTCTGGGCGCGGTAGCCGCGCCTGCCGCGCGCCGCGGGCGACACGGCCGACCCGGTCGTGTACCCCGCTGCAGCGCGTGCCGACGTCACAGCCGACGAAAAAAGCGGGGCGACGCCCGGTGCGATCCCGAAAACGGGTGTACCCTCGGGAGGTTGACACACAGAGGGGGCCGCGCGGGATGAAGCTCTCGATGACGTCTGGGTGCGCCGACGTGTCGGTCGCACGGGCCATGGGCCGACGGTGGATGGCGGGCCTCGCGGGGCTCGCGATCGCGGCGCTGCTCGCGTCTGGGTGCGGCGACAGCGGGGGCACCGTCGACGCGACGCAGGACACCTCGTCCGAGGACGTCGCGGACACCTCGCTCGAGGACGTCGCGGACGTCTCGCTCGAGGACATCGCGGACACCTCGCTCGAGGACGTCGTGGACGCCGCCGTGGCGGACTCGTCCACGCCCGACGCGGACGTCGACGACATGCGGGACACGGCGTCCCTCGACACCGCGACGCCTGACACGGGTGTGCCCCCGCCCGAGGACGTGGTGCACCCCGTGGACGACACGCAGCCCGCGCAGGACACGAGCACGACGGACGCCGGCGGCGAAGATGCGTCCGACGGCACCACCGGGCCGTGGGGGCTCCCCGCTGGCTTCGTGGACGTCGCCTGCGGCGAGTTCTGCGGGCGAGCCTACGAGTGCGGTCGCATCGGCGAGTTCGGCGGCTATCCGAACGCGTGCATCCTGGCCTGCGTCGCGGCGCAGGCCGGCGAGGGGGTCGGCTTCTTCTCGAAGGTCGGCTGCAGCGTCGGGCTGACGGACTGCGCCGACTTCGACGTCTGCCTCGCCGAGGCGGCCCATCAGGAGGCCTGCACGTCCTTGTGCGCCGCGGCCGACGCCTGCGACATGGCGCACGAGCTCGACGTCCTCGACGACGCGGACGCGTGCGTCGCCCTCTGCGACGGGATGGCGGCGGGCGACGCCGGCTATCTCGCCGCGCTCCCGTGCGTGAACGCGGCGCTCGAGGACGGCCAGTGCGACGGGATGACGGCGCGGGCGTGCCTCGGCTACGAGCCCAGCTGCGCCGAGACCTGCGCCTTCATCGACGGAACGTGCGTGTCCGGGGACCCCATCTCCGGAGTCTTCGCCGACAGCGCGGCCTGCGCGTCCCACTGCGAGTCCCTCGCCGCCGGGCCGCGCAACGCCCTCGCGGCCTGCCTCTCCGCCGGCGCCTGCGCGTCCACCGCGTGCGGCGCGCTCCCGTCGGAGCCGGCTCCCGGCTGCGCCTCCGCGTGCGGGACGCTGACCGAGACCTGCCCGAAGAGCGGCTTCTGGGAGGCGTACTCCGGCGCTCACCTCGAGAACGCGACGTGTCCGTGGTGGTGCACCGGCAGGCTCGCGTCGGAGGGGCTCACGGACAAGAGCATGGACGCGTGCATCGGAGGAGCCATCGACGAGTACGTCTCCGAGATGTACTGGGGGCCGCCCTCCTGCGCCGCCTCGATGGTGATCAACCCGGACGCGCCCACGCCGCCGTTCTGGGTCGGCCCGCTCTCCCTCTGCATCTTCGACGTCTCCGACACCTGCGAGAGCTTGTGCCAGGACATCGGCACCTGCGCGGGCGTCCCGGACATCGAGACGTGTCGCGAGAAGTGCCATTGGATCCAATACAACGGGTTGCTGCTGGGCACGGACTGGGAGCAGCTCCAGCAGTGCGTCCCGAACGCTCCGAACTGCTACACCAAGCGGTACTGCCTCTACCCCTGCACGGGTCCGGACTGCATCTGACGCCGTCAGCGGCCGGCCGCGTGCCTTCTCGCGCGCGGCACCTCAGCCCGCACGAGCGGCGCGGCGGCGTCAGGGCCAGCAGCTGCTCTTGCAGGACAGCAGGCAGCAGGTGCCGCTGCTGCACTCGCCGCCGGTCACGCAGGCCGACCCGTTGCCCTTCTTGGCCTTGCACGTCCAATCGGCGCCGCAGAACTCGCCCGAGCCGCAGTGGGAGCCGCTCTCGCACGCCACGCAGCCGCCGAGGCCGAGCACCTCGACGCAGTGGCCGGAGGCGCACTCGCTGTTGGCCGAGCAGAACGCGCCGTTTCCGCCGAGCGCCTCGCACTCGAACGTGAAGGTGTCGCAGAACTCGCCGCCGGCGCAGTGGTTGTCGGACTCGCACGCGACGCACGCCCCGAGCCCGGCGAGCTCGGCGCAGTGCCCCGACGTGCAGTCGCCGTCCGCGCTGCAGAAGTCGCCCAGCCCGCCCTGGGGCACGCACGCGCCGAACAGGTCGCAGAACTCGCCCGCGCCGCAGTGGCCGTCCTGCTCGCAGGCGACGCAGACGACGTCGCAGTGGCCGGACCGGCACTCGGCGTCGCGGCTACAGAAGAAGCCGTTGTCGAGGTCCGGCGCGCAGACACCGGCGAGGCAGTACGCGTCCTCCGCGCAGTCCGCGTTGCTGTCGCAGTCGGCGCAGTAGCCGTAGCAGGTGCCGCTGGCGCAGACGCCGTCGCGGATGCAGACGGCGCCGGCGTCGAGCTTGGGCTTGCAGACCGACGTCACGCTGTCGCAGAACTCGCCGCCGTCGCAGTCGCCGTCTCCGTGGCAGTTGGCGCAGAAGAAGCGGTGGCAGTCCCCCGACAGGCACTCCTCGTCCGCCCCGCAGACGGCGCCGTCCGCGGCCTTGTCGAAGCAGTTGAAGAGGACGTTGTGGCAGTATCGGCCCGCGCCGCAGTCGGCGTTCGTCTCGCAGCCGACGCAGACGAAGGCGTCGCTGCAGATCCCCGAGGCGCACTGGAAGTCGCCCATGCACGGCAGCAGGTTCGGGACCTCGGCGCACTGGTCCTGGTACGGGACGGCGAGGTGCTCCACGCCGTTGAGCATGTTGACGACCTCGTACACGCCCGGCCCCGAGTCGTGGAAGTCGACCTGGATGAGGTTGATGCGGTGGTCCGTCTCGCCCTGGCACTGCGCGACGACGTCGGTCAGGTAGTCGGTCGTGTTGGCGCAGGTCGACGCGACGAAGTCCGGCAGCTCGAAGATCGACGAGCGCGAGTGCTGCAGGCGGTAGAGCTCCCAGTCGCGCGGCAAGGCCAGCGCGCCGTTCTGCGGGTTGCGGTTCTCGCAGCGCTGCTCCTCCCAGCTCAGCGTCCCGTGCCAGCTGCGCGCGACGTAGCTCGGGCTGATGTCGGCGCCGAAGACGAAGAGGCGCTTGTCGCGCACGGCCATCGCGTTCCACGGGTAGGGGTAGGGCCAGCGCTCGGGATCGGGGTGGCACGCGTCGGCCGTCCGCTCCTCCTCGGTGCAGCCGAGGAGCTCCTCGGGCACGCAGGTCGGGTCCCAGGACGGGCAGTAGGTCATCGGCGGCTCGGCGAGGTGCGCGAGCAGGCCCGCCGCCTCGAAGGCGTCCACCACGTCCTGCTTGTCGGCGACCTTGGCCTCGAGCGAGAGGATCAGCACCTCGCTCGGGTTGGCCTCGAGCCAGCGCGCGATCTCCGCCAGGCCCACCGAGGCGACGAAGCCCCCGAGGTCGCAGACGTCGCCATGGCAGAGGCACAGCTCCCCCGCGGGCAGGATGCCGAGCCACTCGGGCCAGTCCTGGCAGTCGGTGATGTCGATCTGCATCGACCGGACGCCGTCCTCGAGCTGCTGCGTCAGCGAGTACGTCTGCGTCGCCGACGCCGGCAGGAAGCCGTACTCGAAGGCCGCGTTGGAGTTGTGCGTCCCCGCCAGGGTCAGGTCGTAGAGGGTGCGCCGGCACAGGGCGTGGCTCCCGTAGCACTGCGGCAGGCAGTCGACGTTGCAGACGTTCGCGCCGGTCGACGGCGGCCAGCTCGCGTGGCGCTCGGTCTCGTCGCACCAGCCGTCGCCGCAGGCGCCCTCGACGTAGCACCACGCGCCGACGCAGACGCTGTCGGGCTCGAGGCAGATGGGGTCGTAGGCCTCGTAGACGCAGCCGCCCTGGGCGCTGATGCAGGTCTCGGCCGTGCAGGCGTTGCCGTCGTCGCAGTCGCGCGGCCCGCCGGCCCGGCAGCTGCCCCCCTGGCACAGGTCGCCGTCGGTGCACGGGTCGCCGTCCTCGCACGCGACGCCGTTGGCGTTCGTGTGCTGACACTGGCCGCCGCTGACGCAGTCCCGCGTGCAGGGGTTGCCGTCGTCGCAGGGGTTGGTCCCGACGCAGACCCCGGCGGCGCACACGTCGCCGGAGGTGCACGGGTCGCCGTCGTCGCAGCCGCCGCCGGCGAGCGCCGGGACGTGGACGCAGCCGTCCTGCGGGTCGCAGCGGTCGTCGGTGCAGGGGTTGCCGTCGTCACAGCTCTGCCCCGTCCCCTGGCACACCCCCTGCGCGGAGCACGCAGACGTCAGGGTACAGACGTCGGCGTCGTCGCAGGGCGTGCCCGCGGCCACCGGCGAGAAGACGCAGCCCACGGCCGCGTCGCAGGCGTCGACGGTGCACGGGTTGCCGTCGTCGCAGCGCGTGGCCGGGCCGACCTGGCAGGCTCCGGCGACGCAGCGGTCGTTGGTGCAGGCGTCGCCGTCGTCGCAGCCGCAGTCCGTCGGACAGGTCCGGCAGTCCTCGTCGTCGGCCGGCTCGCACACCCCGTTGCCGCAGCAGCCGGGAGAGGGCGCGCTCTGGCAGCGGAAGCCGCTCCCGGGGTCGACGCAGCTGTCGGTCGTGCAGGCGTTGGCGTCGTCGCAGCCGCAGTCCTCGGGGCAGCTGTCGCAGGTCTCGCCGGCCTGGGGGGCGCAGACCTCGTCGCCGCACGCGCCGCAGGCCGGGCACTCGGCCGGGCAGCCGACGCGGGCCACCTGCGCGCACAGGCTGGACCAGCCCTCGCTGCAGCAGCTCGGCAGGAGCTGGCAGACACACGCCACGCACGGCGCCACCCCGCACCCCGGGCCCGCGTGGGCCTCGCAGCACGGGCCGGCGACGCAGTCCGCGCCGCAGCTGCCCGCCGTCTCGCCCGCCTCGGGGGTGCAGACGCCGTCGCCGCAGCACGCGCCGGTGACGGTGTTCACGCAGCCGTCCTCGGGATCGCAGCTGTCGTTCGTGCAGGAGACGCCGTCGTCGCAGTCGAGCAGCGGCCGGGAGACGCAGGCGCCGCCGACGCAGACCTCGCGCGTGCACGCGTCGCCGGCGCCGCAGCCGCAGTCCTTGGGGCAGCTCAGGCAGTCCTCGCTCGGGTTGCACACGCCGTTGCCGCAGAGCGGTCCGCAGTCGGCGGGGCAGCTCGCGGCGGTCTCGTTGGCGGTGCACTGGCCGTCGGGGCAGCTCGGCTGGCAGTCGGCGGCGCATGTCTCGCCGTGGTCGCACTGGCCGTCGCCGCAGTAGGGGCCGGGCTGGGTCGTGCAGCCGGTCGCGAGGCTGCAGCCATCGAGGGTCGCCGGCTCGCCGTCGTCGCAGACCCGGGGGGCGAGGGTGCAGGCGTTGCCCTGGCAGCTGGCCACGGTGCAGAGGTTCGGGGCGTCGCACGGGCAGTCCCCGGGGCAGCTGCCGCAGCCCTCGCCGGCGGCGCAGAGGCCGTCGCCGCAGCAGGCGTCGAGGAGCGTGTTGACGCAGCCCACGCCGTCGACGCAGCTGTCGGCCGTGCAGGGGTCGCCGTCGTCGCAGCTCCGGGGGACGCCGACGCAGACGCCGTCGGCGTTACAGCGGTCGAGGCCGGTGCAGGCGTTCGTGTCGTCGCAGGGGCCGGTGTGCGCGGCGTGTCGGCAGCCGCCCGGGCCGCAGCGATCGAGGGTGCACGGGTCGCCGTCGTCGCAGGGGTTCGGCACGCCGGCGCAGCGGCCCTGGAAGCAGGCGTCGTCGGCCGTGCAGGGGTCGCCGTCGTCACAGGGCATCGCGGGGGCGGGGGCGTGGCGGCAGGCCCCCTCGTCGCAGGCGTCGAGGGTGCAGGGGTTGCCGTCGTCGCAGGCCACGGGCGCGCCGCCACAGGCCCCGTCGCCGCAGACGTCGTCGCTGGTGCAGGGGTCGCCGTCGTCGCAGGGGCCGGTCCGCGCGGCGTGGGTGCACGCGCCGGCCGCGCAGGCGTCGAGGGTGCAGGGGTTGTCGTCGTCGCAGTCCATCGGGCGGCCGCGGCAGGCGCTGAAGCGGCAGGTGTCGTCGACCGTGCAGGGCTGGCCGTCGTCGCAGGGGCCGGGGACCGGCGACGCGGCGCACGTGCCGTCGTCGCACAGGTCGGCGGTGCAGGGGTTGCCGTCGTCGCAGTCGGCCGCGGTTGCGCACGCGGGCGGGCTGGTGTCCGGCGTCGCGTCGGGAGCGTCGGCGTCGCCAGGCTCAGCGTCCCCGTCCGCACCCGCGGTGTCGGCGGCGTCCGCGTCGTCGACGTTCTCCGCGGTGTCCGGCGCGTCCGTGTCCGGCCCCTCGGTGTCCGGCGCGTCGGCGTCGGGCTCGGCGGTGTCGGCGTCCGCCTGGGCGGCGTCGGCGTCGGTCTGGACGGTGTCGGCGTCGGGGCGGTCGTCGGCCGGACAGGCGAGCAGGAGGCTGCACGCCGCGAAGACGGCTACGGCAGAGATGAGTCGCATACGAGCGCCCCGGGGCCGCTGGGCGGGAAACGGCCACGCCCGTCAGCGTACTGGTTTTTCTTCCGGGGGCACAGCGCCCGGATCTCTGGGGCGGAGCCCCGGAGTTGGCCGCGGGCTCGGCGATGGGCTATGACCCACGGCGGCCGCGAGCCCGGCCGAGCCAGCCCCCGTAGAGACCGCGAGCTGCTTGTGAACACGACGAGCGTCGACTCCTACCTCCAGGACGGCTGTGGCCGCTGCGACCACTACCAGACCCCCGCGTGCAAGGTTCACCTCTGGACCGACGCGCTCGTGGCGCTGCGCGAGCTCCTGCGCCAGACCGAGCTCGTCGAGGAGATGAAGTGGGGCTCGCCCTGCTACACCCTCGACGGCAAGAACGTCGTGATGATGACCTCGTTCCGGGGGCACTGCTCGCTCAGCTTCTTCAAGGGCGTGGCGCTCTCCGACGACGAGGGCGTGCTGGTCTCGCCGGGCCCGAGCTCGCGCTTCATGCGCTACCTCCGCTTCACCTCGGGAGCCGAGGTCGTGCAGCGCCGCGCCCAGATCGAGCGGTTCCTCCGCGACGCCATCGCGCTCGAGCGCTCGGGCGTGAGCCTCGAGGTCCCCGACGCCGCCGAGCCGATGCCCGCGGAGCTCGAGGAGCGGCTCACGGCCGACGACGACCTGCGGCGCGCCTACGACGCGCTGACCCCCGGCCGCCAGCGGAGCCACATCCTCCACGTCTCCGGCGGCAAGCAGAGCGCGACGCGCGCGCGCCGCGTCGAGGCCTGCGCCACCAAGATCCTCGCCGGAAAGGGCTTCAACGAGCGCTAGGCGGGCCCCGTCGCCCCCGCCGTCGGGGCGACGTGGAGGCGACCGGGTGCTCGCTCGCACGCAGGGTACGGACACGAGCCGGCCGACGCGAAGGCCGAGGCCCCGGCGCGTCCGACGAACGCCGGCGATTGGAACGCGAGATGCAGCCGGCGTGGGAGCCGACCCATAGGTCCTGGAGGCTCCATGCAACGTCACGCCATCGCGCTCCTGGTTTGGGCCCTCGCCACCGGGTGCTGCGACACCGGCGCCCACGCGCCGGCGACCGGTACAGACGTCGTCGACAGCGATGAGACCGATTCCCCCGACACCTCGACCGGCGAAGACGTCGCCGCCTCCGACAGCGCCGGGACGGACGCCGAGGGCCCCGTGCTGACGCGAGTCGACGGTGGGATACTACCCGCACCGCCGCGTATCTGGTTCGAGTCGACACAGGTCTCGCTGTGCAGCGTCGCCCCCCCCGTGTGCGAGAACGACCTCTGCGCGGTCCTCCCGACCCCGGTCGGGGGCTACGTCGAGGTCCATCACGTCGACGCCGATGGGGGCCTCTGGATCTCGACGGCGGCGGGCACCTACCGCCTCTACGGGGACGGCTGGACCCGCGTGGACAGCCGGCGCGTCGCCGTCGGCTTCACCGCCGGTGGAGTCGCGTTCGGCTGGAGCCTCGACGAGGGCAAACACTCCCATCTGCTGCGCAGCGACGGCGGCGGCGCCTTCGCGCCGGTCGAGGGCGCCCCCGGCGATGGCGTCGGGACCGTCTTCGGCACCAGCCCCACGGACCTCTGGGTCGGCTACGTGAACACCAACCCGTGGCCCACGCCGGTCGAGGTCCCGCTCTATCATTGGGACGGACTCGCGTGGACGGTGCAGTCGACCGTGTGGAACGGGTCCTTCACGGACGGGTGGGCGGCCAGCTCCGCCCGGGCGTGGGTCACGCGCGGCTCCCCGCAATTGCTCGGGGAGGAGGAGCTGCTCGTCTGGGACGGCGTCGGCTGGCAGCCCGAGGAGGTCGGGCTGAGCGTGCTTCGCGCCCGCTCCGGGGCGGATCTCTGGGCCCTGGGCCCAAAGCGAGTGGGGCTCTACCACAGCGACGGCGCCGGCTGGACGCTGGCCTCCGACGAGGCGCTCCGGGCCCTCGCCCTCACCGACGACGGCGCCGCCTGGACCTGGCGCGTCGGCGACGACGGCTTGACGCTCGCGCGTTGGTCCACCGGCGACTGGAGCTCCCTGCCGGAGCTCGACGCGCCCTTCACGACCAGCATGGTCGGGTGTGGCGACGCCGTATGGCTCGGGGGCGGCCCGGGGCTCGCGGTCGCGTCGCCGACCGGCCTCTGTGGCGTCGGGGCCGCCGACGCGCTCGTCGTCGAGGCTGGCGGCCAGCGTTTCGCCTCCTGGACCGACCGCGCCAGGAACCGCGGTGTCATCGGCCGCTGGGTCGACGGCGCGTGGGAGGGGACCGTGCTCCGGCCGCGCGCGCAGTGGAGGTTCCTCCCACCCGGCGCCAGCGAGCCCATGGCCCTCGTGCACGCCTGGGACGACGATAGCACGGCGGCGCGATCGGTCGCGGCCGTGCTCCGGTGGTCGGCCGGCGGCTGGGTGCAGGCCCACGACCTGGGCGTCGATTTCGTCCCCAACGACGCGTGCGCGGGGAGCGCAGGTAGCAGCTGGGTCGCCGGCGCGTATCGGCGCATGAGCGGCCACTGGGTCGGCCGCCTCGTCCGCTTCGGCGGAGGCGAGTCGCCCGAGGTCACGCTGTTCGAAGCGCCGGTCGACTTCCTGGGCGCCGTCGCGGAGACCGGCGACGGCGACGTCTGGGTCGTGGGGCACGAGGTGCGCGGCTCGGACAATCTCTTTGAGGAGCTGGAGACGGTTCACCACGTATGGCGGTGGCATGCGGAGGCGTGGTCTCACGTCATGCAGAGCTCGAGCAGTGTGGCAACAGACGTCTCGTCGTGGGACGTCGTGGCGGGCGCGGCGGACGATGTCTGGCTGATGGGCCCAGGCGTCCCGCGGTGGCAGGCGGGGGTGTGGACGCGCCACTGTCCGGAGGTGTTGACTGGGGCGCGCGTGGCCCACGTACTCGGCGTCGACGACGTAGTGGTCGGCGGTGACTTCGGCCTCCTGAGGTTCGACGGCGAGACCTGGCGGCGCGTCCTCGACGCCGACATCTTCGCCCTGCAGGCGCTCGCCGACGGCAGCTACCTCGTCCGCACCGACCGGGGCGTCCTCGAGGGGCCTCTGCCAGCGGCCGGCGAGGTCGTCTGTGCCACGTCGGATCCGGCTCCCGCGCGGTGACACGGGGGAGGCGCGGCGGTTGAGCTGTGGGCAGCGCAGGCGCCGCCCCTCGCGCAGACGCGGTGTCACGGCTTCGACGACCCGCGCTTCGTCGACGAGCGCCGCGGCGAGGTCGAGCGGCTCCTCCACGAGGCCGTCGCGCTCGAGCGCTCCGGCGTCGCCCTCGAGGTCGAGGACGCCGCCGAGCCGATACCCGAGGAGCTCGAAGAGCGGCTCGCGGGCGCGCCTGCACGTGCCGACCCTGGCGATCTGGGGCGACCGGGATCCCTACTGGCCCGACGCCGCGGTGCCGGGCGTCCCGGTCGCGCTGGTCCACGGCGCGGGGCACCACGCCTACCGTGAGCAGCCCGATCAGGTCGCCGCGCTCATCGTCGAGCTCGCGCGCTCGCTGGCGACGCCGCCGGAGTGATGGTTACGACGCGGGCACGCGGGTGGTGTGGTCGCGGGTGTTTGGGGTGGAACGTCAATGCTGTTGACGATCTTGACGGCCTCCTCTCGCGCCTCTCTTTTTTCGAGCTGCCCCGCGACCTCCGTCTCTCCCGGTGTTCCACACCCGGAGGCACCCATGAGAACGGCGGCCGCGTTGCTCGCGTTGAGCACCCTCTTCATCGCCACCTCGGCCCACGCCCAGGCTGGCTCCATCCTGCCGGAAGAGCTCACGACTCCGCGGCTGCTCCCGCCGGAGGAGCTCTTCCGCGCTGGCGACCCCCTCGGGGGCGACGCGGACTTCACCGGGGTCACCCTCGCCGGGGTCCCGATGGTGTCGTCCCAGGACGAGGCGAACGCGCGGCTCGAGGAGATCCGCGCGGCGGCCGCCGCCACCCCGGCGACGTCCCCCATCGAGGTCGTCTACCTCCCCAGCGAGCGCCCCGAGCTGGCGCCGGTCCACGCCGCCTTCTCCAAGGGCCGCTACTTCGAGCCCGTCCTCGGCGTCATCGCCCAGGAGCTCGACCTCCCCGTCCCGCTCCGCGTGGTGATGGCCGACTGCAAGAACGTCAACGCGTCCTACATAGGCGGGCGCGCGACCCTCGTCATGTGCCACGAGGTCGTCGCGAGCTTCGTCGAGTACTTCCGCCCCAAGGCCGGCGGCGACGCCGCGGCGCTCGGCAAGGCCGTCGTCAGCGCCACCGTCTTCACCCTGCTCCACGAGGTCGGCCACGGCCTCATCGAGCTCCTCCGCCTGCCGGTCATCGGCAACGAGGAGGACGCCGCCGACCGCATCGCCGCGGTCTACCTCCTGCGCGACCCGGAGGTCGGCGCCGAGCGCGCCATGGCCGCCGCCGACGCGACCGGCGCCCTCTCCTCCATCCCGTGGGACGTCCACCCGATGAGCGCCCAGCGGCGCTACAACGTCATGTGCCTCGCCCTCGGCGCCCTCAACGACCCGCGCGTCGAGGCCATCGGCGAGGACGACTTCAACGCCCACCGCCTCCCCGGCTGCCCCGCCGAGTTCGCCAACGCCCGCGGCGCCCTCGACCAGCTCCTCGCGCCGCACTACCGCTGGCGCAAGTCGCCGCGCCTCGAGGCCCTGCGCATCAGCAACCGCGCCCCGACCGACAGCCGCGCGCCGCTGCCCCCGGTCAACGGCTGGAGCGACCCCTACGCCGAGGCGCTCGCCTACCACGCCAAGGTCGTCAACGGCCTCGCCGCCATCCTCGCCCAGGGCGGCGACGCCGACGCCTGCGCCCTCTTCGTCATCAAGCTCATCAACGCCAACCGGCGCGAGATGGGCTCCCTCCGCGCGGTCCTGACGGGCCTCGCCGCCGACCGGCGCCAGGACCTGACCCGGGCGCACATCTTCGAGATCTTCGACCTGCTGAAGCTCCGCAAGGAGCTGCGCGACGCGCACCCCGAGATCGCCGAGCTCGCCGTGGTCGAGGCCTTCTTCGAGCTCGTCCCGGTCACCCTCGCCGGCACCTGAGCGCCGTGTCGCGCCCGTCCGTCGCGGGACCGAGCGCTCCGGCGTTCCGTCCCCGCGGGCGTCTCAGGCGCCCGCGACGGGCTGGGCCAGGGCGCGGCCGCCCACGATGAAGCCGACCGCCGTCCCGCCGTAGAAGACCACGGCGCCGATGGTCAGGAGGACGCTGCCGCCGAGCGTGACGCCGACGGTCCCCACCACGACGCCCACGAGGGCGACGATGAAGCCCACCATGCCGAGCGAGGCGCCGAGCCTCCCGAGGTGGATCGCGGTGACGATGTAGGCGGCCAGGAGCGAGAGGACACCCAGGATGCTGACGGCGTCGCCGGCCGCCCCGATCTGGGCGAGCCCGACCAGGACCCCCAGCAGCACGAGCCCCGCGACGGCCAGCCAGAGGGTCCCCGTGGCGCCCGCGAGGCCGTCCGCCGGGCTCCTCTTGAGGGCGGCCAGGCCGAAGCAGATCATCCCCGCGAGCCACGCCAGCGCGACGATGATGACGAGGAAGCGCAGGTCGTAGAGCGGGCCGAGCATGCCCCACTCGCGGTCGGCGCCGGCCAGCGCGATGACGGAGATCGCCGCCATCACGGCGTTGGCGAGCCCGGCCATCCATCCGCCGACGAGGGCGAGGGTGGAGCGGGGCGAGGTCTGGGGCGTGGCGTCGACGCTCATGGGGCGACTCCTTGGAGACGTGCGGCGAGGGGGAGGGAGCCGGCTGGCGCTCCAACCTCCCCAATAGGGGGGCATCTTTCGCGGCCCGTCAACAGATGCCGCGCTCGACGACGCCCGCCGACGACCGACGCATGTGCACGGAATCCATCGCGTTGTCGCGCCCCCGCGCGGCCCGTGGAGGTCACTCCGAGCGCGCTGGGGCCGACATCTCCTCGGCGTCCTCGGCGACCGAGAGCCGGCCGTCCTCGGTCGTCGCGAGGGCGAGGCCGCCGGCGCGCGCGTCGATGCGGGCGGCCGCCTCCTCGTCGGCGAGGAGCTCGGCGGCGGCCCGCGCGAGCCGGGCGTCGCGGTGGTCGAGGAGGCGGGCCGCCGCGGCGCGGGTCGCCTCGTCGTGGCGGTGGAAGGTCGCGAGCCCGTCGAAGAGGGCCCGGCGGAGCTCGTCGGGCATGTCGCGGCCCGTCACCGCGTCCGCCGCGAGCGCGACCGGGTCCTTGCCGACGAGCCCGAGCCGATCGAGGTCCGCGACCCGCCTCGCGGCGCGCTCGGCGGCGCGCTCGACGTCGACCGGCGTGATGGCCCCGGAGAATCGGATGACGAGGTGGCCGTCGCGGATGACCGCGTCCGCGCCGGGCGACGCCGCCACGACGTCGGCGAGGAGCGCGTCCACACGGGCGAGCCCGCGCTTGCCGAGGAGCGCGAGCGCCTTCCAGGTGTCGTACTCGACCCGGGACGGCGTCGGTGGCCAGTCGAAGGCGTCGAAGCCGCGGACCGGGAAGCGCAGGGCGTCCGGGTCGACCACGACCTCCGCCCCGTGCACGCGGCCGCGGGCCAACACCTCGCCCCCGGCGTAGCGCAGCTGGCGGTGCGGCTTGGTGAACGCGGCCAGGGCGCGGCGGGTCTCGGCCCCGACGCGCGGCGAGCGGCGCATGGCGTGCCACACC
>SBGO01000567.1 GCA_006226565.1 Deltaproteobacteria bacterium | reverse complement strand
CCGATCGCCCGACACCTCGCCGCCCACGGGCCGCTCTCGGCCCACGCGCTCGGCGCCGCCGAGCCGCACGTCTGGGGCGACCTGAGCGAGCGCCTGCTCGACGAGCTCGTGGCCGCCGGCGTGCTGCGCGAGGTCCCGTCCCTCAACGTCGCGCTCGGCTGCGACGAGATCCTGTACGCCTCCGCCACGGCCCCGTGACCGTCGTGCTCGCGCCGACGGCGATTCCCGTGTAAGAAGGGCCTCCCCACGGCGGAGGTGGCCAATGATCTGGGACAGCTACCCCATCGAGAAGGACGGGCGGACGCATCACGTCGCGTGGCGGGTGGACCTCTTCGAGGGCGCCCCCGACCGCACACGGCCCGTGCGCATCGATGTCATCCTGACGCTCAACGCGCCCGACGGCGACGGCCTCCCCGACGACGCCGAGAACGCGCAGCTCAAGGAGCTCCGCGAGGCGCTCGAGTACGACATCATCGAGGCCTGTGACGCGCGCTACGCGCTGCGCGTCACCGGCGGCGGGCGGCAGGTGCACACCTTCTACGCGCCGAAGGCCAAGGGCTTCTTCCGCAAGAAGCGGACCCCCGATCTCGCGGTCGCCGCCGCCAAGGCGCTCGCCGAGGAGTTCCCGAGCCACCCGGCGCGCGTCGAGCACGCGGAGGACGAGGAGTGGCAGCGCTTCCTCGACGCCTTCCCGAGCACCGACCCGATGCAGTGGTTCGCCGACGCCCGCATGGTCGGCCAGCTCGCCCAGGCGGGCGACGACCTCTCCGGGCCGCGCGAGGTCGCGCACTGGATCCTCTTCCCCGACGAGTCCGCGCGCGAGCAGGGCGCCGAGGCCGCGAGCGCCGAGGGCTTCGAGGTGCTCGAGCGCTTCCCGGTCGAGGACGCCCCGGAGCACGGCTTCGCCTTGACCGTGCGCCGCGTGGAGCCGTCGGTCGAGCTCATGGTCCTGCACCCGGCGGTGCTGACCCTCGCCAAGATCGCCGAGGGGCTCGGCGGCGTCCATCACCGCTGGGAGGTCGCGCCGTCGGCCCACGCCCCCGCGGCCGCCGCGGGAGACGACGACGAAGCCGCGTCCGCGCTCGCCGGGCTCGGGGCGCCGAAGGACGCGATGAGCGCCGGCCGGTCGACGAACGCGCTCGGCGCGCTCGGCGGCATGGCGAACGCCGCGTCGCGCGTGGACGAGGAGCGCTCGTGAGCGACTGGACGCCCCAGAGCTGGCGCAGCCGCCCGATCCGCCAGCAGCCGAAGTATCGCGACCCCGCGGCGGTGCGCGCCGCGCTCGCCCGGGTCGCGGCCCTGCCGCCCCTCGTCGCCCACGGCGAGGTCGACACCCTGCGCGCCCACCTCGCCCTCGCGGCGCGCGGTGAGGCCTTCGTCCTCCACGGCGGCGACTGCGCCGAGCGCTTCCTCGACTGCGCCCAGGGCCCCATCGAGGCGAAGCTCAAGATCCTGCTCCAGATGAGCCTCGTGCTCACGTGGGGCGCGCGGCTCCCGATCATCCGCGTCGCGCGCATGGCCGGGCAGTACGCCAAGCCGCGCTCGAGCGACACCGAGATCATCGACGGCGTCGAGCTGCCCTCCTACCGCGGCGACCACGTCAACGACAGCGCGGCCACCCCCGAGGCGCGCGAGCCGGACCCCGAGCGGCTGGTGAGCGCCTACTTCCACTCGGCGGCGACCCTGAACTACGCCCGCGCGCTCCTCGACGGCGGCTTCGCGGACCTCCACAAGCCGCACCACTGGCAGCTCGGCTTCGTCCGGCGGGTCGACCACCGCAAGGAGTACGAGGAGGTCGTCGCGCGGCTCCTCGACGCCATCGACTTCGTCGAGTCGACCGGCGTCGAGACCCACGCCTTCGACACCGTCGAGCTCTTCAGCTCCCACGAGGGGCTGCTGCTCCCGTGGGAGGAGGCGCAGACGGTCCACGCCGGGGAGGGCTGGTACAACCTCGGCGCGCACATGCTCTGGATCGGCGACCGCACGCGCGCCCTCGACGGCGCGCACGTCGAGTACTTCCGCGGCATCGAGAACCCCATCGGGGTCAAGATCGGGCCCAGCACCGACCCGGCAGAGCTCGTGAAGCTCCTCGAGGTCCTCGAGCCCGACGACCGTCCGGGGCGCGTCACGCTCATCACCCGGCTCGGGGCCGGGCGGGTCGCCGAGGCGCTGCCGCCCATCGTCGAGGCGGTGCGCGCGAGCGGCCGCACGGTCGTCTGGTCCTGCGACCCGATGCACGGCAACACGACCAAGACCGCGGGCGGCGTGAAGACCCGCGAGGTCGCGCGCATCCTGACCGAGCTCCGCGAGACCTTCGACGCCCACGATCGGCTCGGGAGCGTCCTCGGCGGCGTCCACTTCGAGCTCACGGGCGAGGACGTGACCGAGTGCACGGGCGGGCCGCAGGAGCTGAGCGAGTCGGATCTCCTGCACGCCTACGAGACGCTCTGCGACCCGCGCCTCAACTACGCCCAGAGCCTCGAGATGGCCTTCCTCCTCGCGCAGCGCCTCGCCAAGCGCCGCGCCTGACGCGCTGGGGGCGTCGCGGCCCGCTGCGACGCCCCGGCGGTTGACCGCGCCCGGCCCGGGAACTACCTACGGCCCGGTGAGCGCGGCGGAAGGCCGGCTCGCGCCCGCGCGTTCGAGTGGTCGGACCCGCGCCCCGGAATCACCCATGAATCGCTCGACGCTCAGCCGCACCGGCGCCCTCGCCGGCGCCCTCGCGACCCTGCTCGTGGCCTCCGCCGCGCAGGCCGCGGAGCCCTACGACTTCACACCCGACGCCCACGCGCTCGCGCGGGTCGTGGCGTGCAGCGAGCCGGACGCGCCGCTGCCCGACGGCATCACCGAGGGCGAGGTGCGCCACCACTGCCGGGCGATCGCCGTGGCGATGAAGAAGTATCGGACGCGCTGGCTCCCGAAGGCGCAGCCCTTCTTCGCCGAGGTCGTGCCCGCCGGGCTCCCCGACGTGGTCGTCTACCCCTTCGGTGGCGCGGACCTCACGAACGCGCTGGCGGTCTTCCCCGACGCGCGCGAGATCACGACCCTCTCGCTCGAGTACTCGGGCGACCCGCGCGCGCTCCGGAGCTTGCGCGGCAAGCGCCTCGCCAAGGACCTGCAGCTGACGCGCGAGTTCATCGCGAAGCTCATCGCGGTCAACCACAACCGGACCATCGACCTCGACGCCCTCGTCGACGAGCCGGTCCCGGTGCCCCTGGTCTTCGCGCTGGTGGGCCTCGCCATCCACGACCGCGAGCTGGTGAGCGTCCGCTACTTCACGCTCGGCGAGGACGGCGCGGTCCGCTACCTCACCGACGAGGACGTCGCCGCCCTCGACGACGCGCTCGCCGCGGTGCCCGAGAAGCGCCGCGAGGCCTGGCTCAACGAGCGCTTCGCCAACGTCGAGGTGCGCTTCAAGCGCCGCGGCGTGCCGGACGCGCCGGTCCAGGTCTTCCGCCACATCCGGGAGAACCTGGCCGACAGCCACTTCACCCCCGAGTCGCCGCTCTACCGGCACCTCGCCGCCAAGGGGCGGATCACCGCGATGACGAAGGCGGCGAGCTACCTCTTGTGGCGAGCGCCGTTCTCGAACATCCGCGGGTGGCTGCTCTCGAGCATGGCGTGGATGATCTCGGACAGCACCTGCCCGACGCCCACGGACGCGGCGGCCGCCGGGTTCGAGCAGGACGTCTGGGGGCGCTTCGACGGCGCGATGTTCAGCGCCCCCCACGCCGGTGCCAAGGACATGGCAGCGCACTTCGCGTCGCGGCCCTACCGGAAGATTGCGTTTTTCTTCGGGTATCCCGACGTGAACAACCAGCCGCACCTGGTCGTGACGCGACCCAAAGCGAGCGAATGATGAAGAAGAACGACGCCATCGACGCGATGATCGAGCGGGCCCAGGACACCCGCGAGCACTACGCCCGGATCGAGCCCGCGGAGCTCAGCTGGACCGATGACGGGGCGATGCGCATCGTCTTCGACGACGGCGTTTCCGACGCGTTCACCCCCGAGCTCCTGCGCGCCGTGTGCCCCTGCGCCGACTGCCGCGGGACCCACGGGACGGTGCCCAAGGCGTTCAACATCCTGACCTCGTCGAGCCTGGTCGGCGCCGCGAAGCAGACCGTCATCGACTCGGTCGAGCCCGTCGGCAACTACGGCCTCGCCATCACCTGGGGCGACGGCCACGACGACGGCATCTACACCTGGGCCTACCTGCGCGGCCTCGCCGGCCAGCGGGGGTAGCCGCCGCGGTCAGTCGATGCGCAGCTCGCGCATCTTGCGCCAGAGCGTCGTCCGGCTCATGCCGAGGCGCTCGGCGGCGTCGCCCTTCTTGCCGTTGGCCCAGGTGAGCGCCTCGACGATGCGGCGGCGCTCGTTGTCGTCGACGGCGACCGGGCGCGAGAGCTCGTCCGGCGGGCTCTCGCCGCGGAGCTCGGGCGGGAGCTCGCCGCAGGTGAGGATGTGGCCCTCGCCGACGGCGTAGGCGTACGCGATGACGTTCTGGAGCTCGCGCACGTTGCCCGGCCACGGGTGCTCGAGCAGCGCCTCCATCGCGCCGGGGCCGATGCGCTCGATCTGGCGGCCGCCGCGGCGGTTCATCTCGCGGATGAAGTGCCAGGTCAGCGCCTCGACGTCGTGGGTGCGCTCGGCGAGCGCCGGCAGGTAGATGGGGACGACGCGGATCCGGTACATCAGATCCTCGCGGAACGCCTTCGCCTGCACCGCGCTCCGGAGCGCCCGGTGGGTCGCCGAGACGATGCGCACGTCGACCTGGATCGACTCGGTCCCGCCGAGCGGCGTGAAGGTCTTGTCCTGGAGGACCCGCAGGAGCTGCGCCTGGATGTCGAGGGGCATCTCCGCGATCTCGTCGAGGAAGATGGTGCCGCCGTCGGCGAGGCGGAAGAGGCCCGGTCGCGAGCGGATGGCGCCGGTGAACGCGCCCTTGACGTGCCCGAAGAGCTCGCTGGCCAGCATCGACGCGCTCAGCGTGGCGCAGTTGATCGCCTGGAACGGCCCGCTCGCGCGCCCGCTGAGGCGATGGATCGCGCGCGCGAAGAGCTCCTTGCCGGCGCCGGTCTGACCGCGCACGAGCACGGGCGCCTCGGTGCGCGCGACCTTCTTGACCAGCTCGAAGAGCTCCATCATCTCGGGCGACGCCGTGACGATGCCGTAGAAGTTGACCACGGGCCGGTCGGGCGGCCCCACCGGGGTTTTCCTCATCGCGTGGCCCTCCGTCGTCTCCGGTCCGGAGCGTCCCACGGTGTTGCGACATGTTTCAACATGGAACGTCGCGCAGCGGCCCCGTGCTCCCATCGGCGCCCACAACTCACTGAAATCGCGAGGTGCGACCGGGTGGCACGGGGATTGTAGTGCTCCCGGGCGAGAGAGCTCAGGAGTCCCGATGGAACGTCTACGCCGAATCTTCCCGCTGTTCGAGTCGCTGCGCGGCTACGATCGTGGTGTCTTCGGCCGTGACGCGATGGCGGGGCTCACCACCGCCATCATGCTGGTGCCGCAGGCGATGGCCTACGCCATGCTGGCCGGGCTCCCCCCGGAGGTCGGCCTCTACGCGTCGATGCTGCCGCTGGTCGCCTACGCGCTCCTCGGGACGAGCCGCCAGCTCGCGGTCGGCCCGGTCGCGACGGACTCGCTGCTGGTCGCGAGCGCCATCGCCCCCCTCGCGGCCGCGGGCAGCCCCGACTACATCGCGCTGGCCCTGCTGCTCGCCCTGATGGTCGGCGTCGCGCAGGTCGCCATGGGCGTCTTCCGGCTCGGCTTCCTCGTCAACTTCCTCTCGCAGCCCGTCGTCAGCGGCTTCACCTCGGCGGCGGCGCTCATCATCGGCTTCGGCCAGCTCAAGCACCTGCTGGGGGTGAGCGTCCCGAGGTCGTCCTACGTCCACGAGATGATCGGCGACGTGATGGTCCAGCTCGAGCAGGTGAACCTCCCCACCGTGCTCATCGGCGTCGCCGCCATCGCGCTGCTCGTCGGACTGAAGCGCTGGGCGCCGCGGGTCCCGCGGGCGCTGGTGGTCGTCACGCTCGCGACCCTGGTCGTGTGGGGCTTCGACCTCCACACCGCCGGCGTCGCCATCGTCGGCCAGCTCCAGGGCGGGGCGCCGCCGTTCGCCTTCCCCGACCTCGATCTGGCCCGGGTCTCGGAGCTCCTCCCGACGGCGGCCACCCTCGCGCTCATCGCCTTCATGGAGGCCTTCGGCGTCGCCCGCGTCTTCGCCCGCCAGAACCGCTACGATCTGGACGCCAACCGCGAGCTCGTCGCCCTCGGCGCCTCCAACGTCACCGCCTCCCTGACCGGCGGCTTCCCCATCACCGGCGGCTTCTCGCGGACCGCGGTCAACGCCCAGGCGGGCGCCCGCACGGGCGTCGCGGCCCTCGTCACCGCGGCGCTGGTCGCGCTCACGATGCTCTTCCTGACGCCGCTCTTCGAGTACCTCCCGAAGGCCGTCCTCGCGGCCATCATCATGACGGCGGTCATCGGCCTGGTGGACGTCCGCGAGGTGCGGCGCCTCTGGAAGGTCAAGCGCAGCGACCTCGTCTTCCTCGTCATCACCTTCGTCGCCACCCTCGGGCTCGGCATCCAGCAGGGCATCGCGGTGGGCGTCGCGACCTCCCTCGGCTGGCTGGTCATCAAGACGAGCCGCCCCCACACCGCCGTCCTCGGGCGGCTGCCCGGGACGACGAACTACAAGAACGTGAAGAACCACCCGAGCGCCGAGCGCACGGCCGGCGTCCTCGCCCTGCGGATGGACGCGCGCCTCTACTTCGGCAACGTCGCGCACCTCAAGCGCATCCTGAACGCCGAGCTGGGCGCCGAGCACGACGGCTGCCGCGCGGTGGTCGTGGACGCGAGCTCCATCAACGACCTCGACTCCTCCGGCGCCACCGCGCTCGAGGACCTCCGCGCCGATCTCGACGCGCAGGGGGTCACGCTGCTCCTCGCCTGCGTCAAGCACCCGGTGCGCCAGGTCATGGCGCGCGCCGGCTTCTGCGACCGCCTGGGCGAGGACCACTTCTTCGACGACGTGCACGCGGCGGTCACCCAGGCCGGCAAGATCGCGTGCGCTCGCAAGACGACGCCCGCGCGTCACCCCGTAGCGTCCGCCGTGCCCGCGGCGGGGCCCGCAAATGTTGCACCGCAACTCATGGAGACCGTCTGATGCTGAAAATGAATTCGATCCTTACGCTGCGTCGCACTGTCGTGGGGCTGGCCCTCGTCGGGGTGGCCTCGCTCACCGCCGCCGGCTGCTCCGAGAGCACCCCGGCGTCGGCGGCGCCCACCGCGTCGACCGCGTCTCCGTCGGCGGCGGCGCCCGCGTCGAAGGTCGCCCCCCTGCCGGACCGTGATCCGGCCCTCGCGAAGCGCCTCGTCGAGGAGGAGCACGCGGTCATCCTCGACGTCCGGACCCCGGGCGAGTTCTCCACGGGCGCCATCCCGGGCGCGGTGAACATCCCCGTGCAGGAGCTCGGGCGTCGGATGGACGAGGTCTCCAAGCTCGTGGGCGCGGACAAGGGCCACGCCATCGTGGTCTACTGCCGCTCGGGGCGCCGCTCCGGCATCGCCAAGGAGATGCTGCAGGAGGCGGGCTACCAGCGGGTGACCAACCTGGGTCCCAAGGAGAACTGGCGATGAAGCGACTCGGAGCAGCGGCGGCCGCGGCCGCCCTCATGTGGACCGTCGGTGCCGGGTGCAAGGGAGACGACGCGGCGAAGCCGGCGTCGGACGACGCGCAGGCGGGGGCGGTGACGCGCGCCCAGGCAGCCCTCAAGCCGTTGAAGCAGGGGCTGATGAAGGCGGTCAGCGAGGCGATGGCGAACGGGGGCCCCGAGGCCGCGATCGCCGTCTGCCGGGACGAGGCGCCCAAGATCGCGGCGGCGGCGTCCACGGGCGGCGTCGTGGTCGGGCGGACGAGCGCGAAGCTCCGCAACCCGAAGAACGCGCCGCAGGCGTGGCTCGCCCCGATCCTGGCCGAGTACGGAGAGGCGGCGCCGGACGCGCGGCCGGTCCACAAGGTGGTCACGCTCGGCGAGGGGCGGTTCGGGTACGCCGAGCCGATCGCGGTGGGCGACGTTTGTACGAAGTGCCACGGAACGGACATCGCGCCCGGGATCCAGGCGAAGCTCGCCGAGCTGTACCCCGAGGACAAGGCCACGGGCTACGCCTCCGGGGATCTGCGCGGGCTCTTCTGGGCCGAGGTCGGGCCGGTCACGGACTGACGTAGGTGGAAAAAGCGCGTCGAAAAAACGCAATTCCGTGCATCTGTTTCACGCTTGTGGTTCATGGTAGCCGCGGCGGTCACCTGCGGCCGCCGCATGGTCGTCGGGCGCCATTCGCCCGGGTAGAGGAGCTGGTGAGCCTCGCCAGCTCGAAAGAGTGTGAGTGAAGTAATGTCGAAGAAGCTTTTTGTGGGTGGTCTCAGCTGGGGTACCGATGACGCGGCGCTCCGCAACGCCTTCGAGTCGTTCGGTGAGGTGAGCGACGCCAAGGTCATCACGGACCGTGAGACCGGCCGTTCGCGCGGGTTCGGGTTCGTCACCTTCGAGGACAACGCGGCCGCGGACGAGGCGATCCAGAAGATGGACGGCGCCAGCCTCGACGGGCGCAACCTGCGCGTCAACGAGGCCCAGGATCGTCGCGGTGGCGGCGGTGGCGGCGGCGGCGGCGGTGGCCGCGGCGGGCGCGGTGGCT
>SBGO01000062.1 GCA_006226565.1 Deltaproteobacteria bacterium | reverse complement strand
CGCCGGCGCCCGCCGTCGCCGCGACCCCCGCGCCCACCGGCTCCGGGCTCTTCGTGGCCGGCGGCATCGGCGCCTTCCTCGTCACCGTGGTGATGGTGCTCGGCCTCCCGCCCGTCCAGATGGAGCTGCCCCGGGAGCCGGCGCTCGTCTACACCCTGATGGGCATGGGGATCCTCGGCTACGCCCTCTTCGCCATCGCCCTGTCGGGCGCCTCGCGCCTCACGAACGCGACCGCCGGCGTCGCCGCGATCTTCGTCTACCTGACCGTCATCGGGTCGATCGCCCAGCTCGCCGTCCTGCCCGAGCTCCGCGGCGACACGCGGCAGATCGTGCAGATCATCATCCTCGGGGTCGAGTGGGTCGCCTGGCTCCTGGTCGGCGTGTGGGGCCTGACGGCCTCGAGCGCGCTCGGCGGGCTCGGGGTCACGGCCGGGCTCTTCGCCCTCATCGCGGGGCTCGCCGGCATCACCCTGGTCGCCGTCGGCCTCGCCAGCGGCGGCAACGCCATGGGCGTCATCGTCATCGCGCGCTACGTCAGCCTCATCGGCGCCGCCCTGGCGGGCCTCCTCTTCGGGACCCGCCTGATGGGCGGCCTCCAGAGCTGACGGGGGACTACATCTCGACGCGGCGGAGGTAGCTCGCCCGGCTCACCTCGCGGGTGATCCGGTTGGCGAGCGCCTCGATGTCGCCGAAGTTCTCCCAGTCCACCTGGATGACCGGGATGGTCTTCGAGATGTCGAGCACGAAGTCCTCGTAGGCCGCGTACAGGCGCTGCAGGTACTCCAGGGTGACGACCTTCTCGACGCCGCGCCCGCGCTTCTGGATGCGCTCGAAGCACGTCTCCGGGCTCGAGTGCAGGTAGACGATCGCCGTCGGCTTGCACATGAAGCGCGACAGGTTCTTGAAGAGGCTCACGTAGGTCTGGTAGTCGCGCTCGTCCATCAGCCCCATGTCGACGAGCACGCGCGCGAAGATGCTGTCCTCGTAGATGGTGCGGTCCTGCACGGCGCCGCGGCTGCGCCAGATGATCTCCTGGTGCTGCTGGAAGCGGCGGTTGAGCAGGTAGACCTGCATCGCGAAGGCGTGCTTCGCCGTGTCGGCGTAGAAGTCCGCGAGGTAGGCGTTGTCGTCGACGGGCTCGTGGTAGACGTCGAGGCCGAGGTGCGCACCGAGGCTGTTGGCGAGGGTGGTCTTGCCGACGCCGATGAGCCCGGCGGTCCCGATGAAGGCGTTGGCGAGGCCGTGCGGGGCCTCGGAGGTCGGATTCGTCACGGTGCACCCTCGGTGATGGGCGAGCTGGGGGAGCCCGAGGACGGCGCGCGCCCCGCGAGGCGGAGGACGGCGTCGAGGACGTGCGCGAGCGCGGCGTCCCCCTCGGGGCCGTCCTGGGCGTAGTTGAGGTCGGTGTTGTCGACCCGCAGGAGCGGCGTCTCGTCGTAGCGGGCGAAGAAGCGCTGGTACGCGTGGGCGAGCCCGCGCAGGTAGTCCGGATCGAAGTCCTTCTCGAACTCGCGGGCGCGGCGCGCGATGCGCTCGAGCAGCACGTCGACGGGGGCGTTCAGGTAGATGAGCACGTCCGGCCGGAGGATCTGCGACTCGAGGGAGCGATAGACCCGCTCGTAGAGCGCGAGCTCGTCGTCCGCGAGCGTGAGCTGCGCGAAGATGCGGTCCTTCAGCAGGTGGTAGTCGGCCAGGATGTTCGGCGCGAAGAGGTCGGGCTGCAGCAGCTCCTGCTGCTGCTTGAAGCGGCTCATCAGGAAGAAGAGCTGCGTCTGGAACGCGTAGCGCTCGCGATCCTCGTAGAACTTCGGCAGGAACGGGTTCTCCTCGAACGCCTCGAGGACGATGCGGGCCCCCAGCGCCTCGGCGAGGCGCGTCACGAGCGTCGTCTTGCCGACGCCGATCGGCCCTTCGACCGCGACGTAGAGGGGCTTGTTCATCAGAGGAACGCCGCCAGCTGACGCTTGAACTCGAGGCGATCGACCAGGTCCGTCAGGTAGTCCTGGCGCTCGCTGTCCCAGATGAGGAGCGGGCTCGCGTCGTAGCGACCGATCCAGTCCTCGTACAGATCGTTGAGCCGCTTGATGTAGGTCGTCTTGATGGCCTGCTCGCTGGGGCGCCCGCGCTGCTTGATGCGGCGTCGGACCGCGCGCACCGAGCAGCGCAGGTAGATCAGGAGGTCGGGCGGGCGCAGGGCCTGCTTCATCGACTCGTAGAGCTCCTGGTAGAGCCCGTGATCACGGTCGGTCATGAAGCGGCCGGCGTGCAGGTTGCGCGCGAAGATCTCGGCGTCCTCGTAGATCGTGCGATCGAGCACGACCGTGCCGTTCTGGCTCCCCAGCCCCAGGTGCAGCCGGAACTTGTGGGTCAGGAAGTAGAGCTGGCTCTGGAAGGCCCAGCTCTTCATGTCGGCGTAGAAGTCGTCGAGGTACGGATTGGTCCGATGCGGCTCGTAGATCGGCTGGAAGCCGTACTTCTTCTCGAGGAACTCGACGAGAGACGTCTTTCCCGCGCCGATGTTCCCCGCCACAGCGATGAACTTCTGCATCCAGCCTCCGACGAAGGGACCTTTGCCGATTCCTGGGCGCAGGGCAAGCCCTCCGATCATCGTGCACACCGTCCCGAGGCGACGCTCCCCGGCGCGGGGCTTGAGCGCCTGAGGCCGCTGGAAGTATCTTGGGAGACACACGAATCAGACATCGCGCGACCCGTTGCGCTCCCCCTGCGCTGACCGACGCTCTCCTGCGCGCTCGCCATGAATCGATCGGTCAGCTACAACGGTTCCATCATGTACACGCCAACTCCCCCCACGCGGCGAGCCACCCCGCGGCTCGTCGGTGACGCGTCGTCGCGCTCCGTGCGCGGCGACATCCGCCAGGCAGAGGTTCCCATGACGTCCGATCGACGAAGCCGGTTGGTGCGCGCCGCCCAGGCGCTGTTCCTGGAGCAGGGGTTCCGGGCGACGGGGATCGACGCGATCCTCGCCGCGGCGGGCGTCGCCAAGATGACCCTCTACAATCACTTCGGCAGCAAGGACGCCCTCATCCACGAGGTGCTGACCCAGCACGACGCCGAGGTGCGGCGGCGCTTCGTCGAGGTGATGAACGCCGCCGGCGGCGGCCCGCGCGAGCGCATCCTCGCCGCCTTCGACCGCCTCGGCGACGAGATCGCCGATCCCGAGTTCAAGGGCGGGCTCTTCATCCGGGCCGCCTACGAGGACACCGAGCCGAGCGCGGTGTGGCGCGAGGCCGCGGCCGAGCACAAGCGCCGGATGATGGCGATGTTCGAGCTGCTGCTGCGCGAGATGGAGCACCCCTCCCCCTCCGCGACGGCGCGCTGCATCGTCACGCTGATCGACGGCGCCCGCGTCGCGGCCTACGCCGCCAAGGACGCGAACGCCGCCGACAACGCGCGCCGCATGGTCGAGCTCCTGCTCGCTTGAGCCACGCCGCGCGCCGCCGTCACGACGCGCGAGCCAGACGGTGAGGACCGTCGACATCCCCTCCGAGCCGCCCGACGCCTACAGGCCGGGACGGACGCCCCCGTCCGTCCGGCGGGCCGCCCCTTGCCCGGACCCGACTCGAGGTCGTAGAACGCCGCCATGCCCGAGCTTCCCGAGGTCGAGACCGTCCGCCGCGAGCTGGCTCCCTGGCTCACCGGCCGCAGGATCCTCCGCGCCCGCCGCGCCGACGCCCCGCCAGGCCCGAAGTACGCGCACCTCGAGCGCGCCGACGGTCAGCGCATCGAGGCGGTGACGAGGCGCGGCAAGTTCCTGGTGCTCCCTCTCTCCGGGGGAGACGAGCTCATCATCCACCTCGGCATGACCGGCGTCGTCAGCCCCACGCCGCCGGCCGACCACGTGCGCGTCACGCTCACGCTCGACGGCCCCGCCCCCGAGGTCGTCTACTTCCGCGACCCGCGCCGCTTCGGCCGCTTCCTCGTGGCGCTCGAGGGCGACCGCAGCGCCCTCCCGACCCTCGCGGCCATCGGCCCGGAGCCCCTCGCGCCCGAGTTCACCGCCGCGCAGCTCGCCGCCGGCCTCCACGGGCGCGCCGGGGTCAAGGCGACCCTCCTCGGCCAGCGCGCGGTCGCCGGGCTCGGCAACATCTACGTCGACGAGGCGCTGTGGCGGGCGCGCATCCACCCCGAGACCGCGGCGGCCGACGTGTCTCGGGGCAAGATCGCGACGCTGCGCGACGCCATCGTCGACATCCTCACCGCGGCCGTCGAGGCGCGCGGAACGACGCTCTCCGACTACCGCACGGTCGGCGGCGAGGAGGGCGAGTACGTCGGTCGCCTCGACGCCTACGGGCGCGACGGCCAGCCGTGCCGCCGCTGCGGGACGACGCTCGTCCGCCGCGTCGTCGCCCAGCGCGGCACCCACTTCTGCCCGCGCTGCCAGCGACGGCGCGCGTAGGCCGACGCCCTCCCCGCGCGGCTCATAGGCGCAGGCCGAGCGTTCGGACGACCCCGCTCAGCAGCGCAGCGCCATCAGGATGTCGGTCGAGGAGATGACGCCCACCAGGCGGTGCTCCTCGTCCACGACGAAGACACGGCCGATGGCCCGTTCGACCATCGTCACGATGACCTCCTGGGCGCTCGCCGTCGGCGTCACCGCGACGAAGCCGCGGTTCATCGCGGCGGACACGCGGGGCGTCGGGTGATAGTCGAGGCCGCTCGGGCGCTCGTCGTCCACCGGCACGTCGAGCTCGGCCGCCGGCCGCTCGTCCTTCATCGTCCGGGCGAGGTCGGTGCGGCTGAGGACGCCCACGACCCGGCGCTGGCTGTCCACGACGGGCACGGCGCTGAAGCGGACGAGCACCTCGGCGGCGTCCTTGAGCGCGGTCGTCTCGAAGACCGCCTCCGGGCCCGAGGTCATGAGATCGCTCGCCGTCTTCGCCTCGAGCGTGATCGTCACGGTGCTGGTCATCCGGTCCTCCCTCCGCGCGCGAACGGTCCTTTGATCGGATTGTCGCGAAGTCGGCCCGCCCCCGCAACCGGACCCGGTCCGCCCAGGCGGGCGCCGCCTGCGTCCGTCCCTTCGCGTCGGGGACCGCATCGGTGGCCGTTGAGCCCGCGACGAAAGCAGGGGTATCATCCCGCCAAACCGGAGGTGGCAGGTGGCCCTCACGCCCAAGCAGTACACCGAGCTCAAGAACTTCCGTGACCTCATCGCGGGCACGGTCGACCGGCTCCGCCAGGCGCAGTCCCAGGGCGCGCTCTCCCAGGCGGTCGGCGACACCGCCCCGCGGTGGGACGACGTCGACAGCGACTTCGCCAGGGTCCTGCGCGACGTCGGGAACTCGGTGTGGCAGATGCCGTTCGCGCAGGTGCGCCCGACGGTCAACGCGATCTGCGACCACCTCGGCGGGCAGCTCGCGGACATCGACGATCAGCTGCGAAACGGCTGATCCGGCCGCCTCTCAGCGCCCGTCGCGGGCCGCCTCCAGGGCGGCGATGTCGAGCTTCCCCATCCCGAGCATCGCGCGGAAGGCGCGGTCGCGCGCGGCCGCGTCGCCGCTCGTGAGCAGCTCGCCGAGACGCTCGGGCACGACCTGCCACGAGACGCCGAAGCGATCCTCGAGCCACCCACAGGGCCCGGGCTGGCCGCCGCCGGCGCCGAGCCCGTCCCAGAAGTGGTCGATCTCGGCCTGATCCGCGCACATCAGCTGGAGCGAGACGCCCGCGCCGAAGCGGACGTCGTGGTCGACGTGGCTGTCCATCGCGAGGAGCGCGCGGCCGCCACCGAGCGCGAGGCGCCCGTGCTTCACCGCGCCCTCGGGCCCCTCACCCGCCGCGTAGCGCTCGATGGCGTCGATCCCGGCGCCCGGGAAGAGCGCCTGATACGTGCGCAGGGCCTCCTCGGCCCGCCCGCGCGCCGCGCCGGCGAACATCAGGCACGGGACGACGCTCACCGCGCTCCCGCCCGCCTCGCGACGGCCGGTGATGACCTGCCAGGACACGCCGAAGCGATCCTGGACCCACCCGTAGCGCTCGCTCCACGGGTAGCGGTCGAGGGGCATCATCACGACGCCGCCGACCTCGAGCGCGGCGAAGAGCGCGTCCGCCTCTGCGGGCGTGTCGACGTGCGCGAAGAACGAGATGCTGGAGTTCGGCGACCACATCGGCCCGCCGTTGAGCAGGGTGAAGGGCTGCCCCGCGAGCTCGACCTCCACGGTGAGGACGCTCCCGGCCGGCTTCTGGCTGGGGTTGTCGCCGGGGTAGCGCGAGACCGCCGTCACCCGCGCGTCGCGGAAGGCTGCGAGGTACAGCTCGGCAGCCGCTTCGGCCTGGTCGTCGAGCCAGATGCACGGCGTGATGGGTCGCGTCATGGACACCTCCGCGGCGGCCGGCTGGGCGCCACCCGACGAGCCTGAAAAAAAGAGCGCGGCTTGTCGCCAAGCCGCGCTCTCGGGGGTCACCCGACCGACGGGATCAGTTCGTCGGGCGGTCGGTGTCGAGGACGTCGTCCCGCACGTCGCAGAAGTCCGTCCAGGCGTGCTCGACCTCGGTGTCCTCCGCCACGTCGCGCTGCGAGCAGGGCTCGTCCTCGGTCCAGCGGACCCAGGCGTCGCCCTGGCCGATGGCGGCGGCGTAGTCGGCGAAGACGTCGTAGCCGCCGCCGTTGCTCGCCTTGAAGACGACCGGCTCGTTGCAGGTCCCCTGGGCGTGGTCGAGGACGTGCTGCTCGTTGTAGGCCATGACGATCTGGTACATCGCGGCGGTGGTGCTGTTCCAGCAGCAGGTCTTGGAGACCTCGTACTGGAGCTCCGCGAACACGTAGTCGTCGAAGGTCCGGTAGGTGCGGTCGGTCATCGCGGTGTCGTGGCCCTCGGAGCGCTCGACCTCGTAGAGCTCGGCGAACGCCTCCTCGCGGCGGGTGCGGCTCGCGCAGGACGCGGGGTGGGCCTCGAGGCTCCGGCGGGCGTCCTCGATGCGGGCGATGGCGACGTCGCGCTTCTCCGCGGGGCTCAGCTCGCCCATCAGCTCGGCGAAGCGCGCCGGGCGGGCGGCGATGGAGGCCTTGTCGGCGCTGTCGATGTAGAGCTCGCGGTCACGAACCGGGACGATGTTGTACCAGCGGCCGCTCTTGACCACCGGGGTGCGCCAGCGCTTGATGCCGCCGCCGAGGGTCGCGTACTCGTCGCCGTCGTAGTTCTCGCCCTCACCGCCGGTCATCTCGGAGGTGAAGTAGTGCTTCGACTGCGCGGTGTCGTACCAGCGGGGCTGGATGCGCGGCATCGAGCCGTACATCGCCTCGATCTCCATCTTGGCGTCGGTCAGCTGCGCCGTGTGCTTGACCACCAGGGTGTGGCCGATGCCGTTGCGCTGCCAGCGCTCGAGCAGGACGTCGCCGGAGCGGGTCGCGTCGGGCTTGAGGTTGAAGGTGTTGGTCGCGCCGGCGAGGTGCATCGAGCCGAAGTTGGTCAGCAGGCGCAGCATGAAGTGGCCGACGCGCTTGTTGAGGTAGATCTCGTCGAAGTAGGCGCCGGCGTAGGCCTCGTCACCGAGGAAGTCGTTGGCGTCGTCCTTGCGCGTGGTCAGGAACTTGGTCCGCAGGTTCTCGTCCTTCGGCCAGCTCGCGATGAGCTCCTCGCTCGACATCCGCGCGGCCGTGTCCGTGTAGTCGCGGTACGAGTCGCGGAACTTCGGGTAGCCGCTGAGGCGGCGGCCGTCGGCGTCGACGATGCCGAAGTGGCCGTAGTGGATGCGCGAGCTGCCGGAGCCGGCGGACATGTAGAACGGCAGGTTGTACCAGGATGCGAAGGTCGCGCGCAGGAAGATGGCGGTCTCCGCGCACTCGAGCGCCGGCGACGGGAGCGTCTTGCCCCACGGCGTCGTCATCGTGAAGGTCGTGTAGTAGCCGTCCTCGAGCTGCGGCATGCTCTCGATCCAGGCGGCGTACTTCTCGTCCCAGGTGAGCTCGCTGTCGGCCGGCCAGGCGATACCCGCGGCGGGGTCGGTCTGGTACCAGCGACGCGTCACCTTCCAAACCTCCGTGGTGGAGGAGATGCCGCTCTCCATCGGGCCGTAGCCACCGTCGAAGGTGTCGGCCTTGCCGCCCGTGCCGGGATCCACGTCGAGCAGCGGCTTGCCGTACTCGTCGTCGATCGGGATGTCGTCGCCCGTGCTCGGGGACGAGCTGTCACAAGCCCCCATCATGAGTCCGAGCACCAAAACCGGCAGGAGCCAACCCTCGAGCCGTCGCATCTCACACCTCCGGGGTCCAACGACCCCACGCCAAACCGTTCGCGTGCGTTTGTGCAATTCCGATACCACCTTCCCGACGAAAACCCAACGAATTCACCCCCTAGCCTCAAAGTGGCGCTGCACGCGGGCCTCCGCGCGCCCTGCGGCGCGATCGGCGAGTGGAATACGCCGATCGCGGGCGGGGCGCGCCTGGGGTCGCGGGACCCCACGCTCGCCCGCCGCGGCCCCTCCCGCGCGCCCGGCTCGAGATTGCACTACCATCCCGCCATGCTCCTCGACGACGTGGTCCAGTGCTCGCTCGCGGTCGCCGCGACCCGAAGCCGCAACGCGAAGGTGGAGCGGCTCGCCGCGCTCCTCGCCGGCACGCCGCCCGAGGCGCTCCTCCGCGTCACGGCGTGGCTCGGCGGCGCGCTCCCCCAGGGCAAGATCGGCGTCGGCCCGGCGACCCTCTTCCGGGACGCCCCACCCCCACCGGCGTCGCGCCCGGCGCTGTCCGTGGACGACGTCGACCGGGCCT
>SBGO01000561.1 GCA_006226565.1 Deltaproteobacteria bacterium | reverse complement strand
GGGCCGCGGGGGAGCTGGCGCTGGCGATCGCGGGGGCGCGCTCGGGCGACGCGGGGATCGGGGCGGCGGCCGGCGGCTCGGCGACGGCGTCGGTGGTGACGGCGTTGCACGCGACGCAGGCGACGCAGACCGAGGCGAGGAAGAGCGCGCGAGCGCGGAGGTGTGCGAGCGGCCGGAGGGGCATGGATGAATCGGGTAGCAGGGCGCGTAGATCGCGGCAAGAAAACAAACTTGCCTGGCCCGTGGGGAGCTTTGATGATGCGCGGCGTGTCGAAGCTGAGCCGAATGTTGTCGAAGGTCTGCGCCCTCGCCGTGGTGATGACGGTGGTGGGGCGTGGGGACGTGGTGCGTGCGGAGGGGACGCCGGACCAGGACCCGCGGAACTGGCCGACGGTGTCGCGGCTCATCGGGGACCGCTACGAGGTCGCCGGGCAGGTGTTCAACCTGCGGGTCTTCGCGCGGGCGACGGACTACTACAACTGTGGGTACCGGGGGACGGCGGGGCGGCTGCAGGCGTTCACGCTGCTCGGGGGGCCGTACGAGACGCTGACGGGGTACATGCCCGAGGAGCTCGGGCGGGTGCTGCTGCGGGTGCTGGAGCAGGACCCGTGGACGCCGATCACGGTGCAGGTGCGGTTCGACCCGGAGCGGTTGAGCGAGCTGTGTCCGGACCAGGTGGACGTGCTGAAGTGGTCGCGGGGGTGGCAGTACCCGGACGGGTCGCTGACGCCGGGACGTCCGGACACGTCGCTGCAGCCGACGAAGGAGCAGCTGACGGTGTCGGGGCAGCGGGCGATGTGGAAGGAGCTGCGGAAGATCGACTCCGAGTACGTCGGGCAGGACGTGCAGCTGACGGCGGGGGCGCGGGTGTCGACGTCGTACAGCTGCGCGTTCCGGGGGGCGACGAGGACGCACTACGCGCTGCGGCTGCACGACGCGGGGGGGCGCTTCATCCAGGCGTACCTGCCGCGGAACGCGAGCACGCGGAAGCTGATGGATCACATCGCGCTGCACCGGGACATCGGGCTGACGGTGCAGGGGCGCGTGGTGAAGCTGGCGATGTCGAGCTACTGCCGGCCGCAGCTCGAGGTGACGAGCTGGAGCCTGCTGACCGACAAGCCCTGACGTCTCGGCGAGCGATAGGGAGCGCTGGGCATTGACTCGGCGCGCCGAGGACGTAAGGTGGGCCTCGGGCGGCGCGATGCGCGTCGGCCGGTGCTCGTTGACATGGGGGCGAATCGGTTTTCGACGGGGGTGTGAAGTCCAGGCTGCGTGTCCGGGGCCCTGCTACCCGGTTAGAAATTGTAGGGTTTTACAAACGCCAACGACAACGCGTTTGCCCTCGCCGCTTAATTAGGTGAGGTGGTCGAGCTGGAGCCTGCTCACGGCGCTGGTAAGACTATTATACAAATGTGAGCTGGTCCGCGCCGGTACCTCGACGGCGTTGGACGAGACTTTCGAGGTCCGGCCCGAGAGATCCTGCCCGTGGGAGCTCTAGGTGCTCAAATAAATCACGGATTCTACGCACGTAGACGCCTGTGTTGCGGACCACTTTCGGACCGGGGTTCGACTCCCCGCGCCTCCAGTTAAATCTCAATCACTTACGGCCGCGTCCACGACCTGTGACCGTATTGTGACCAACGGGCACCAGCAGGTCAACGGCCTGCTCCAGGTGGCCAGGAGCCAGATGGGCGTACCGCATCGTCGTCTTGATGTCGCGGTGCCCCATCAACTCCTGGACCGCCTTCAACGTCGCCCCTCGCATCACGAGGTGGCTCGCGAACGTGTGCCTGAGGACGTGCCAGTTCACCTCGCGCAGGCCGGCACGGCGGCACGCGTCGGGCACGATCCGCTTCACCTGGTTGGTCGTCAGGCGCTGCCCGTCCTCCTCGCAGAAGACGAAGGGCCCCCGCAGGTGTCGCTGACTCTGTAGCGCGACCTTCAGATCGGCCGCCATGGGGATCGAGCGGCTCTTGTAGCCCTTCGTCGTGTCGCGCAGAACGCTCTCGCTGACCGCGGCGTCGACGCGGATCAGGTTGCGTCGGAGGTCGAGGCGGTCCTGGCGGAGCGCGAGCAGCTCGCCGCGACGGAGGCCGGCCCGGAGCACCAGCAGAATCATCGTGCGCTCGACGCCCGTGGCCGCGTTCAGGAGCTGCTCGGCCTCGTCGAACTCCAGGAAGTCGAACGGGGCGTCCGGCATCTTGAGCTGCCTGATCATGGGGACGACGTCGAGCTTGCCCCACTTGACGGCCTCCGAGAGGCACGTCCGCAGGACGGTCAGGTGGTTGTTGATGGTCTTCGCCTTGAGCGGCACGGCCACCTTGAGCGCCTTGTAGCGCTCGACGTCGGGGTATCCGATGTCCGACAGGAGCATCTCGCCAAAGTGCTTCAGGAGATGGTTGTCGAGGATGCGTCGCTTGCTCGCGATCTCGCTCGGCGCGTCGTTGGCGACGACCATGACCTCGTGCCACTGGTTCGCCCACTCGGCGAAGGTCTCCGGCCGCTCCTGCGGCACCTCCACCTCCTCGGGCGCGTCCTCGTCCTCGAGCGCACCCGTGGCGGGGCGGCCATTCATCCGACGCGAGACGATGAGCCGTTCGTACTCGAGCGCGCCGCGCTTCGAGTTCACGGGGCTCTTGATCCGGTACCGCTCGCCCTCGAACCGGACGTCCGTGTACCACTGGTTTCCGCGCTTGTACGCCATGTCAGCTGCTCCGCTTGAGAGCGCTGACTCGGTTCTCCCGCAGCCACTGTAGCAGCTCCTTGGGGTCGATGCGAACAAGCCGCCCGACCTTGTAGTACGGGAGCTTGCGGGCCTCGAGCATGCTTCGGACGCCCTTCTCCGTCATGCTGAGGTGCTTGGCGACCTCGGACACGGTCAGGCCTGAAGTCCGAGCTTCGAGTTCTTCGATCATTGCTCGTCGCTCCTACACGTCGCCACACGCTCGCACGTCCTCGTGCCGCGCCCAGAGCTACGCCGCCGGGGGGAAGTGACGGGCTCACCTCCGCCAAGTCCATCACTCGCGATGGGCCTGATATCGGCGCTATCGCCCTTCACCCCGCACCGGACGAAGCCCCTCCGACCGCCGAAGACGCGGACTTCCAGCGTCCGGTACTTCATCTCCCCACCTCGTCCAATTCATCGAGCATGGGGTCGTTGAGGATGATTGGCGGTCCGATCGGCACCATCATGCCGCCAGTCGGCTTCGCCCGGGGCTGGACGTTTGGACCGTGACGGTCCTCAGTGTCTTCGCGGACGAATTTGCACTCGTTGGCCAACCAGCTGAGTGGCCGCTTCCACGCCTTCTGACGCACATCTTGAACGTGTCGCTGGCAGGCATGCACGAATTCGCTCGGGTATTCCTCGGCGAGCCGCAACAAGTCGTTGGCAGTGACCATCGCAGTCGGAGCGCGCTCGAGCTGCACCTGAAGCCACCGATCAGCCGAGTAGCGGTGGTCTTGCCTCCACCCCGCCACAGGCTCTGCCGCAGCCTGCAAATCGCCGTATGGCCTCCAATCCGTCTTCTTGACTGGAAGCGGGGGGGCCGGCGCAGCCTCCGTCTCGCGCGCGCACGCGTGCGCGCCCCCGTCTCTGTTTCTTTCTTCTTCTCGTTCTCTGTCTATGTCTTGCCTGCGCACCGAGTTCGCGGAGCCTTCGGCGGGACTTCCGTTCGCCTTCGTAGGCGGGCCTTCGTCGTCCACCCGGCCGGCCCCCGAGGCCCGCTCGGTCGAGCGAGGTGACACTTCCGATGGGCTTCCGACGTCCTTCGCACGCCGTTCGGGATTCAGAATTTGCGCCGTCGGACGCAGCGCCGCCGCGCCCGCCCCTATCATGCTCGTGAGCTGCGCCGGGGAGTCCAGGTCGGACGCCTCCTCCGGCAATGAGCGTTTCGGTCGCTTCGAGGGAAACCGGGCGTTGTCGGGAAGGCCTGAGTAGTCCTTGTAGCCGACCACTTCTCCGACAAGGATGGTCTGGTCGTGCTCGGTGCGGCCGAAGTAGACGCGAATCAGCCCGGCAGCTCTGAGCGCATCAAGATGGTTGGCGATGTACTCGACATCCTGAACGCGCCGGATGGTCGTCGCGAACTCCACGGGATCCGCCTCGAACAAACCGTGCGGATCGACCTGCGCCAAGATCACGATGAAAAGGCTGAAGGCTTCGGGCGGAACCCGCCGGAGCCTTACGTCGCTGAAGACATCTCGAGGGATCGGTCCGAAGTCAGCCATCGCGGCGCCGACCGTTGCTCGAGGTGCTCATCCGGGCAGCCTGCGGCGGTGGCTCTTCCGCCGCACTGGAATCGCTACGAGAATCTGCAGCGCCAGAGTCACCGAAGACCCAGCGCCGCACATCGACCGGATCGAACAGAAGATGCGTCGAGCCTTTCCGGCCCGCTCTCAACTCGCCGGACGCGACAGCGCGGTAGACCGTGCGACGATTGCACCGCGCGTAGCGGGCCACCTCGCGGACGGTGAGAAGCTCGGTTTCCAAACGGACCTCCGGGAAAAAGAAAAGACGCGAGGCAGGTCGCGTCTCCCGGTGTCCGTCCAAGAGCTACTGAGACGCTGCAGGACCGCGCCGGCAATCGTCAACATGACGACGCAAGTTTTCGCGAACGCGCGAGGGAGAAACACAATCAATTCAGGACACATAAGACATTCCAATCAAAAAACTGCGACCACCGCGCAACAGGCGCACGAAGTGACGACTTCGGATCAGGCCGCCGAGCACCATCCCTGTGGCCCTGCTCGGCCGCGCCACACCAAAACCTGACGTCGCAACCTACGCCCGCGGACACCCGTTCAGTGCGCTCGCGGGCCCCGACCGTGCGCCATCCTGTCTTCGACAACGGACACGGAGGCGCTTCATGGTTGTGGTCTTCTTCTGGGTGCTCGCGATCATCGTCGGGGCCGTGATCGGGTCGAACAAGGGGCGTGCCGGGCTCGGGTTCGTGCTCGGGCTCCTGCTCGGCTGGATCGGCGTCATCATCATCGCCGTCCTCGAGCCGAGCGCGGCCGTGCAGGTCGAGCGTGAGCATCGCTTCGCGCACGCGATCGCCTCCGCGAACGCAGGGCCGACGCTCGCCGGCGGCGCGCAAGGCGGCGTAGCTCTGAGGGAGCGGCTCCGCGAGCTCCAGGAGCTTCATGCCGACGGCGTGATCGACGACCAGGAGCACGCCGACGCGCGTGCCCGCGTCCTCGCCAGAGGCTGATGCAACCGACCGCGGCATGTGGTCCCTCCGCGGAGGGAAGGCCGGGCACGGCTTCGCGGCCGTGATAGCATTGTCCGGATGCGTCAGGACGACCCTCATGGACGAGGAGAGCTTGATGGAGACGTCGCCAGTCGAAGCCGCGCTGAACCTCGAAGAGTGGGCTGAGCGCTATCGCGAGGCCGCGCGGGCGGACGGCTACGCCGCGTTCGCGCTTCAATTCTGTCTCAACGAACCCACGACAGAGGCGCTGGCGCGCTACGTCGACGAGCACGCCGAGGTGATCACCTGGCATGCCGGCGCCATCGCGCGGATGACCGAGGACGACGGCGAGGCCGCCCGGAGGTTCCTGGCCTGGAACACCTACTTCGGGCCCAAGCCCGACGCGCCCTGGACGGTCTTTGCGGACACCGGCTACGCCGGCGTCTACGTCGGCGTAGCCGATCCCTGCGACATCTACTACGAGACGATCTACGGCTTGTGCGGTCTCCTCTTCAGCATTCAGGTCGCGCCGCGGACCCCGGGGCCCACCGACCCTGCCCTGGTCGAACGGCTCGAGAGCTGGATCACCGACGACTTCGAGAGCGAGGGCTACGACCCGCCCGAGCTGTCGGTCGAGCTCGAAGACGGGGGCAGGATTCACATTCGCCTTCAAATCGTCGGCTGACGCTGATTCCGCGTGCGCTCGGGCGAGCGGTCACAGGACGGATTGCCGTCACCGGAAACACGCATATCGAGTTCAACGAGCCCCAACCGGCCCGCGCCCACGGCCGCGCCAATTCGACGCGGTGGACAAGCCGGGTCCCTGACGCCATCATCCCGCCGATGCAGCCTGATGACACGACCCTCGACGCCGTCTTGACCCTACAGCTGGCCGTCGCCTGGGCCGGCGAGGCCGACACCGATCCGCCTCGCCTCGGCTGGTGGCGCACCGCCATGGTCGACCCCTACGGCGGCGAGGATCTCCTCCGCACCCTCGCCCCTCGGACCTGGCCCTGGGCCACGCTGCAGGCCGCCCGCGAGGCCGCCCGCCGCACCGACGCCATCGCCCGCGGCCAGGCGCACGACCCGGACCGAATCGTCACCCTCTTCCGCTTCGGCTTCGCCCTCGACGAGGCCCTCGACGACCGCCTCCGCGCCCTCAAGACCGCTCAGCGCCCTCCCGCCGAGGCGCTGCCGGACCTCGGCGCCCTCCTCGCGTCCCCGTGGGACCCCGCTCGCTTCGACGACTGGCTCGCCGCCACGTGCGACGCATCGCCGGCGCACGACGCGACCCCGCTCGGCCGCCGCCTCAAGGCTCCTCCGACCGCGCCCGCGCTCCTCGCGCGCCACCTCGCGGCCGCGCTGCGTCCGGTGGCCGGCCGCTACCCGCTCCCGCACGTCGCGCTGTGACCCCGCCGCACCAGCCCGCCGAGGCGACCGCCCTCCACACGCGCCTCCTCAAGTGCGCGCTCGCCGTCGACGAGTCCCGCGCCTACTGGCGCGAGGTCGACCCGACCGACCCACGCCCGCGCGCGCACGTCGCCTTCGACGGCCTCTGGTTCGGCCCGAAGCGCCTCGACCGCGTCGAGGTCCTCCTCGCCAACATGCGCGGCCGCTTCGACGCCTTCCCCGAGGCCCTCTCCGTGCTCCGCCGCTGGCGCACCATGCCCACGGACACCCGACGCCTCGTCTGTCACTGGCACCTCCAGCTCGCGGACCCCCTCTACCGCCGCTTCACCGGCGCCTGGCTCCCGGCCCGTCGCGCCCTCGGCAACGTCTCCCGCGACCCCGTCGTCGCCTGGGTCGACGCCCAGGCCCCGGGCCGCTGGACGACGACGACCCGCGTCCAGTTCGCCTCGAAGCTCCTCGGCGCCGCGGCCGCCGCCGGCCTCATCGAGGGCGGGCAAGGCACCGCAGGCCCGCGTGCCCTCCTCGCCCCGCGCGTCCCGGACGAAGCCCTCGCCTACCTGCTCCACGCGCTCCGCGGCGTCCATTTCGCCGGCACGCTCGTGGACAACCCCTACCTCGAGTCGGTCGGCCTCGTCGGCCCCGCCCTCGACGACCGCCTCCGCACCCTCGGCGCCGTCACCCTCCGCCGCCTCGGCGACAGCCTCGACGTCCACTGGGCCTACCCCGACCTCGCCGCCTGGGCCGCCGCCACCCTCGACCTCGCCGCCGCCGGAGGTCCGACCGCATGACGCAAGCCTCCCTCGGCCTGGCGCCCGCCCCGGGCAGCCTCGACGCGACCTTCGCCGCCCTGCGCTCCGATCTCCTCGACGGCGACGTCCCGCGCATCTCGACCATGCGCAACTACCGCTTCGCGCTCCTGGTCTACCCCCCCAAGGACGAGCTCGCCCTCCGCGGCCACACCGCCCGCCTCACCGCCGATCTGTCGCAGCGCGGCTGGGTCGTCCTGACGCTCTCCCTCCAGAAGCTCCTGCTCGCCCGGATCCACGCCCGCGGCGACGACTTCGTCCGCCGCCTCATCGAGCGCGAGCGCCGCGCCTCCGCGAAGGGCCACGACCGCGCCCTCAACGTGCTCCGCGAGAAGCTCGCCGACCTCCTCGAGGGGCCCGACGGCCTCGCCGCCGACATCGCCGCCGAGGTCGACGCCTTCGCCGCGGCACACCCCGGCCAGGTCGACCGCACCCTCGTCGTCCTCGGCCGCGCCGGCGCGCTCTATCCCTTCCTGCGCTGCTCGGCGCTCCTCCGCCACCTCGACGGCCGCACCCACCAGATCCCGGTCGTCCTCCTCTACCCGGGCGAGCGCCACGGCGACCAGGGCCTCTCCTTCATGGGCGTCCTGTCCCCCGATCGCGACTACCGCCCGCGCATCTACGGCTGAACCCGGAGTCGCCTCCATGACAACGCCGACGACCCCGCTCCGCGACCTCTTCGTCTCCGACGTCACCCGCGACATCCCGCCGGTCGTCTACTTCCACGAGCAGTCCCCGGAGAAGCTCGCCGACGAGGTCGGCGAGTACATCATCACGGGCGGCTGGCGCGACGGCCACCCGAACCATCAGCGCGTCCCGAACGGCATCCACGAGCAGTATGTGCGCCTCCTCGGCGCCATCGCCGACGCCATCGACCGCTCCGGCGGCGCCGACCTCCCCGCCTCCTGGATCTCCGGCTTCTACGGCTCGGGCAAGTCCTCCTTCGCCAAGCTCCTCGGCCTCGCCCTCGACGGCGTGGCCCTCCCCGACGGCCGCCGCTTGGCCGACGCGCTCCTTGCCCGCGACGCCTCGCAGAAGGCCGACGAGCTCCGTACCGCCTGGACCCGCCTCGCCGGCCTCGTCGATCCCCTCGCGGTCGTCTTCGACATCGGCGGCACCGCCCGCGACGGCGAGCCCATCCACTCCGCCGTCCTGCGCCAGGTCCAGCGCCGCCTCGGCTACTGCAAGGACGCCTGGGTCGCCGAGTACGAGCTCCGCCTCGAGCGCTCGGACGAGTGGGCGGCCTTCCTCGCCGCCTTCGAGCGCGAGCACGGCCGCCCCTGGGCCGACGTCAAGGACCGCGAGTTCGCCGAGGACGAGTTCTCCGCGGGCCTCCACCGCTGGCGCCCCGACCTCTACGCCGAGCCCCACGCCTGGGTCGACACCCGCAGCGGCACCTACGCCGCCAACGCGTCGCCGAGCGAGGTCACCCGCGCCATCGAGCACATGCTCGACCACCGCGCGCCGGGCAAGACCCTCTTCATCGTGGTCGACGAGGTGTCTCAGTACATCCACCAGGACCACGGCCGGATGCTGACGCTCCAGTCCTTCGTCAGCGAGCTCGGCCAGCGCCTCAAGGGACGCGTGTGGCTCCTCGTAACGGGTCAGGAGCGTCTCGACCAAGCCGGAAACCGCGTCGTCCTCGGCAAGATGAAGGACCGCTTCCCGCCGCGCCTCCGCGTCCACCTCGCCGCGACCAACATCCGCGACGTCGTCCACCGCCGCCTCCTCGACAAGTCGCAGCCGGGTCGAGCGACCCTCGAGCCGCTCCTCGACGCCCACCGCAACGACCTCCGCCTCTTCGCCTACGGCTGCGAGGAGGTCACCCGCGAGGAGCTCGTCGAGACCTACCCGCTCCTCCCGGGCCACATCGATCTGCTCCTCGAGATCACGAGCGCCCTCCGCGTCCGCTCCGCCCGGAGCCAGGGCGACGACCAGGCCATCCGCGGCCTCCTCCAGCTCCTCGGCGAGCTCTTCCGCGAGCGCCGCCTCGCCGACGCCCCGCTCGGCACCCTCGTCACCCTCGAGGACGTCTACGAGATCCAGGCGACCGCCCTAGACACCGACGCCCAGAACACGATGGCGAAGGTCCTCGAGCACTGCGCCCGCCCCGGCGCCGACCACGACCTCGCCCGGAGCTGCGCCAAGGCCGTCGCGCTCCTGCAGCTCATCCAGGAGGACAAGCCCACGACGGCGAACCTCGTCGCCCGCTGCCTCTACGACCGCCTCGACCGCGGCGACCGCGAGGCCGACGTCGCCTCCGCCCTCGAGTCCCTCCGCGACGCGAACCTCCTCGGCTACTCCGAAAAGGACGGCTACAAGCTCCAGTCCGCCGCCGGCGAGGAGTGGGAGCGCGAGCGCCGCGCCACCTCGGTCACCGCCGACGACCGCGGCGACCTCGTCATGGAGGCCCTCGACCTCCTCGTCGCAGACCCCGACAACCCGCGCTATCAGGGCCGGCGCTTCCCGTGGCACGCGCTCTACTCGGACCACCGGCCGATCGAGAAGGCGCTCAAGCGCAGCGCCGACCCGGCCTGCGTCACGGTCGATCTGCGCTGGGTGCGCCAGGCCGAACGCGATCCCGCCGAGTGGACCCGCCGGAGCGCCCAGGACGCTCACCACGACGCGCTCCTCTGGGTCGCCGGCCACCACGCCGAGCTCGACGAGCTCGCGAGCGAGCTCCACCGGAGCCGCGCCATGGTCCGCCGCTACGAGCCCCGAAAGAGTAGCCTGCCCCGCGACCGGCAGATGCTCCTGCTCGGCGAGCAAGGGCGCTCCGAGGACCTCACCGCGCGCCTCCGCCGCGCCGTCGACCAGGCGTTCTGCGCCGGCAGCATCTACTTCCGCGGCCAGGTCCTCGCGCCGGCGAGCCTCGGCGCGGCCTTCATCCCCGCCCTCTCCGCGGTCGGCGAGCGCGTGCTCCCCGACCTCTTCCCCCACCTCGTCGCGACCAACGTCACCGACGGCGAGCTCCAGGGCCTCCTGACCACCGAGCTCGCCGGCGTCTCGACCAAGTTCCTCACCGATGAGCTCGGCATCCTGGCGATCGAGGGCGGTCGCTACGTCGCGACCTGCACCGGCGTCGTCCCACGCCGTCTCTTCGTGCACATCCAGGAACTCGACGGGGTCGGCGGCGACACCCTCCTGCGCCACTTCGCCGGTCCGCCCTACGGCTACCTCCCCAACGTCATCCGCGCGTGCGCCCTCGGGCTCCTCCACGGGCGGCTCGTCCGCATCGTGGACGAGGCCCGGCGCGACCTCGTCCACGTCCGAGACGCCGGCGTCCGCGACGTCTTCCTCAAGGACCGCGACTTCCGCCGCGCGAGCTTCCACCCGGCCGGCGAGGGGCCGGTACCGCGCCGGGTGCTGGCGCAGATCGCGCAGCTCTTCGAGCAGGAGCTGGACGGCGGCCGCGTCGACCGCGACGACGTCGCCATCGCCGAGGCCGTCGAGGGCCGCTTCCACGGCATCGTCGCCCGCCTCCGCGACGTCGAGGAGCGCCTGAACCGCCTCCGCCCGAGCCCACCGACCCCCGAGCCGCTCGTCCGACTGAAGCGCGCCGTCGAGGACTGCGTGCGCCGGACGCGCCAGACCGAGCAGACCGTCAAGGAGGTCGCGCGCCACCTCGACGCCCTGCGGGACGGCGTGCGCACGCTGAAGGTCTACGACGCCGAGCTGACCGACGACGCCATCGACGCCGTGCGCGCGGTCCACGACGCCTGGGAGCACCGCTACCGCCAGCTCACGGCGCTCGGCCCCCTCGACGACGACCTGGCGGCCGCGGGAGGTCGCATCGAGCGTCAGCTCACGGGCGAGCGCCCCTGGCTCGGCATCAGCGCGGTCCACGCCGACGCCGACGCCGTCACCGCCGCCTACGAGGCCGTCCGTCAGCGCCTCATCGACGCCCAGACCGTCGCCTCCGAGGCCGCCCGCGAGCGCCTGAAGGCGCGCCCCGGCTACCGGCGCCTGAGCGACGACCAGTCGAACCGCGTCCTGCGCCCGCTCACCGAGGCGCTGACCGTGACCGACGCGCACGCCCTCAAGCCGCCGCTGGTCGACCTCGCCGACCCCTTCCGCGAGCGCCTCCGCCGCGCCGAGGAGGAGGCCCAGAGCCACCTCGACGCCATCCTGGCCGAGCTCGACGAGAAGCCCGTCGTGCGCGTGAAAGTCCCGCTCCAGAACCGGGTCATCACCTCGACGGTCGACCTCGACGCGACCCTTGCCGAGGTCCGCGAGCGCGTCGAGGCCCAGCTCGCGGCGGGCAAGCACGTCCGCCTGACGATCGGGAGCTGACCCCATGCCGATGACCCCCGAGGCGAAGCGCGCGCTGTCGAAGACCATCCGCGAGCTGCGCGAGCGGCTCCTCACGGATCTGCACGCGGCGACCGAGCGAGCCTACCGGCTGTCGATCGCGAAGGCCGAGGCCGCCGGTCTGACCGAGGCGCCCTTGGAGCGGCGGCGCCGGCTCGAGGCGTGGCTCGACGAGCAGACGCGGGCGCTACCGCCGAAGGACCGCGCGGCCGCGCGCGAGCGCTTCCGCCGTCAGGTCGAGCAGGACGCCGCGGCGACGCTCCTGAACCGGCTCGTGTTCCTGCGACTCCTCGAGGGTTTCGGCTTGCGAGAAGAGCGGGTCCTGACCGGCGGCTGGGACAGCGCCGGCTACAAGGCGTTTCGCGAGCTCGCGCCCGCGCTCGTCGACGTCCGCGCCGACGCGACCGAGGGCTACGCGACGCTCCTCCACATCGTCTTCGAGGACCTGGCGGTCGACCTGCCCGGGCTCTTCGGCCCGGTCGGGCTGACGGACCTCGTGCCGGTCCCGCCGGCGACGCTCCGCGCCGTCGTCGAGGCGCTGGACGCGCCCGAGCTCTTGGGCTGCTGGGACGACGACATGACCCTCGGGTGGGTCTACCAGTACTGGAACGACCCCGAGCGCGAGGCCCTCGACGCCAAGCTCAACGACGGCGGCAAGGTCGAGCCCCACGAGATCGCGTCGAAGACCCAGATGTTCACCGAGCGCTACATGGTCGAGTGGCTGCTCCAGAACAGCCTGGGCCAGATATGGCGCGCCTATTGGACGCCGTTCGCGTTCCGACCGGGCCCTGACGGCACCAGCGCCATCGACCGCCTCGAGGCGCGTCGGGCCGCGTGGCGGGCCAGGCGCGAGGCCGGCGAGGTCGCGCTGGACGCGCTGATGCCCGTCCACGCCGACGAGGAGGCGTGGAAGTACTGGGTGGAGCAGCCGCTCCCCGAGGACCTCCGCGCGAGCCTCCCCGAGCACCCGATGGACCTGAAGATCCTCGATCCGGCCTGCGGCTCGGGGCACTTCCTGGTCGTCGCCTTCGATCTCCTCTGGGAGCTCTACGGTGAAAAGGCGCTAGACGGCCGGGAGCAATGGGGCGGCGAGCGCATCTGCATGTGGATCCTGGAGAAGAACCTCCACGGCGTCGACCTCGACCCGCGCGCGGTGCAGATCGCGGCGGCGGCGCTCCTGCTCAAGGCGTGGACGAAGTGCCCGGAGTACCGTCCGGGCCCGCTGAACCTGGTCGCGACCCGCTTCGGCCTGGCCGAGCTGCCGGCCGACGACCCGGCGCGGATCGAGCTCCGCGCCGCGCTCCGGGCCGAGGCCGGGCTCCCCGAAGCCTTCACCGACACGCTCATCAGCCACCTCGCCGGCGTAGACCACCTCGGGACGTTGCTCCGGGTCGACAAGGCGATCGACGAGGCCCTCGCCGCCTTCGAGCGGCCCCAGCAGCACGACCTCTTCAGCGTCGGTTCGTCCAGCGCCCTGCCCGTCCGCTCGCTCGTGCAGGACAAGCTCGAGACCTTCCTCGCCCACCACACGACCGGCGCCGACCTGGGCCTCCGGCTCCGCGGCGAGGAGCTCACCGCCGGCGTCCGCTTCGTGCGGCTCGTGAAAGAGGGGCGCTACCACCTGGTCGTCGCCAACCCGCCCTACCAGGGCACCGCCAAGATGGCCGACTCGGCCTACGTCCAGAAGCACTATCCGAAGGGCAAGGCCGACCTCTTCGCGGCCTTCCTCGAGCGCGGCCTCCAACTCGCCCGCCGCGGCGGAATGAGCGCGATGGTCACGATGCAGAACTGGATGTTCATCAAGCAGTACGAGAAGCTGCGGAAGTGGATCATCGAGAAGAACGACATCCGGGCAATCGGAGATATCGGCTGGGGCGGCTTCGAACACATGAAGCATAGCCCCGTGACGATGGCGATCGCCGCCCGGGAGTTGCCAAACGAGAGTGCCGTGGCGCTCTGCCCGGCCGGGCCCACGAATCGAATCGAGAATGCGGCTCATCTGCGCAGCCTCGCAGCAGGGTTCCTGTGCGGTGCCGGCCGGTATGAGTTCGAGACCCGTCGCTTCCGCGTCATCGAGGGCGAGCCCCTAGTCTACTGGTGGCCCCCGGAGTTCCTCGACCGCTATGACCGAACACCGAAACTCGGGCAGGTGTATGAGAGTCGCGTAGGGATGGCAACTCAAGACAATAGCCGCTACCTACGATACCCATGGGAAGTTGCTACGGTCACCGAGACAGACGGTTGGGTTCCTTTCGTCAAGGGTGGCGCCGGCAGGGAATGGATTGAGCCGGTGCAGTTCGTTCTGCACTGGCCGAACAATGGCGCAAGAATCAAGATACACCATCTTGCGCGGTATGGCTCACTTGGGAAATACATCACGAGCGAATCGCACTACTTCCGAAGAGGCATCTGCTTCAGCCCGATCGGTGCGAGATTCTCTGCTCGGGCATACCGGCGTCCATCGGTATTTAGCAATGTTGGTGCGTCGGCGTTCCCGCCGGAATCGGAAATACCTCACGTCGTCCTGCTACTCAACAGTTCGCGCGGTCGCCAGATACTCTCAGACCTGAATCCGAGCGTGCATTTCGAACTCGGTGACGCCAAACGCCTGCCCGTATTCCTCGTCGAGTCTGCCGACGCCATCTACGCCCGCCTCGACGAGGCATTCACGGAGCACGAAGCGCACCGGGAGCCCTCGGTCGAGTTCGTCGCCCCCGGCCCCTCGCGTTGGGACTACGCGCAGGACTGGGCTCAGCGCGCCGTCGACCGCCCCGAAGGCGCGCCGCTCCCCGAGTGGGCGCCGGTCTGCGAGCACAAGGACCGCGCTGCCAACGAGATGAGCTACGCCCTGGGGCGCGCGCTCGGGCGCTTCGGCGACGTCGCCAAAGCGCTCCCGCACGGGATCCTCTACCTCTCGTCGGCCGACGACGCCGACGGGCTCTCGCACCCCGCGGCCCGGCCCCTCCACGACGCCTGGGCACGCTACGGCGCCGAGGTCGCGCCCGGCTCGGACCTTCGCACCTGGCTCCGAACGCGCTTCTTCAACGACGTCCACCTCGGGATGTACGAGAAGCGGCCGATCCACTGGCCGCTCTCCTCGGCCAACAAGTCGTTCGTCGCCTGGGTCAACATCCACCGGTGGACCGCGGACACGCTCCGGGCGCTCCTGGCCGAGCACCTGCTACCGGAATCGACCCGCCTCGAGGGGCGCCTGGCGGACCTCGTCGCGGCCCGCCACGGCGGCGACAAGGCCGCGGCGCGCGAGGCCGAGCGCCGCTACGCCGAGCTGAAGAAGCTCCACGAGGAGCTCGTCGCCTTCGTCGCCGACATCCGTCAGCTCGCCGAGAAGGGCCCGCCGCCGACCGACGCCAGGTGCCCGAAGCGAGAGGTCGACGCCCGCTATGTGCCGGACCTCGACGACGGCGTGATGGTCAACAGCGCGGCGCTCTGGCCGGTCCTCGCGCCGCAGTGGAGGGACCCGAAGGGCTGGTGGAAGGAGCTCGCCGAGGCGAAGGGGCGAAAGGACTACGACTGGGCCCACCTCGCCGCCCGCTACTTCCCCGACCGCGTCGACAAGAAGTGCAAGGACGATCCCTCGCTCGCGGTCGCCCACGGCTGCTTCTGGCGCTACCACCCCGACCGGGCCCTGTCCTGGGAGCTCCGCCTCCAGGACGAGATAGGCCCCGACTTCATCCTCGAAGAGCCCGACCGCGCCGAAGCCTACGCCCGCCTCCTCGCCGACCGCCCCGACCTCGTCCGCGAGGTGACGGACAAGGAGACCAAGCGCCGCCACCGCAAGCACGGCGACGACGCCGAGCCCCCCCAGCTCGGCTTCGACCTCGAGTAGCGCGCGTGCGAGCGGACGCCGTCCGAGGTCGTCGATGAGCGATGATGGGTTCATCACGTGGCGTGGTATCTGGCACGGCCGCGTCGCGCTACACGTCGAGAACGGGACGATTCCGGCCGGGACGCACACAGCCTTCGGCGTCGACCGCGAGGGCGAAGCGACCGAGGATCGCGTCACGCGTGCCTTGGAGTCCGAGGTCGTCACGTGGTGCGTCGGCGACCACGCGGCGAGAAGCGCGCTGCTCGAGCGGCTCGGGCTCTCGGGCGACGTCGACGTCTACACCGAGGTCACCGAGCCGGTCGTGCGGGCCTCGGTCGAGAAGCCCGGAGACATCGACGTCATCTGCCTGCCCCGAGACCTGCGGTTCGCGGTCGCGCTCGAGGCGAAGTGCGTCAAGGTGAGCCTGCGCGAGGACGACAGCCACAAGGTCAACCGGCTCGGCAAGCTCCGCGGCGCGGTGGACCAGGCCAACGCCCTCCACGGGCTGGGCTTCCACCAGACCTGGCTCTGGGTGGTGCTCCTCGTCGACGGGAGCCGCGGCAACGCCCCGAACCCGATGGGCCGGAGAAGTGACGCGGCCGTCCGGGAGGTTGCGGAGGCGGTCCAAGCGTGGCACCTCGAGCCCGAGGTCGGGCTCGTCTTCTCGGAGCTCGTGCAGCCGACGGCGCTGTCGGTGAACGACCAAGGCGGCTTCATGACCGCCGTCATCCGTCCCGCGCGGCCCAACCACCAGGGCTCAGGGCTCTGCGAGCAGCTCGAGGAGCTCCGCTATGCTCGAAGCGCGCTGTCGGTTCAGCGGCGGGACCTCGAGACCGGCCGCTGAAATCAGATCGACACTGAAGTGAGTAGCGCGTCAGCGTTCGCTTTCATGGCGCGGGCGGCGGAATCAGCCACGCCGAAATCCGAGCGAGCGCGATCTTCACCTTCTTGAAGTGCGTGCCACGCTCGATCTCCGGCTGTCCTTCAATCTGAGCATGCGCGAGGTTGGTCTCCTCCGGGCGGTGAGCGACATCGATCGCGTAGCTCTTAGGCGGTTCAGCCAGGCCCGTTTGGACGGCTCCACTCAAAGACCGCACGGCAGAGACGCCCAACTCCAGGATTCCCGCGTGAGGGTGCAGCTCAGGACGCGGCTCCTGGCCGGGAGAGAGCCTCTTCACGTCGACGGAGGGCTTGTTCGAGCGGTCGTTGAAGGCGCTCTGCTTGACGACTGCTTGCTCGCCCTTCCACTCGTAGTGGTTGGTCCCGACGGGGAGACCACGGAAGACGGAGTCGTCATCCCCGAGGGGCTCCTCCACCGGACACCTCATCCCTGAACCCAACGAATCAGCTCCCGCAGCTCGAGCCCGCCCGACAGAGCGCCCTCATCCATCTCCTGTGAGATGTGCTCACCCCAGGAACGCACGTACTCTGTGGCCTCGTCCGAAACGAACAGCGAGAGGCGGTTCGGCCCGTCACACCACCACTCGAGAACGACATTGCCATCTTCGTCCGCGCTCACCATCGGGACTGTCCACTCCGACCCGATTGGGGTCGCGAACGCCTCGGCAACGAGCTCCTTAGCGCGGGTGATTGCGGGGCCGCTGGGAGCCGGAGAGCCAAACCCATCCCAATTCGATTGCCACGCTCTCAGTGTGTCAATTCGGCGAACCGCCATCCCGAGCAGCGTGAGGCCCGCAAACACGACGTCATCGTTCCCTACGGTGGAGGCAGCCGTTTGGCTGACGCGAATCAAGCGATGAAGGAACCGCTGAAACGTCTGCGTGCCCTCTTCGAGGAGCTCGTCTGCGGCGCCCGCCGATTCGTAGAAGGCCACGATGGCGGTGGTGTCGACCGGTGCACAGGCGGTGTCCGACGTGACGGGCACGATCATCCTACGTCCTCCATACCATCGACGTCGACGTCCGGCAGGGCCTCCAAGACATCGCCGAGCGAGCGCCCCGCCTCATCGAGGCCAATCTCGACGACGCCTCGCAGCTCTGCCCAGCTCCAACGCTTCTTTCCGTCGTAGAGGCCGCGCTTGTTGTTCATGTCGAACCGCACCTCGAGCCCCTCCGAGTCGAGGACCCCGTCCCATGGGTGCGCGACGGCAAGCTCGTCCGCTCTGATGAGAATCTGGTGTTTCCGGGACTGGTACCACCCAACGTATACGTTGAAATACGCAAGCTCACCAAGGTGACGACTGACGCGAAACGTGAAGTCGAACGGCTCCCCAGAACCTACCATCGCCTCCGGCCTCGCAAGCAGACGTGGCACTGTCGCTCGACGGTAGTGCTTCGCGGCGTTGCCGATCAAGGGCAGCTGTGCAATCTGAGTGAGCCCGATGAAGAGGAACCTCACGCCTCCGCGCTCGAGGTTCTCCCCGATGGCGTCGAGCTTCTTCAGGATGTATTCGTCGCGGCGATCGCGAGAGTCCGCCTCCTCGAAGCCGTCGAAGAACTCCGTCGAGATGACTGTCTCGTGAGCTCCAACCTGCGCGCGCGAGCTTCCACTTGGCGTCACCAGCGAGTACCCGGCGCTGTCCGCGAGTGGGTGAATCAGGAACTCGTCATCGGCCACCGACTCCATCGCCGCTCTGAGCGTCTGAAGCGTTGCTCGTTCGTAAACGATCTTCGCGACATAGGTCTTGAATCGAAACTTCGATGGTTCCATCCGCCCCTCGCTCCGGTAGCCTAGACGGTACGTGCCACACGGCTGGTTGTAAAGTGCATTGACAGTACGTTCGAGAAACCAGGTCGCGCTCGCCGTCGCGCGCTACGGAACACCAACAGCGCGCGATGCCTTCCCAGAACGACTCGATGGCCGCGGCGCGCAACGCCGACACGCTCTCGACCAGCGTGCGGTTCTTCGGGCGCTGGTACCGCTTGTCGTTCTCGTCCCGATAGGCGCGCACCAGGTCCTCGAGCTTCGAGAGCTTGCCCTCGGCCACGAAGATCGTCGCCAACGTCACAGTCCCGCGCTGTCGAACGGACGCGAGCTCGATGCCGTCGCGGCGACGGTCGAGCTTGTCGAGGGCCAGCTCGAAGCCGGGCTCGCTCTCGAGCTCGAGCGTCATCCCGAGGAGATCGACCGCTCCTTCTGCCGAGCGGCGCGCGTCAATATCCACATGGGCCTGGTCGAGGTCGGCGAGCAGGCGTGCGCTGTGACCGGCGCGGTTGCGGGGTGGACGGTCGAAGCCACCGCCTCCGCCTTCCTTCGGATAGGTGTACGGCTCGGCCTGGGCCGTGCCCGAGACGAGAAGGTGCGGGCGGCGTTCGTCGCCATTCGGCATGTTCGTGCTCGCTAATCCGTGTGTGCGTGTCGTCGCTCTTCGAGCGCACCGACGAGGGCGCTGGTCGACACGGTCAGCGTATCATCGAGCACGGCCTCTTTGGCAGCTAATTCGCACGCGCGGGTGATGTCGGCGTTGCTCAACCCGCCCGCGGCCGAGACCGCGAGGTCCCAATCGACCTCCGCGGTATCGAATGTCGCGAGGGTGTTCCTCATGATCTGCAGTGCCAGCGCGTCCACGGGCGCGTCATATTCGATGACGTCGTCGAATCGCCGAAACAGGGCGCGGTCGAGGGCCTCGGGGTGGTTGGTGGCGGCGATGATGAGGCTCGACGAGGCGTCTTGCTCGAGGAACTGGAGGAAAGAGTTGAGGACGCGCCGGATCTCGCCGACGTCGTTCGTCGCCGCCCGTTGCCCGCCGATGGCGTCGAACTCATCGAAGAGGTAGACGCCCCGACTGTCGGCGAGCGCGTCGAAGACGAGGCGGAGCTTGGCCGCCGTCTCGCCCATGAACTTGGTGATGAGCCCATGGAGCAGGAGCGTGTAGAGGGGGACCTGGAGCTCGCCGGCGAGGGCGCTCGCGGTCATCGTCTTGCCGGAGCCGGGGGGGCCGACGAGGAGGAGCTTCCGGCGGGGCTCGAGGCCGTGGGCGAGTAGCTTCTGCCGCCCGCGCTGCTCTCGGAGCAGCCGGTCGAAACGAATCCGTGCGGCCTCTGTGAGGACCATGTCGGACAGGCGCGTCTCGGGGTACGAGACCGACAACAGCGCGGCGAGCTCGCCGCGTGGCGTCGTGATCGGAACGGGACGAGCGGCCCGCTTCCGGTCCGCCTCTGCCTTGTCGACCAGCACGCGGATCTCTTCCGCGACGCGACCGTGGCCCTGCCGCGCGGCATGCGCTGCCACCTGGATCGCGACCGCGAGGAAGCGGTCGTCATCGTCCTTCAGGTGGCTCTTGATGAGCGCCATGATCTGGTCTGAGGTCGCCATCGCTCGCAGCGCATCTCCCGCGGCGGATACCGTCGCCCGCGTCGAGGAGATCGTAGCAGGTGAGATCGCCGAGCGCGATCCTCAATCAGTGGCGCGTCGGTTCTCGCGGTAACGATGCGACTCCACGACGAAATGGGCCCCCACTTCATCCTCGATGAGCCCGACCGCGAAGTGGCCGACGCCCGCCTCGTCGCCGACCGCCTCGACCTCGTCCGCGAGGTCACCGACAGGGAGGCCAAGCGCCGCCGCTCAGCAGAGGACGCCTCTGCGTGCTCATGTCAGTCCCTCGAAAGCGGACGAAGGCTGTCGCCGGTGAGCTCGGCTCGGCGCTCGGCCACGAGGTGCTCAATGCCCGCCGCCATGGCGTCGCGGACCTTCTTGCCCGTCGCTTTGTAGCCGAAGAGTCGGGAAAGCTCCTGCACGAGTTCGTGATGGACGATTGAGCCGGACTGCGAGATCAGCCATTCGGCCGCGTTGGCGATCTCCTGTGGGGGTAGGTATTCCGGCGCTCGTCGTGTGTCGACGTCCGGGTGCAGGCGGAAGCTGCGCCACGTCGTCGGGTCGAGCTCCGGCGGCCACAGGTAGTCGCCGCGCGCGATGGGCCGCGCCCCCGTCGCGATGAGCCTCGACGCGTCCTGAACCTTCTCGACGCTGCGCTTGGTCGCCCTCGAGGCCCCCCAGGAGGCTCCGACACGGCGGGTCGCCTCGTCGATGTGAATTGGCCCCTCGACCGCGACCACGTCGATGAGTCGACCGGCGATGAGCGGCGCGATGTGGGTGACGTCCCAGAGCTCACGCGGGCCGAGGATGGGGGTCTCGGCCAGGCGGTAGTCAGCCGCGTGCTCGGGCAGGGTCAGCGCCGCCGCGTCGGCGCCGAGGAGCGCCTCGACGTCGACCGCTGCGGGCGCCGTCTCTGGGGTACCGTCGGCGGCGGCGCCGCCGGACTTGCTGCGGGCGTCGTTGCGGCCGCGGGTCGCCTCGGAAGCGCGCAGGGGTGCGCGGCGAGCGTCTTCGATCGCCTGGCGCAGGCGCGTCATGACGCGCTCGGGGTCGTGCCACCAGTCGAGGGACCAGATGCGGAAGAGGCGCCAGCCGAGCGACTCGAGGACGCTCTGGCGGAGGCGGTCGCGGTCGCGCGCGGAGCGGGCCGAGTGGTAGGTCGCGCCATCGCACTCGACGCCGAGCATGTAGCTCCCGGGGCGGTCGGGGTGCTTGATGCCGAGGTCGATCCGATAGCCGGCGCAGCCGACCTGGAGGTCGACGTGGTAGCCCTCGGCGCGGAGGCGGTTGCAGACGGCCTCCTCGAACGGGCTCTCGAAGTCGGCCTCGGGGTTGAGCGCGACGGCCTCGTCGATGGCCCGCGGCCCGCGGCGCGCGTAGTCGAGGAAGGTCTTGAGCTGCGCGACGCCGAGCGCCTTCGTCCGCGCGAGATCGATCTGGTCGTGGGTCAGGGTGGAGAAGACGATCAAGAGCTCGCGCGCCCGGGTGATGGCGACGTTGAGGCGGCGTTCGCCACCGTCCCGGTTGAGCGGGCCGAAGTTCATCGCGAGCTTGCCGGCCCTGTCCGGCGCGTAGCAGATGCTGAAGAGCATCACGTCGCGCTCGTCGCCCTGGACGTTCTCGAGGTTCTTGACGAAGACGGGCTCGGGCACGGCCTCCGTGAAGAAGGGGTCGAGGCGCTCGTTCTTCTGGCGGAGCTCGTCGAGCAGGTCGAGGATGAGGGTCTGCTGGGCCTGGCTGAACGTGACGACGCCGATGCTCTTGTGCGACTGCGCGGGGTCGCTCAGGCGGCGCGCGATCTCGGCGACGACGGCTTCCGCTTCGGCTTGGTTCGTGCGGGACTTTCCCTTGTCGTAGAAGCCCTTGGGGACGTGGCGCCACTTCACGCCGAGCGCCGGGACGTCGGAGTCGGCGGCGGGGAAGATGTGGAGGCGGTTGTCGTAGTAGTGGTGGTTACTGAACGCGATCAGCGACTCGTGGCGGCTCCGGTAGTGCCACTTCAGCGAGTGGGAGACGAACCCGGCGCGGACGCACTCGTCGAGGATGCTCTCGAGCTCTTCCATGTCGTCGTCGTCGGGCGGGGTGTCGTCGTCGGCCTTCTGGAAGAAGTTCGTGGGCGGGAGCTGCTTACTGTCACCGACGACGACCATCTGGCGGCCGCGCGCGATGGCCCCGATGGCATCCCAGGGGGGGATCTGCGAAGCCTCGTCGAACACGATCACGTCGAAGAGCGACAGCGCCGGGTCCAGGTACTGTGCGACCGACAGCGGGCTCATCAGGACGCAGGGCTTGAGCTTCATCAGCGTGTGGGGGATCCGCGAGAAGAGCTTGCGGATCGGCATGTGACGCCGCTGCTTCTTCAGCTCGCCGCGCAGGAGCGCGACCTCGCCGGGGCCGTTGATCGCCGGGAGGCGGGTGGCGAGCCGGGAGCGGACCTCCTCGCGCGCGATGGCCTGCATCTCGAGGTCCAGCGCTCGGAAGCGCTCGATCCGCGCGTCCTGGGCGGTGCCGCGGAACTCGCGCAGCGCGGGGACGGTGCTGACGGCCTCGTCGATCCACCACGTCGCCAACCCGCGCTCGAAGGCCGCCATCAGCAGCGAGCCCGGGAGCGCGCCGTCGGCGTGCCGCGCGAGGAGGTCCGTGACCGCGCCGTCGGTACCGGCGAGGTCGATCGTGTCGCGCCAGGCGCACCAATCGCGCAGCTCGCGGATGGCGCCGCGCCAGGTACGAAGTTGTGCCGTGGCGAGCGGCAGGTCGGTCAGCACGGCGCCGTGCCGATTGCCGCTGGCGTTGAGGCGGAGCTGCTGTACGAGGGTGGCTCGCGCCAAGCGGTACGACGACCATGCCTCGTGAAAGCGCCGGATCGCGTCGCCTCGGGGGCTCCCGGCGGCGAGGAGCGACCGCTCCTCGGTCGCGAGGGAGAGGAGGCGCTCGCGACCCTCGCGACCGGCGAGGAGGGCGCCGCCGGCCATGTCGTCGCCGAGGTCGAGGGTCAGGGCGCGGTAGGCTTCGGCCCAGCGGAACATCGCGTCGATGGCGTCCCAGTCGGTGTCGAGGCCCTCCCAGAACGGGCCGAGGAAGCTCCGGGCGGCGGCGTCCTGGCGCGCGATGGTCTCGTCGCGCTCTTGGACGGTGACGGCCCGCTGGAGGTCTTCGAGGGTGTCCGAGTTGGAGGGGAGCTTGCCGTCCTTCGCGACCCGCTTGAGCGAGCGGCGAGCGCTCCAGAGCATGAAGAAGGCGATCAGGAAGATGGCGTTGGCCCACTTGCCGAACCTCGCGTTGAGCTCGGTCAGGTCCATCGCGAGGATCCCGGGGGCGAAGTGCTCGTCCACGTCGGACCACGTCGCCCGGCGGTCCTGCACGGTCTTCGCGAGGCTCTCGGCGCGCTGGCGCTCGAGGGACCAGTTCTGGGCGTCGAGCATCTCGCGCGGGGGGCCCGGCGAGGTCGCCAGGACGGACGAAGCCCGGTCGAGCCGGGTCAGGACGGCGTCCGTCATCGCCGGTAGGTTCAGCGCCAACGCCTGAGCGGCCAGGGGGGCGGTCTCGTGTACGGTCCGCGCGTGCTCGATGGCGGCGTCGAGCGCGGCGGTGATCGTGCGCTCGGCGTGTGGGGTCCAGCCGCCGATCGGCACGCCGCGCCAGGCGTGGGTGGCCGGGTCGCCGACGTCGCGGGCGGCGACCTCCACGGCCTCGAGGCGTTTACGGAGCCCGTTGATGCGGTCGGGGGTGACGCTCCGAGGTGGGTCGAGGGCGAGCGGGACCACGGGCGCGGACGCGTGCTTCAGGACCATCGACGCGGCCCCAAAGACCGAAGCGCCGTAGGGGCCGGGGCCGTGCAGCGCCTCCGCGAAGTGGTTGAGGGACGCCCGGAGGTCGCGGAGCTCGTCGGCGCGGAGGGCCCACTCGCTGTGGTTCCTCTTGCCGGCGAGCTCGAAGGGCGCGGCGAGTTGCCTGATGACCTCGGTCTTATTGGACTTGTTGGAGTGGAGCTCGAGACAGAACTCGCCGACGCCCGCGAGCTTGAGGCGCCGGTGGACGACCTCGAGGGCGGCCATCTTCTCGGAGACGAAGAGGACGGTCTTGCCGTCACCGACGAGCTGCGCGACGAGGTTGGTGATGGTCTGCGACTTCCCGGTGCCCGGCGGGCCTTGCAGGACGAAGCTGTTGCCGTCCTTTGCGGCGAAGACCGCGGCGAGCTGGGAGGAGTCTGCGTCGACGACGCAGAGATCGTCGTGAACCGAGCGCTCGGCGTCGATGGACTCCGGTGAGGCGAAGGGGCGCTCGAGCGGGTACGGCGCACCCTTGCCGTTCATGATGTGCTCGAACAGGGAGTTCGCCAGCAGCGTCTGGGTGCGGTCCTCGAGGTCGGTCCACATCAGGTACTTGGCGAAGGAGAACTCACCGATCGCCGCGATCGCCTTCACCTCCCACCGCGGGATGGTCATCACGGCTTTGCGGAAGCGGTTGAGGATCAGCGTGATGTCGAGCCCGGCGTCGTCCTCGGGCATCTCGTCGAGACCGCGGACGTCGACGCCGAACTCGGTCTCGAGCTTCTTGAGCAAGGTGACGTTGATGCGCGGGTCATCGTCGGTGACGCTCACGCGGTAGGCCTCGTGAGCCGAGCCGCGGTGGAGCGCGACGGGCAGGAGGACGAGCGGCGCGAAGCGCTCCGTCTCGGAGTTGTCGGCCTCGAACCACGAGAGGAACCCGAGCGCGAGGTAGAGCGTATTCGAGCCGGTCTCCTCGAGCGCGGTGCGAGAGTCGCGATGGAGCTTCGTCAGGCGGCTCTGCAGGTCCGCGGGGGCCAGGTCGGCGTGCAGCCGACGTCTATCGAGTGCGTCGGCGAGGAACGTCCGCATGGGGTCTTCGTTGACCCGCTGTTCCAGGAGCTGACTGCTCCGGGGACCGAAGACCTCGCGCTCGTCAGGGCGAGGGAGCAACGCGAGCTTCGCCCCGCCGGCGAGGACGTCTTCGAGGACGCCGATATCGGCGCTCTCGAGCGGGATGATCGACTTGAGGCTGAAGCGGACGTTGAGCAGGCGGTTTCGCAGCGAGAGGTCGAGGAGCTTGCCCTTCCAGCGGTCGAGCCGCGTGCGCGTGGTCTCGGCGGTGGACCGGGCGTCTTCGGCGGGGAGGTGGAGCTGCGGGATGCTCGACGCCGGGAGCGGAGGTGGGGAGTCCGGGACCGCGTCGGGGATGGCTTGCCAGCCCAGCTCCGTGCGGCGAACGGGGAGCGGACGGATCTTCGCGACGCGGGCGCGCCGGATGTCGACCGCGCAGATGAACTTGTCGGTGTCCTCGAGCGCGCGTCGCGCGACCGCGGTCGCGTGCCGGAAGTCGGCCTTCATCGCCGCGGCCGACGAGTCGAAGACGAGGGCCTCCTCGCCGTCGACGCGCTTGCGGACGGCCGTCGGATCGGAGATCGACGGCTCGGGGAGGGAGAAGTCGTCGAGCCAGACGCCGGGGAAGGCGTGGCCCTCGACCACGTTCACGAAGGGGTTGAGCCCGGCCTGCTCGAGGCACGCCGCGAGCAGGACCGTCAGGTCGAGGCAGGTCCCCATCTGGCTCGCGAGGAGCTGATCCGGGAGGCGCACCTTCTGACCCTCTTGCTCGAAGCTCGCGGGCGGGTTGACGTAGGTGATGCCCAGGTCCTGGATCGCCCCGTAGATGGCGGCCGACATCGCCACCACGCGCTGGCGGCTGCGCTCCTGGTAGCCGTTGAAGCTCGGGTCGCCGACGAGGCGCTCGAGGTGTCGTCGCGCAACCTTCAGCACGGTCTCGATGGCCGGCTGGTTCGGTAGGACGAAGGCGGCGAGCAGCTCGGGGAGCGAGCGCAGGCCGCTCCATTGGTTGAAGGCGAGGATCTCGAAGTCGAGGTCGATGCTGCCGGCGGGCGCGCCTGCGACGAACGCGTCGACCCGGATCCGACCCGCCTCGCTCTCCGTCTGCGCGGCCAGTCGGTCCGCCGACAGCGCCAGGGGTAGCGAGCGCAGGTTGTACGTCGCGTGCGCGTCGATCGCGGCGATGCGGGTGGTCCACGGCTCGAAGACCATGGGGTCGGCGCTGACGCGCAGCTCGATGTCTTCGACCCGGGCGTCGGTGAGGTTGTCGACTCTCAAGAGCCGGATGACCGGGATGTCGTTCTGCTGGAGAGCGAAGTTCACGCGGGGCGTGTAGTCACACTGAAATCCGAGCTGAGCGGTCATCACGCGTTCCTTTGCGACCCGTCCGTTCCAGGGGGCGGACGGACGGCAGGCGTGAGGTTAGCAGCTCACCGCCCGGTCGGAAACCGCCTCGGAGAGAGCGTCGCCTCCGGTCCGCAGCTCGGACTTCGCTATCGTCTTCACAGAAAAGTGAGCTTGGCGTGTCACGAATTCGGCGGTCGTGAGTGGAGGGGGTGAGCAGCTACCCGGTTGCTCGCTCAACCGGCTCTTCGGAGCCTCGACCTGGAGACGTGACATGACCGAGCACCCTCACCTCGCCCCCGCCGTGGAGATCAGCGTCGACCTCGTCGCCGCCGCCCGACGCTCCGACGACTTCGACGCCGCGCTGACCGACGCGGAGCTGGAGCACCAGGTGGTGCGCTACCTGCGGTTCCTGGGGCTCGTGCGGCGTCACCCGGGCCTGGCGATGGCGCCGACCCGTGACATCGACATGATCTGGCACCTGCACATGCTCAAGCCCGTCGCCTACCACGCGGACTGCGAGCGGCTCTTCGGCGGGCTCCTCGACCACGACGGCGGCTTCGGGAAGGCGCCCGACGAGGCGCCGGTCCTCGAGCGGGTCTTCCGCCGCACGGAGGCCTTCTGGCTGGAGGCGTACGGCGAGCCCTACGTGACCCGTGCGGAGGAGTCGGCCACGAAGTGCTGGCACGACTGCCAGGGGCGCTGCTGGCACGCCTGCAAGTCGATCCAGGATCCGCTCCTGGACATGGTCGCCACGTGAGCCCGCGCACGGTTGGCGTGCGCGACGAGTCGGCCCGGACCCGCGCGGTCCGGGCCGCGCTCGGCCGCGAAGGCTTCGCGACCCTGGCGGATGTCGACCTCGCCGGCTTCGACGCCCTGGTGGACGCGCTCGGAGGGACTGCGCTGGCGACCACGGTGCGTCTCTCGTCCGACGTTCGCTCCTACCTGTGCAGCCCTGGTGCGATCCCGCTACACGCGGACGACCCGCGGGTACCGCTCATCGCGTGGCGCTGTGAGCGTCAGGACGACGTAGACGGCGCGAGCCTCCTGGTCGACCTGCGCGCGATCATCGAGGGGATGACCCGCGTGGACCGGGAGCTGCTCGCGAAGATCAGGCTGCGCGGGGGCAGGATGAGCGGCGAGGCGCACATCTACGAGCCGCGGTCCGGCCGCTGCTTCTGGGCGCCGTGGCTGACGCACGACGCCGAGGGAACCGCGCTCGAGGCGCTCGAGCGGCTCCGGGCGGAGATCGAGCGGGCCCCGGTGACGCGCATCCGGCTCGCGCCCGGGGACGTGTTGGTGGTCGACAATCGCCGCGTGCTGCACGGGCGCCACGCGGTGTCACCGGAGAGCCTCAGGCACCTCGAGCGGCGTTGGATCGGGCCGCTGGAGTCGTGGCCGCGTTAGCGTCGGACGGTGGCGAGGGCGGCCAGGAACGCGCGGGCCTCGGGGCTGGGGCCGTCGCCCTCGCCCCAGAACCTGATGGGCTCGACCTCCTCGTCGCCGAATGTTGGTCCGGCGAGGTCCAGCACGAGGTGCCAGCGGTCGTCGGGGTCGCGCCGGGTCTTCACGCCACGGAGACGGCCGAGGGGGCTCGATCCGACCTCGATCGTCGGACGCCCGTCGGCGTGCAGGGCCTGCGACGTGTGCGCTCGGACGAGGTGCCGCTCCGTCAGGATGAGCCACGTCTCCGCGCGCGCGTCGCTGTCTGAGATGGCGAAACCGTAGGACCTCGCGGGACCGTGCTCGAGACGCAGCCGGGCGTGGACCGACTCGGATGGGGGGAGGTGAAGCGACAGCTCGTCCGCGAGGGTCGCGCCGAGCCCGAGGCGGTCCTCGCGGCGGACGACGGCGAGAAGCTCCTCTGCGCTCATCGGCCAACGTACTGCTTGGTCTTCCACTTTCTACCTCGCTGATTTCGGGGGGCAGCGATGGTCGCGCATTTCGCCCCGTCTGCCTAGACTGGTGAGCCACCCCTCAGACGCCGGAGTCCTGTGATGACGGACGAGGTCGCTCCGAGCCCTACCCCTCAGCCGCCGGAACCCGTACCCGAGCCAGTCGCGCCGACCCCGGTGCGCACGCCCGGCTGGTTCGCGCGCTCGGCGCTCGTGGTCGCGCTGCTGCTCGGCGCGATAGTGGGCGCCTTCCCGGCGCTGTTCGCCGCGTGGTGGGGCTCGTCCTCGGTCGTCACGCTCCTGACCGCGGCGGCGCTCGAGCGCACCGACGGCCTCGACCCCGGGACCTTCGAGGTGAGCTATTGGTTCACCCTCATCGTCACCGGCGTCGTGCTCCTGTGGTGCGGGTGGAGGCGTCTCCGGCAACGTCCCGGGCCCATGCTGCCCCTCGTCGCGTTGATCGGGGCCTACGCGCTCGGCTTCGTCGTGCTCGTCATCCCCGACATGCGCGGGAGCTACGACGCGCCCGATGGGCTCACGACGCTCGTGCTCCTCGGCGCGGCGTGGCTCTGGAGGCTGGTCCTGCCGGTCACGTTCCTCTACTTGCTCGGACGCGGGATCTGGTTCGCGTTGCGGCGCGGTTGGGGGGACCGACGCGTGGCGGCAAGCGTCGGCGGGCTCGCCCTGGTCGTCGGTCTCGCCGGCGGTCAGCTCCTGCTCGGGGCGGGGGCGGCGGGCGTCACGGATACACGCCTTGACGACGTCTCGCCGTTCCCCGCGCCGCCGGGAGAGGTGGACGACGATCTGCGGGAGCTCCGCGTCGTCGCGGCAGCGGCGGTTGCCCCAAGGCGGTCCTCACGAGCCAGCACGGCCTTCGACGAGTGCGCTGAGACGCTCTACCGCACGAGAGGGAAGCGCGAGGCCGTCTTCACCGCGGCGATGCACAGGGTGAGCCGTGTGTTCAAGCGCGCCGCCGACGCGTACGACATCGCCATGGACACCCTCGTCAAGGTGTGCGAGCGCCACGTGAAGGCGCCGGTCAAGGACCTCGTGAAGTACTTCTGGAAGTCGTTGACGAACACGGCCCTCACCGCCTGCAGGGTCACCGGTCGCGAGCCCGGCGTGGACCCGAGCACGCTCGACGCGACCGTGACGGATGGGGCTATCGACTGTGGTGCCGGGTTTCGCCGTACTGAGGCGGGAATCGACTTGCAGCGGGGTTGGAGGAGGTTGAGCGCCGAGGACCACTTCGTGCTGCGCCTCTTCGTCGAGGGCTACTCCTACGCGGAGATCGCCGAGGAGCTCGGCATCACCGAGGCGGGCGCGCGGCAGAAGAAGAAGCGGGCGCTCGAGCGCCTGCAGGCGTTGTATCAGGCCGCCGACTGAAAAAAACGTCGCTCGCCCTGTCACGAAATCGAGCCTCGCGAGTGGGGAGGGTGTGCGCGGGCACGGAGCCCGCGCCGCGCCCAGGAGAAGCCCCGATGAAGCTCGTATCCCTCGGTCCGCTCGGCAAGGTCACCGGGTCCTGCTACCTGCTGCACGACGAGGAGGCGGACATCCGCGTCCTCGTCGACTGCGGCGAGCACCAGGATGGTCCCGACCCCGACGCGAAGAACCGCGAGCCCTTCCCCTTCGACCCGCGCCGCATCCACTGCGTCGTCCTGACCCACGGTCACCTCGACCACTGCGGGCGCATCCCCGACCTGTACGCGGACGGCTTCGTGGGCCCGGTGTACTGCACGCGGGAGACCGCGGAGGTGGCGAAGGTGGTGCTCGCGGACGCGGCCCGGTGGAGCGAGCGCTACGACCCGCGGTGGGTGGACCGCATCAAGTGGCGGCACCCGGACCGCAAGCTCTTCGCCAAGCCGCTCGTCCTCGCGAAGAACCTGCTGGCCCTCTTCCACCGCTCGGCCCACATCGTCGGCGCCGTGTCGGTGGAGATCATCAAGACCTCGCCATCGGATCCCGACCGTGAGCGCCGCATCGTGTTCAGCGGTGACATCGGCAACAACACCCGCGAGGTCGCCGTGCAGCCGCTCCTGGGCCATCGGATGCTCCCGTCGCGCCCCGCCGATTGGGTCGTCATGGAGTCGACCTACGGCGATCGGCGTCGGAGCCCCGAGCAGCTGGACGGCGAGCTCCGCCGGAAGCGGCTGGCTGCGCTGGTCCGCGAGGGCCTCGAGCGCGGCGGGCCCGTCATCATCCCGGTGTTCGCGGTGCAGCGTCTCCAGGACGTGCTGTACGACCTTCACCTCCTCGTCGCGCGCGGGGAGCTCGACCTCGACCCCGAGACGCTCCTCGTCGACGCGCCGATGGGGCTGAAGATCAACCGCATCGTCGGCAAGGCGGCGCAGCGGGACTTCGTCTCTTCGAGCGGCAAGGTGCGCCTCGCGTGGCTCGGGAAGGGGACGTTCCGCGATCTCGGGCTCGATCCCGATGACACCGACCACATCCGACGGCTGCAGGTGCGCCTCGCGGCCATATTCACCGACTCTCCGCGGCCGCAGCCGCCGCACCCGAAAGACGAAGGGGTCTTCCTACGCTTCCTGCCCGCGTGGCGTCCGGTCCCCTGGGAGGAGCGTGACGCGCTCGTCGAAGCCGGCGGAGCGAAGGTCGTCGTCGCGAGCGGAGGGATGTGCGAGGGAGGTCCGGTCGTCTCGTGGCTGGCCGGTCACCTCCATCGCCCCGAGGCCACCGTGCTCCTCAGCGGATACTGCTCCCCCTGCACCCTCGGCGGCGCGCTCCAGCAGGTCGGCGCCCTCGTGCCCGACCAGAGGGCCCGTCTCAGCCGCGAGGTCCTCGTCGGGGACGCCCCGTTCCGGCTCCGGGATCTTCGGGCGCGGGTCGAGTCGCTATGGGGCTACTCGGCGCACGCCGACCAGGCGGGGCTGGTCGACTGGCTGTTCCCGAACCACAACGGGACGGTGAGGCAGGCGGGAGGGCGGGTCATTCTGACGCACGGCAACGACGTGGCCCGCGCAAAGCTCGCCGAGCGCCTGCGGGAGCGGTCACACGAGCTCGGGCTCGGCGAGATCGAGGTGCGTATGCCGATGACTGACGACGTGGCGCTGGACCTGGAGTCGGGCGACGAGGTCTCGGCGGCGACCGCGCTGGGCCTCGAGCCGGAGGCGAGCCCGGCGGTCATCACCGCCGGTGACCTACGCATCCTGGTCGACGCGGTCGCCTGCCTGCCCGAGATGCGGCAGTTGTTGCGGGACGTCCTCGACCGGATCGAGGAGATCGAGCATCGGCTCTAGCAAAGCGCCGCGGATGTGCGCGCAGCCGCCCTTGACAGCCTTCATCGGCTGCGTTCGGTTGAGCGGGATGAGCACGCTCAAACCCGTCTCCGAAGCACTCGAAGGCCAGCTCCGCGACGCCGTTCGCCGGAACGGCGTCGTGGTCTGGCTGGACCGGCACCGTCAGTACGAGGCGTTCGCCCACGAGCTGGCCGGACGAAAGGACACGGCGGCACTTCCCGTCGTGCCGTTCCGGGGCAGCTTCCTGGAGGTCATCGAGACGCTCGACGGGCGGGTAGACGGCGCCGACCCCGAGCCGCTGGTCCTCTACCTGCCCGGTTTTCTGCGAGAGGACCTGCGGGACACGCCGTTGCTCGAGATCGCGGCGATAGGGACGGAGCTCCAACGGGGGCTGGACACGTTGGTGAAAGACGCGGCGGCCGGGCTCGTGCCGGCAGACGACGTGCGCGCCTTCCTCGAGCGCCCGGACGTCGACCTCGCCGCGGCCGACGCCTGGCTCGCCGACCGGGCGGGCGGCGGCTCGCCCGAGCTCGAGGAGCTACGGAGACAAGAACCCGTTGGCATCGTCAGCCGGCTCCTGGACGGCGACGAGGCGCTGGCGCTCGACGCGGCGGTGCTCGAGGCCCACTTCGCGAGCACGCTCGGGGTGTCCGACGCATGGTATGCGGCGGTGAAGCCGTCGGAGCGTTCGCGGCGGGACGTCGGGTTCGCGGCGGTGAGCTGGGCCCTCGCGGTCGAGTATGTCCACGACCTGCGCAAGACCCGGGCGCCGCGTCAGGCGACGCTCCAGCCGCTGACCAAGCTCGCCGCGCCGCTCGTGAAGGCGTGCGGGGGGCTCGCGGCGGCGCTCCGGCGGGACGACCCCGACCGCTACGTCGCGCTTGCAGACGAGGTCGAGGCGCAACTGCTCGATGAGGAGCGACGGAAGCAAGATCCCGAGGATCTGGGGCAGATCGACACCTTCGCGTTCGAGACCGACGCCATCTTCGACGCGGCACTCCAGGCGCTGAGCGAGCTCGAGTGGGACCGCGCGCTCGAATGGGCCACCGTGCGACGTCGCGACGACGCCTTCTGGGTCCGCCGGGACCCGGCGCGCCGGGCGGCGTGGGAGCTCGTGGACGCCGCGGCCAGGCTCGGGCGCGCGATCGGTGACAACCGCGTCCCTCGGCAGGGGCTCGACGGCCTCAGCGCGGGCGTCGCGTGGTACGCGACCCGCGGCGCGACGGTGGACCGCGCGCGGCGGGAGCTGGAGCAGACCGTCGCGGTCGGGCTCTACCCCGGCCGGGTGTGGGGCTACGATCGCGTGCGACAGGTCGTCGAGGACCTGCGCGAGGCGTACCGCGCCTGGGCCATCGACACAGGCGCCACCTGGGACGCGACCTGTCGGCGTGGGGGGTTCCTTCCCGAGCCTGAGCTCCAGCAGCGCCGGATCTTCGACGACGTGGTCCGGCCCCTGCTGGACGACGGCGAGCGCGTCGCGCTCTTCGTGGTCGACGCTCTCCGCTTCGAGCTGGGTCAGGCGCTCCGTGAGACTCTGGCGGCGTCCCCGGGGACCCACGCGCGGCTCGATGCGCGCCTCGCCGAGCTGCCGACGATCTCTTCGGTGGGGATGAACGCGTTGGCTCCGGTGTGGCGCGGCGCGCCGTTGCGGCCGGTCCTCCGCGGTGAGAAGGAGATCGAGGGCTTCTACAGCGCCGAGCTGCAGGTCACGCGACCGGACGACCGACGACGGACGATGCAGGAGCGCGTCGGCGGCGACACCTGCCCGTGGCTCCGGCTCGACGATGTGCTCGATGATGAGGCCGAGCGGCTGCGGCGGCGGATCGCCCAGGCGCGCCTCGTCGTGGTCCACTCCAAGGAGATCGACGAGGCGGGGCACGCCGGCGCCGGCTATGACGCCTTCGAGCGTGTCCTGCGCAAGCTCGAGGGCGCGTGGCGGCGCCTCCGCGAGGCCGGCGTGTTGCGTTTCGTCTTCGTCGCCGACCACGGCTTCCTGCTCCTCGATCGGCGCGAGGTGACCCGACAGCGGCGTGGCCTCAAGGGCGATGCGCCGTTGCGCTGGGCGATGGAGCGCATCTCGGTCGATCACGACGGAGAGCTGCGGGTCCCACTGGCCGCGCTCGAATACGCGGTCGACGGTGACCAGCAGCTCGTGATGCCCGCGGGCCTGGCGATCTTCGACCCGGGCGATCGCCCGACGCCGTTCGTGCACGGGGGAGCGTCTCTGCAGGAGCGCGTGATCCCGGTGCTGACGGTGCAACATCGGACCGCGGCGGGGAGCCGGAGCGCGGGATACAGGATCGCCCTCGAGCCCGTCGACACCCCTGGTGAGATGGCGCTGGCCGGCGTCGTCGAGGCGATCGCCCAGCAGGGACTACCCTTTGGCGGAGCTCCATCGGTCGAGCTCGATCTGGAGCCGGTTGGCGCGCCCGGCGTGTCAGCGCTCGTGCGCGCGGTCGAAGGCCCAGGGGCGCGCCTGGTCGAAGGAACGGCCGTGGTGCGCATCGGGGCGAGGTTCGTGGTGCGGTTCGAGCTGGTCGGGCCGTCGGACCGGCGCGTACAGGTGCGCCTCGCGCATCAGCGCGGTCAGGTCCAGGTCGAGCCGGCGACCCCTCCGCAGCGGTTCCCGGTCCGATCGGCGCTCGAGGAGCGGCGGGCGAACGAGTCGCTCCCGGCCACCGATGACTGGCTCGACGGATTCGAAGACGCGGGGATCCGCAAGGTCTTCGAGCTCCTGGCCGCTCACGGCGATGTCGACGAGGCGACGCTGACTCGAATCCTCGGCTCACCGCGGAGTGCGCGCCGTTTCGCGGCGAGCGTAGAGCGGCACGCGGCGCTCGCGCCCTTTGGTGTGCGCGTCGACATGACCGGAGGCAAGAAGCGCTACGTGCGCGAGGGAGGCGGCGGATGAGCACGCTGACGGTGCGTGACCGCGAGCACATTTTCGAGAAGTTGCGGGGCGGCGCCGTCCCGGAGCGCGGGCTCGACGCGTTCGCCGTGGGGATCGAGCGCGAGAGGCGCGAGCTCGGGCGGCAGCTCGACCTCGCGGAGCGCGGCGAGGGCGTGGTGAAGTTCCTCCGCGGCGGGTACGGCTGCGGCAAGACGTTCATGGCGCGGCTCGTGCTGCTCGAGGCCCAAGCGCGTGGCTTCGCGACGAGCTTCGTCGTCGTGTCCGACAACGACCTGCGCTTCCATCGTTTTGACGACGTGTACCGCAAGGTCATGGGCGAGCTCGGCACCGCGACCTGCCCGCGTGGCGCCCTGGGTGACGTGCTCGACCGGTGGATCGGCCGGGTCGAGATGCAGCTCGAGGACGAGGGCGTCGATCCCGACGGCGCAGACTTCGACGAGCGCGTCCACGAGCGCCTCGACGAAGAGCTGAACCTCAAGATGGGGGGGAAGGCGCCGGCGGACTTCGTCCGAGTCGTGCAGACGATCTTTCGATTGAAGCAGGACGGCGGGCTGGCCGAAGCCGGGGCGCTACTCTCGTGGCTCTCGGGCAGTGGAAACGTCGCTGCGCAGGCGAAGAAGCTCGCGGGTGTGAAGGGCGACATCGAGAGTCGCGCGGCGCTCGACTACCTCCGCGGCGCCCTCGAGATCGTCAAGGCGGCCGGCTACAAGGGGCTCGTCATCGTCATCGACGAGGCCGAGACGATCCTTCGGATGCGGCAGGACACGCGTCACAAGTCGTTGAACGGGATCCGGCAGATCTACGACGCCGCAGGGTCGTACCCTGGACTTCTCTGGGTGTTCACCGGTACGCCGGACTTCTTCGACGGGCGTCGCGGCGTCGGTGGGCTCGCGCCGCTCCATGAGCGAATCCGCTTCGAGACGCACGGGGACTTCGTGAACCTGCGTCAGCCTCAGCTCGAGCTCCGCCCCTTCAACGATGAGCGTCTCAAGCAAGTCGCGCTGAGGCTCCGCGACCTCTACCCGGCAGAGGAGCGCGAGCGGTTGGTCGACCGCGTGCCGCCGCACTTCATCGAGCAGCTCGTTCAGGCGGTCACCGAGGGGTTTGCCAGGGACGTCGGCGTCGTGCCGCGGCAGTTCCTGCGGAAGCTGGTCAACGTGCTCGACCTCGTGGACGAGCACGAGGAGTTCGATCCGATGGTCGCGCTCGGCTTCGAACCGATCGCCTTGACCAGCGAGGAGGAAGTGGCGCTCGGCCGCCCTCCGGCCGACACAGACGATGACGACGGCGGCGACGTGCCGGTCCTCGAAGATTGGTGAGCGTCTTCCCGAGGTTCGCCCCGCGTCTCCGCGAGGCCATCGTCGCGAGGTTGGGGTGGACCAGTCTGCGTCCCGTCCAGGACGAGGCGGGGAACGCGCTCCTCGACGGCAAGAACGCCGTGATCCTGGCGCCGACGGCCGGGGGAAAGACCGAGGCGGCGCTGTTCCCGACGCTGTCCGCGCTGCTCGACGATGAGCCGGCGGGCGTCGGGGCGATCTACCTCGCGCCGATCAAGGCGCTGCTCAACAACCAGGCGCGACGGCTCGGTCAGTACACCGAGATGGTCGGCCTGACCCGTTTCGTCTGGCACGGGGACGTGTCGGCGGCTCCGCGCAAGCGCTTCTTGGCCGAACCGGCGACGGTCCTGATGACCACGCCGGAGTCGCTCGAGGTGATGCTCATGTCGCCGCGAGTCGACACGCGAGCGCTGTTCGGCGACCTCCGGGTGGTCATCGTCGATGAGATCCACGCCCTCGCCGGCACCGACCGCGGCGCGCACATGATGAGCGTGATCGAGCGGTTGGCGGCCTTGTCGCGGCACGACGTGCAGCGGGTCGGGCTGAGCGCGACCGTCGGCAACCCCGACGCCATCCTCGGCTGGCTCGGCGGCTCGTCGGCGCGGGACGGCGTGATCGTCGATCCGCCGAAGGGGCGATCACAGCGGGAGCTTCTCGCGCTCTACGAGCCATCCATCGAGGGGCTCGCGCGGCGCGCGGCACGCATGGCGCGCGGTGGGAAGAGCCTCTTCTTCTGCCAGAGCCGCGCCGCGACGGAGTTGGTGGCCGAGCACGTGGGGCGGGCAGACGTCGAGGTGTTCGTCCACCACAGCGCGGTCTCGAAGGAGGAGCGCGAGCTCGCCGAGGAGCGTTTCCATGGAGGGGGCGCGGCATGCATCGTCTGCACCTCGACGTTGGAGCTCGGGATCGACGTCGGAGACTTGGACCGCGTGCTCCAGTCGGACGCGCCGGACACGGTCGGGTCATTCCTGCAGCGAATGGGTCGAACCGGGCGACGCGCGGGTCAGGTGGCCAACACGACCTTCTTCTGCGAGTCCGTCGACGCCTTGGTGCAAGCGGTCGCGCTGGTAGAGCTTGCGCGCGAGGGGTGGGTCGAGGAGGTCGCGATCACGGACCGTTGTTGGCCCGTGCTCGTGCATCAGCTGCTCGCGCTCGCACTGGCGGAGGAGGGGGTGACGCGGGAGTCGGCGTGGCGTCGGTTGGCGCGCGTACCGGACTTCCGGGGCATTCGTCGAGCAGAGTACGAGCGCCTCGTCACGCACCTCGTCGAGACCGAAGCGCTGTATGAGGCGAGCGGCCGGCTCGTCGTGGGACGGGAGGCCGAGAAGCGCTTCGGGCGGCGCAATTTCATGGAGCTCTACGCGGTCTTCTCGAGCCCAAAGAGCTACGACGTGCGCGCGCCGGGCGATCGTCCGGTCGGCACGCTGAGCCAGGACTTCGTCGATCGCCTGGTCGACGAGGTGAGCAGCTTCCTCCTCGGCGGGCGCGCGTGGGTCGTGGACGAGATCGATCACAAGCTGCGGCGCGTGAAGGTGTCGCCGGCGCCGCGTGGGCGTCAGCCGAGTTGGGGCGGGATGACGCCGCAGTTTCTCGGCTACGAGCTCTGCCAGCAGATGAAGGTCGTCCTTGCTTCTGACGCGGAGCCGTCCTGGCTCGGGCGCGAGGCCCGCGTCGCGCTCGCCGACCGCAGGGCCGAGGTCGCCGAGGTCGTTCACCCCGAGGGGGACGGGCTCGAGGAGCTCGGCGGCGAGGTGAGGTGGTGGACCTTCGCAGGCGGTCGTATCAACGTCACCTTGAAGCGAGCGATCGACGCACTCGGGACGCCGTGGAAGGTCGCCGCGGACAACCTCCGGTTGGTGTTCCGAGGTGATGACGAGCTGAGCCTGCTCGGCGTTCGGGCCGTCATCGCGCGCCTCGCGTCGCCGGAGCCGTGGGGCGACGAGCAGCTGTGGCGTGAGATCGCGGAGGGGCTACCGGCCTTCCGCCTGAGCAAGTTCCAGAGCCTGATGCCGACCTGGATCGAGCGTGAGGTCGTCGCGACCTATCTGCTCGATGTCGACGGGGCGCGAGAGTTCGCGGCAGGCCGACCGCGCACCGAGGTCGACCGAAGACGGCTCCCGCCGATGTTGCTCGCGGCGCTCGGAGAGCTCGCGGAGGCTCCTGCCGCGGATGACGTCTCGGGAGTTGAGGTCGCCGGCGCATTCGAGCCGTCGCGGCCGGTCGTATGGGTGGACAGCGACGCGGCCCTGACTGCGGCCGTGGCCGACCTGCTCACGCAGCGCATCGTCGGCTTGGACGTAGAGACCACGCTCTTCAGTCGGGAGCTGTGCCTCATTCAACTGGCGACGGGGGAGCGTACCTACGTCATCGATCCGCTCGTCATCGCCGACCTTTCACCGCTCGCGCCGATGCTGGCGTCGCCGAACATCACCAAGGCGATCCACAACGCGGCGTTCGAGCGCGACGTCTTCGGGCGGTACGGCTTTGTGCTCGACGGCGTCTTCGACACGCAAACCGCCGCCCGGGCCGCGCGCCCGGGTGCGACCGGTGGACATGGACTGGCGGCGGTCTGCGCACGCGAGCTCGGGATTCGCTTGAACAAGCGCGAGCAGAAATCGAACTGGCTTGCACGCCCGCTGACCGCCTCTCAGCTCGCCTACGCCGCGGTGGACGCCGAGGTTCTGGTTCCGCTGTTCGCTCGGTTCGAGTCGGTGGTCACCGAGCCGCCGACGCCTGACCACGAAGTCGAGCCAGAAGACGAAGACGGTGGCGTCCGTTCGGAGTAGCTTCGATGTAGGAGGCCACCATGAGACTCGCCGCTACCGCGCTCATCGTTGGGATGTTCGTATGGGCCGCTCCCGGCTGCGCCACGCAGAAGCAGAGCTCCATCGAGATCCTCAAGACCGAAGACGTGTCGGGATGGATAGCCGGAGCGGGGCTGCAGTGCCGTGGGGGTGTCTGGGCCCTGGTGAATGAGTCGGAGAGCTCGAGTCTCGGAGGACTCGCCGGCGCGACCAAGACCCGACCCTTCGAAGAGCGTCTGTTCTTCTGCTGCCCGATGCCCGGCGAGCCGCCCGTCTGTCGCCGCGCGCGGTGGGAGGAAGGCGGCGCGGTCGCGCCGCATCCCCCGAAGCCGGCGCCGTCGGCTGCGGCTGAACCGAAGGTCGTCCCGACCGCGCCGCCGCAGCCCAAGAACGAGGAGGCGCCGCCAGGCGAGGCGTGTGCTGAGCTCTGTCGGCACTACGTCGACCTCGTCGAAGCCGAAGGTCTCGAGGTCGGCAGCCGGGCCAAGACCTGTATCTCGGAATGCCCGAAGTGGTCCGCACGCGAGCGCCATTGCGCGCGCGAAGCGGCGACGCTCGGCGCAATGCGGGACTGCCTCGGACGGTAGTGACGGAGAGCGGTAGGATGAGTCGGAAGGGCGTCGACGTCCGCTCAAGGTTCGTGCGGGAGGAAAGGCCATGGGTCGTTGGAGAATGCAGGTCGCCGACCTGAAACACGCCTTCAAGACGCTACGGCGAAGCGCGGAGAGGCTCGCGGGCGCTGCGAGCTGGCGATTCGAACCGGAACGCCTGTCGATTGAGTGGGCCGGAGTCACGGTCTCTCTGCCTGTCGCAGGAGACGCGACGACCTGCGTTCGCATGTCAAACAAGACGATGCGTGGGGTGGCTCGCCTCGACCTGCCTACGACCCCCGAGCACGAGTTCCGGGTCGAGGACGGCCGGTTCTACTGGGAAGGCTCGTACAGCTTCAGCGTCGAGCAGAGAGACGACGACGTACCGCAGCTCTTGCCGGTGAACGCGCGCCCGCTCGACATCGCTCTCCTGCCGATTCGTCACGGAGCCTCACAGATCGAAGACGCCGGGCTTGCCGACCGGGTCGCAGACGCGATGGAGCGGAAGGCGCGCTCGGTCGACACCGCCGCCGCCGCGCTGAAGTGGCTCGGCGTCACGGAAGAGCACGTCGCGGCATGGGTCGAGGCGCACCTCGCGGCGGTCGCCACCGGGAAGACGACCTTCAGCCTCGAGCCGCGTCGCGTCGTGCTTGGGCGCGGGCAGTTCGACTTGTTCCAAGACTAGGATCGCCTGCCGGCGAGGTACCGAGCGACTCCCAAGTCAGGGCGACCGTATGCGTTGACGGGCAACGAACCGCGGAGGACTATGCAGTCAGCTTCGACGGAGGGCACGATGTCGCTCGACCTGCTCGAATCGCTGAACGGCAGCCAGCGCGGGGCATTTCATCAGTTCCTGTCGACACGCGATCGGCCGCCGCGTATTTCCTGGTATCCTTCCGCCGGCGAGGATTTCAGAGACATTCTGTATCTTAGCAGCGCGTACGCAGCGTCCACGGATTCGCCCGTACCTGCACCCGATATCTATCTCCACTCGGACTACTTCCCGTGGACCGGGTCGAGGTTTCTAGACCGTCTATCCATGCACGACGATGGCCGCACTGCGATAGACGTCAGCGTGATCGAGGAGCTACCCCGTCTCGACCTGCCGCTCGACGAGCGGATCGTCGACTTCCCGAAAGGTAGCATCGCCACCGGGCGAGTCATCTACCTCGAGCTTCGAGTGCGCTCGACCGAGCTTGGTAAATACCCGGCGCGGTGCCTCTATGTTTTCGCGGAGAACGAAGCCTTCTGCGGAAAGATGATTCTACCGAACAAAGGCATGCTCTCGCACGTGATTCACGTGCGATACGGAGGTGGAGCTGGCGGCGGTGGCAAAGCCAGTGGAATCTGGCTCAAGAATGTCCTGGGTCGTCTCGGGTGCGAGTTCTTCCTCACTGACGATCACGCCCAACTCCAATCAGGTGACGCCGCGGCGCTTGAGATCTATCCCGCCCTCTGCCCCCACGGCCCTGAGCCAAGTTTGACTCCAATTCGAGTCACGCCGAGCGATAGCTGGTCACGGCACGGAGACGTGACATGGTATGCGGTCGGGCCGAAGTCTGCTGTGAGTTGACGCCTTTAATCGCGCGGGGCCGAGCGGTCCTGGTGCGAGTTCCGGCCCGACGCCACGGCGAGCGGTACTGGTGGCCGACGCGGCGGTCGACGGCGGGGCGTGTAGGTGGTGCGGGAGGGATAATGCCGAGGAATGTGAGCGGGCTATGGGAGTGGAGCGAGGACGAACTGTGGACGATCGTGAGATCGATCCGGGCTCACAAAGCCGAAGTCCATGGTGGTGATTCGCGGCATTCGCTGGTGTGGGACCGCCCCCTCCGGTACGAACAAGTCGATCTCACGGTCGGGCGCGCCGATGACGGGAATTGGTGCGTCTACGTCGACTCGTCCGGGTGCAAGATTGAGATCGCAACCACGTTCACCGAAAGAGGTGAGACCGTCGAGAGCGAGATCGACTCGGCGGTGCAGCACGTTCTGGCATGGCGCCGGATGCTATCATTCTACCGATAGCGGAGGGGCGGGTCGGCCCCACTCGTCGTGTACGAAGACGGGCCCGCCGGCGGGGTGTGACGCGCCTAGCGGCCGGTTCGGTCGCGCCTCCGGCCCCCGAGGCAGAGGGCGACGCGAGGTCATGAAGCTCCTCTCACACGACAAGTTTGGGCGCGGAACCGACGGCCTCTTGGTCGCCGTTGGACGTATGACGTAGGGCGACGCTCGACGCTACCAGCCGTAGAGCCGAGCGATCGCGAGAGCGCGGTCATCCCCTCCTGCCGCTGCGTCCTCTAATATCCGCCTCGCGGATGCGTCGTCGATATAGCAGCCGCAGGCTTGCCCTGGCCCCTTCTTCTGCTGGTCGCCGTCGTGCAGGTGGCGTTCGGGATCGACGGCAAGAGAAGGAGCGAATCGGATCGCCAACCCCTCGACAGCGGGCAGTCGCAAGTTGAACTCCAGGGTCCCGGCGGACGTCTCGTGGCCGCGGCTGTAGGCGCCGAGCCGCTCGACCTGAGCAAGAACTCCGACGATCTCAGCGGCGTCGGCGCCAGGGTTCCTCGACCACAAGAAGACGAGCCCGCCGTTGGTGAAGCGGCTCTTCTGCTCGAATTTCTCGACCGCGCCGTACTTCCACCCCTTCGTGATAGTCGCGGCCTCCATGGCGAGGTTGAGACACTCGTTGCCGACGTAGCCGGCGCGCACGTTGCCGTGCCCCGACCGCTTCAGGTCCTCGTCGGTGGGCCTCGCGGCCCAGCCGTTGCTGTTCCAGCTCACAGAGCCGACAAGATGCTTCATGGTTGCTCCTCCGTCGTGCGTCGGCGACGAGGGTCACCCACCTCAAGCTCGACCGCAATCGGGCCGCAAATCCGCCTTCCGAGAGACGACGCTTCGGGCGTCTGGTCGACCGCGGCCGGGCACTGCCCGACCGCTTGTCAGCCCAAAGGGCGCAAAAGGGCGCAAAAGGTCCTTTTGCGGCCCAAACGGGCGCCACGGGGCGCGAGAGCCAACGCGACAGCGTGCGAGCGCCATATCCGCGAGGAGCATCCGCGCGCGGGCGTAGTTGGAGTTGGACTCTCGCCCAGGACGGCGTCGAGCGCACGCGAGACGCGCTCGGTTCGCGACGCCAGGGGACTGACCGGTTGCGTCCAACTACGCGCGCTACGCGGCCGCCGGGGCCCTTCGCGGCGAATTGTGTGCGTCGCACGACAGAATGCGGACGCCAACAACGGCCATGGGAACGCGTGTCGATGATCCGACCGATGGTCCGGCGCGTTGAGTCGTCATGGGAAGCATCGGAGCTACCCGCACGCGTTCACGGTAGCATGTGGCGACCGAGCTGCTCGAACGTCTCGTCGATCGCGATGTTCTCGAGCAACTTCGGATCGAACTGAGGCAGGCGAGCCTGCAACTCCTTCAGCGCCGGCTTGAGACCACGAATCTCACGGAGGACCCGACCAGGTGATACTGAACCTCCGAACTGGTCCATCACGCGCTTGTGAAAACGCGACCCGCCGGCGCACCACTCCGAAGTGAGCGGGACCGCCGTGTACACAGCGGCCAGCCAACGCCCATGCGGCGGTAGGTCAGCCACGAGAGCGTCGGCGTCGCCGCCGGCGCTGATGCCGACGATGGCGTTGACGAAGGCTCCGCGTGCCGTCGCGTTCCGCTCGGCGTAGTAGACGAGCCAGCTCCAATCCTCGTCGCTCAACGTGTCGGAGGCTTCGAACATGCGTGCAACCAGCAGGGCACGGCCTTCCACCTCCTCGAGGATCGACTCGGCCGTCGGGAAGGGCTGAACATGCATATCAAGCTCCTGTGATGGCGCCGGTATCCGCGACGTCTACCTCGATCACCCCGATTCGTACCACCCGTAGTCGGACGATTCGCCCGCTTGGCGTCACCGGCACGTCTCACGACGAAGCCTCATCGCGGCGCATGGTTCCCCCTTTGAACCGCGAAGAAGGAGCTCCACGGAGCTATTCGCGGCCCGCGGTCCCAGGGTCCAACTCGTCGAACCCGATGTACTTCGCCATGTCAGCCGCGAGGATGAGGATCTCGGCGACCTCTTCGTCCGTGAGCTCAGGCTGTTGCGCGTCTGCCGTTGGCCCGCGGCCGCAGAGCGGACAGACCCCGTCGGCGGTCGTGGTCAGGCGGTCGAGTCGCTTGCGGTCAGTGCTTCGCATGGCGTCCTCCTGCGGTTGTCGTGTCCCGGTCCTTCAGCGCGGCCTCGAGGGCGTCGAGACGCTCGGCGAGGTCGGCGACGTCGGACGCTCGTACGGCGACCTGGGCCAGGTAGGCGAAGGTCCGGGCGAGGTC
>SBGO01000363.1 GCA_006226565.1 Deltaproteobacteria bacterium | reverse complement strand
TCGACGACTCCCGCATCCCACCGCGGACCTCGCAGGCTCGGCCCGCGGCGGGAACCCTCAGCGGGAGTCGTCGAAGGCGCGCACCTCGCTCGCTTTCCCCTGCCCCGGCTTCGCCGGGTCCCCGCTGACGCGGGGAGGGCGTGTCGCCTTCGGCGACGGGGGAACTTGTGTGCGCTCACGCGGCCGCTTTCGCCCACGCGGTCCCTCGGCCCTGCGCTACTCCGTGAGGGCGGCTGGGAGCATCGGGGCGACGCCGCGGTAGACCAGGGCGGAGACCGGGGCGCTGCCGTCGTTGTGGGCGGTGAGCTCGGCGGCGATCGCGGTGGTCACGAGGTGTCCCGAGGCGAGCGTCTGACGGACGCCGGCGGTGGCCCAGGTCGCGAGGCCCTCGAGCACCAGCGCCGAGGTCACGCGGTCCGGCTGGCCCGCCGCCTCCCAGCGCGCGCCCACCGGCAGGTACACGAGCGACCAGGCGCCCGCCGGCCCGTCGGTCAGCGGCGCCTCGACGACCTCCGAAGGCGCCTTCGCCGCGATCTCGGCGAGGGCGCCCGCAACGTCGGCCACGTTCATTCCTCGGTGTCCTCCTCCGCCACGCCCACCGTGTGGTCGGGGCCGAGGAGCAGCGCCAGCAGCACCGTCGCGTAGGAGCCGGCCGGCAGCGTGAACGACACCACCAGCCCCTCGTCGTCGCGCGCCACCGACACCGCCTCCGGGAAGGCCAGCGCCGCCCGCCGCGCGCCGCGGCCGAGGCGCCCCAGCGCCCCGAAGGCGTCCGGCGGCGTCCCCAGCAGCGCGTGGAGCGCCAGCTCGCGCTCGAGCGCGGCGCCCAGCGCCCGCGACGGCCGCGACCCGGGCATCGGCCCGCTCACGACCAGCTCCTCCCGAAGCCGCGGCGTGTCCACGTCCGGCTCCTCACAGATGAAGACCCCGCCGCTCGCGCGCTTCATCAGCACGTCCCCGCCGACCGCCGCCTCGAGGAGCCCGTCCGCCGCGCGCACCGCCAGCCAGTGGTTGAAGAACGCCGACTGCACCGCCGACGCCGCGAGCCGCTTGATCCGCGGCGACCCGCCCCCGCCGCGCCCGGCGAGGATGCCGAGGCCCCGCTCCACCGTGCGCCCGTCGGAGAAGCGCTGGGTCCCGAAGGTGTTGGGAAATCCTCGCTCCGCGGCCGCGTGCAGCGCCGCCGCGACGGCCTCGTCCCCGGCGACGTCGCGGTCGCGGACGCGGATCCGGAACGCGTTCCCGCGCAGGTGCCCCGTCTTCAGCTTGTTCGAGTGGCGCCGCGCGTCGAGGAGCCGCACCTCGCCCGTCCCGCCCCAGGGCCCGTCGATGGCCTCGGGCGGGCGGTCGATCCCCGCCGGCACGCTCAGCCACTGGCGCGTCCGCGCGTGGCGGTCCTTCATGCCCGCCATGCCGACCTCGGCCCGCGGGATCCCGAGCCGCTCGGCCACGACCCGCGTCAGCGCCGGCCCCGACAGGTCGACCTTCTCCACGTAGAGGTAGAGGAAGTCCCCCTCGCCGCTCGCCGGGTAGGCGGGGATCTCGTCCACGACGAAGTCGTCGGGGCGGGCCTTGACGGTGCCGCCGCCGGCGCCCGCCGGGAGCCAGGGGGCCGCCACCGTCGTCGGCGGCGCGAGCCAAAGCGCTTCGCTCATGGGGTGTCCTCCGTCTCCTGGTCGCCGCGCTGGAGCATCCGCAGCTCGTCCCACATCGCCTGCCCCTGGAGGCTCGAGACCGACCGCTCCGCGCGCAGCGCCCCGGGGGCACCGGCCGCGTCGAGCGCCCGGATCGCGACCTTCCAGGGGCCGTCCTCGTCGCCGTGCTCGAGCACCACCGCGTGGGTCGCCGCCCCCGACGGCTTCGCCGCCAAGACGCGCGCCGCGCCCTCGAAGTCGCGCTCCTCGACCTGCTCCATCAGCGCCACGACGCCGTCGTCGTCGAGCCGCGCGAGCAGCGCGTGGCTCCGGGGCGCCGCCGCGGGCGCCGGCGCCGGGCCGATGCGGCGGAACGCGCTCACGAGGGCCGCCGTCACCACCAGCGCCGCCTCGAGCAGCATCAGCGCGAAGGTGGTCCCGAGCCCGAGCCCCGAGTGCCCGAGCAGCCCGATCGGCGAGAGCTGCGCCCCCATCGGGTCCGACACGAAGGCGAGGTAGGCGACCACGCCCTGCTCGTGGGTCAGCGCCTCGAGGCGCGCGAGCACCTGCGCCTGCGGGTCGGCCGCCGCCCGCTCGACCATCGACAGCAGGTTCTCCGACAGGAAGTCGAGCGCCTGCGCGTAGGCGAGCACGTGGTAGCCGCCGTACGCGAGGAGCCCCGCGAGCACCGCCGTCAGGATGATCGGCAGGCGGTCGCGGACGCCGAAGCGGTGCGCGATCCACCCCATCGCCCCGCCGATGACCCAGCCGACCAGCGCCGGCATCAGGAAGGTCACGTAGGTCCCGCCGATGGTGCGGCTCATGACGAAGGCCATCGCCATCGCCGCGAAGACCGCGCCCAGCAGCATCAGGCCGCCCCCGAGGGCGTAGCGGACCTCGGCCGCGTCGGGCCGCGGCGGCGTCACTTCTCCCACAGGACCTCCGCGTCGCCGGCGAGGTGGGACACCCGGCGCGACAGGACGAAGAACGCGTCCGAGAGGCGGTTGAGGAACGGCAGCACGTGCTCTCCGATGGGCTCGTTCGCGGCCAGCGCCAGGGTCCGGCGCTCGGCCCGCCGGCACACGGTGCGCGCGACGTGGAGCTGCGCGTTCAAGCGGCTGCCACCGGGGAGCACGAAGCTCTTGAGCACGCCCAGCCCCTCGTTCTGCGCGTCGATGAAGCGCTCGATCGCCGTGACGTGGTCGTCCTCGATGAGCGGCATCCCCTCCCAGCGGTCCTCGATCAGGGTCGCGAGATCGCTCCCGAGGTCGAAGAGGCGCTGCTGGATCTCGTGCAGCCAGGCGTCGAGCGGCCCGCGGGCGTCCTCGGGGACGCGCGACTCGGCCAGCTCGGCGCGCACGACGCCGACCACCGAGTTGAGCTCGTCGACGGTCCCGTAGGCCTCGATCCGGACGCTGTCCTTCGGCACCAGCTGCCCGCCGACGAGGCGCGTCGAGCCGCCGTCGCCGGTGCGCGTGTAGATCTTGCTCAGCGTGACCATGTGACGCTCCTGCCGCGCGCCGCGGCGCTTGTTGCGGCCTTGCGGCCACGGTAGGCTCTGCCCGCTCTTGGGGAGGCTGTCAACGATGCGGGGAACGTGGCGTACGACTTGGGGTTTCGGCGGGGCCCTCGTGGCCCTCACCCTCGCGACCGGAGCCTGCGACGGCGCGACCGGCACCTCGGGTGACGAGGACGCCGTGAGCGACGGCGACACCTCGGGTGGCGAGGACGTCGTCGTCGTCGACGAGGACCTGGGGGTCGACTACGGGACCACCTCGGGCGGCGTGGTCGCGCGCTACGAGCCCGACGGCGCCGGCTTCACCCGGACGCCGTGGCCGAGCGATCGCTACCGCCGCGCCGACGGGACCATCGATCTGTCGCTCATGCCGAACCCGAACGACTCCTCGTTCATCAGCGGCTACCTCGGCTACGGCTCCGAGGCGGTCGACGGCTACAGCCGCAACGGCGCCGTCTACTTCGAGCTCTCGGGGCTCCTCGACCCCGACGCGCTGCCGAGCGACGAGGAGACCCTCACCGACCCGCGCGCGCTCGTGCAGCTCGTCGACGTCACCGACGGGCCGACCTGGGGCCAGCGCGTGCCGCTCGTCCTGCAGCAGACCGACGGCGCCGCGGATCCCTACTACGTCGGGCCCACGCTGGCGATGCGCCCGGTCTACGGCTTCCCCCTCGCGGACGCCCACACCTACTGCGCCGTCCTCACCCGCGCCCTCGTCGACGCCGACGGGCGCTACCTCGAGCGCACCCCGGCCTTCGAGGACGCCCTGGCCGGCGACCCGACCCTGGCCCCGCTGCGCGCCTGGCTCGACACCTCGCCGATCGGCCGCGTGGACGTCGCCGCCGCGACCTGCTTCACGACCCAGGACGCGACGCGCGAGATGCGCCGCATCCAGTCCTACCTCGACGTCATGGACACGACCCCGCTCTTCGAGGTCGAGTTCGCCGGCAAGACCCAGTACTACAGCCAGATCACGGCCAAGTACGCGGCGCCGAACTTCCAGCAGGGGACCAAGCCGTACACCGACGAGGGCGGCGACGTGGCCTTCGACGAGAACGGTGACCCGGTCATGGCGGCGCTCGAGACGATCCGCGTGCGCATCCTCATCCCGCGGAGCTTCTCGATGCCCGACGGCGGCTGGCCCGTCGTCCTCTACAGCCACGGCACAGGCGGGGACTGGCAGTCCTGCCTCGACGCGACCGAAGGCGACGTGCTCAAGGACGGGCTGGCGATGATCTGCATCGACCAGCCCCTCCACGGCATCCGCGGCGTGGGGGACGACGCCAACTACCTGAACAGCTTCAACTTCCTCAACCCGCAGTCGGGTCGGATGAGCTTCCGCCAGGCCGCCGCCGACACGATCTGGCTGTCCCACATGGTCACCGAGGGGCGCTTCGACCTCGACTCGAACAACGACGGCTGGGGCAAGGCGTTCCGCCTCGATCCGAACAAGATCCTCTTCTTCGGACACTCCCACGGCGGGCTCGCCGGCGTCATCGCCTTCGGGACGGACCCGCGCCTGGCGGGCGGCGTGCTCTCGGGGGCCTCGGGCGTCCTCATCGAGACCATCCTCCTCCGGAAGGACCCGATCGACATCGCCTCGCTGCTCGCGGCCGTGCTCGGGCTCGACGTCTCGCAGCTCGACACCTTCCACCCGATCCTCACGGTGGCGCAGACCCTCGTCGACGTCACCGACCCCATCAACTACGCCCCCTACTGGATGGCGCCGGTCACCGGCGGGCGCGCCAAGCACGTCTTCATGACCGAGGGCACCCAGGACGAGGCGAGCCCCTCGGTCGGCGCCGACGCGGTCGCGGCGGCGGCGGGGATCCCGCTCATCACGCCGGTCGAGCAGCTGAGCCGCGCTCACGAGCTGCGTGGGCTCGCGTCGGTGACCATGCCGGTCGCGGGGAACCTCACCACGGCCACCGGCGAGGTCCTCACCGGCGGGCTGAAGCAGTACGCCGGCGGCGACCACTTCGTCGCCTTCACCACCGCCGTGCGGCCGGTCTGGCGCCAGTTCCTGCGGGGCTTCCGGAGCCTCGACGTGCCCGTGATCTCGCAATGACGGAACGCATCGTCTGGCACAGCCTCGGGCTCGAGCTGGTCGCCCACGCGCTCGGCGACCGGGGGCGGCCCACGCTCATCTTGCTCCACGGCTTCCTCGACCAGGGCCGCTCGTTCCTTCCGGTCGCGCGGGTTCTGGCCGAGCGCTACCGCGTCATCCTCCCCGACCATCGGGGGCACGGCGAGAGCGGCCGCGTCGGCGTCGGCGGCTACTATCACTTCCCGGACTACATGCTCGACCTGAGCGCGCTCATCGAGCACCTCGAGCGGAGCGGCGAGCTCGCCCACCCCGAGCTCGCGCTCGCCGGCCACTCGATGGGGGCCTCGATCGCGGTCTACTACGCGGGCGCCTTTCCCGAGCGCGTGCGCGCCCTCGCGCTGCTCGACGGCATCGGCCCGACCCACGTCTCCTCGGAGCAGGCGCCGACCTACCTGCGCCGCTGGATCCACGACGTCGGGCTCGCCCGCCAGCGCGACGAGTCCCCGATGGAGGACCTGCAGCGCGTCGTCAGCCGGCTCGCGCGGACCGCGCCCCAGGCGTCGGCCGATCTCCTCGCCGAGCTCGCGCCCTTCGCGGCCGAGCAGCGCGGGGACGGGGCCTACCAGTGGCGCTTCGACCCGCTCCACCGGACGCGCGCGCCGATCCCGTTCGATCGCGGCCGCTTCGAGCCCTTCCTCCGCGCCATCACCTGCCCGACGCTCGTCATCTGGGGCGAGCACAGCCCCTTCCGTCCGGCGGACGCCGACGACCGCGCGGCGCTGCTCGCGGACGCGACCACCTACACGATGACCGGGCTCGGCCACAACCTGCACCACGAGCGCCCGCACGAGCTGGCGGCGGTGCTGCGCGGCTTCCTCGACGAGACGATGGCCGTCGGGTGAGAGAGCGCCTGCTCATCATCAACATCAACCCGTCGGGGCGCACCCTCGACGGGTGTCGCGCCATCGCCCGCGGGTTCCGGGCCGTCGCCCCCGAGGTCGAGGTCGTCATCCGGCACTGGGCGGGCCTGACGCCGGCGGCGGTCGCGCGCCTGAGGCCGATGGGCGTGGTGCTCGGCCCCAACGGGACGCCGTTTCCGGCCTACCCGCCGACCTTCGATCGCTTCCTCGGCTGGGTGCGCGGCCGGCGGCGCCCGACCCTCGGGATCTGCGGCGGCCATCAGGCGCTGGCGCTGGCGCACGGCGGCCCGGTCGGGCCGGTCTTCCGCGTCCCGGCGGCGACGACGAGCTACGAGGGGATGCCGAAGGTGCAGGGCGAGCAGCGGGTGCGCCTCCTCGGGGACCCCGATCCGCTCCTCGACGGGCTCGAGCAGGAGATCGTCGTGGCGGCGAGCCACGTCGACGAGGTGAAGGAGATCCCGCCCGGCTTCCGGCTCCTCGCCATCGGCGACCCGTGCCACATCCAGGTCCTGCGGGCCGACCGCCGCCCGCTCTGGGGCGTGCAGTTCCACCCCGAGCGCCCGGCGTCCGGAGAGGCCGGAGCGCGACTGCTCGCGAACTTCATCGCCATCTGCCGCGGCGCCTGAGCGAGAAAGTGTGAAGTGGTGGGGTCTGACCCCGCTTCATCACATTTTTTTTGGCGGGAGGGTCGGTAAAATGTGAAGTGATGGGGTCTGACCCCGCTTCATCACATTTTCTGGCCGGGGGGGCGGGAAAATGTGAAGTGAAGGGGTCTGACCCCGCTAGTTCACATTTTATCGCTGGGGGTGGGAGTAGCCACCCGGCTTCGTTCGTTGCAGGCTGCCGGCGACGGAGGTGATGACGATGGCGATACATGACACGCCGGGGCGGCCGTGCGACTCGGCGGTGGAGATGAACGAGCTGGTGCTGCCGACGCACACCAACTCCCTCGGGACCATCTTCGGCGGCCAGATCATGGCGTGGATCGACATCTGCGCCGGCATGGCGGCGATGCGTCACGCGCGCGCCCAGTGCGTGACGGCGTCGATGGACGCCCTCGACTTCATCGCGCCGGCCCGCCTCGGCGAGCTCGTCAACCTCAAGGGGATGGTCAACTACGTCGGCCGCACCTCGCTCGAGGTCGGCGTCCGCGTCGAGGCCGAGGATCCCCGGACCGGCGTGCGTCGACACACCGCGAGCGCCTACCTGACCTTCGTGGCGATCGCCGACGACGGCACGCCGATCCCGGTCCGCCGGCTCGAACCCTCGACGCCGAGCGAGCGCCTGCGCTATGAGGAGGCCGAGGCCCGGCGCGGCCAGCGGCTCGCCCTGGCCCGCGAGCGCGCTCGCCTGCGCGCCGAGCACGACCAGCGCGCCGGCCGCGACGCCTGAGCCGAGCCGAAGGAGACCCCGCCCGAGATGTTCTCGATGACCTCGCTGCTCGCGTCGCTCCCCGCGGCCTCCCTGGCCGAGAGCGACCTCCCGCGCTTCGTCACCCGGACCTTCGGGCGGCGCCACGCGAGCGAGCTCCCGGGGCTCCGCGCGGTCCTCGACGAGGAGCCGCTGACCGGCTATCCGCCGGCCCTCGGCGCGATCCTCGCGGCCTCCGCCGAGCGCATGGTGGCCGAGGGGATCGACCCCGCCGATCTCGACCCGGCGGTGGCCGAGCGCATCCTCGCCTCCTCGGCCTTCCTGCGCGCCGTCGAGCGGCGCCGGCCGATGGACCGGCAGCTGCTGCGCCCCGGCGAGGTGCTCACCCCGCCCCTGCGCGAGATGCTCGGCGGGGCCCTCCACGTCCTGCGGGGCGTCGGCCCCCAGCTCGCCCTGGTGGCGCCGGTGGCCGTCGTCCACCTGCCCGGCGTGCGCTACTCGATCCCGCGCGGCGTCGTCCTCGCCCGCGCGATGAGCCCCGAGGAGGCGGACGCCATGCGGCTGGCCTGGGGCGCGGTCGAGGAGGCCTTCCCGACCGAGGATCCGGACGCCTTCGCCTGGCACGCGCGCTTCGCGGTCGTCGCCCGGCGCGTCAATCACGACGCCGCGGCCGTCGTCGCCGGCCTGTCGGCGGTCCCGGCGGCGCGCCGCCAGCGCCTCTGGTCCGAGATCGTCGAGCACCTCCGCGACCAGGAGGTCATCGAGGAGCATCGCCCCGGGCAGCGCGGGCTCCACGCGCGCCTGGCCAAGCTCGGGGTCGCCCCCGACACGCCGTGGCTCGCGCCGCTCGTGACCCTGGCCGAGCACGCCTTCACGGGCTGCGGGCCCGATCCCGAGGCCGTGCGCGGGGTCTGCGACTGCACCGAGGAGGACATCGCGACCTTCACCGGCTGGGTCGAGGTCCCGTCGGCGTCGCGCGACCGGCTGCGCGAGCTCACGCCGGTCGAGGTCACGCGGCACCTGGCGACCCTGGCCGACATCGAGTCGGGGCGGCTCGACGTGGCCTTCCCCAAGGAGCTGGTGCGCCCGCTCCGGGCCTTCCGGGACAAGCTCCTGAAGCCCCGCTACGGGCGCGCCGTGACGGCGATGCTGGCCGCCGACCCGCTCCGCCTCGCCGAGGAGCACGTGCGCCGCGGCGAGGACCGCCAGGCGATCCTGGCGGCGCTGGAGGCGCTCGCCGACGAGGCCGGGGCCGCCG
>SBGO01000583.1 GCA_006226565.1 Deltaproteobacteria bacterium | reverse complement strand
CGGGGGCTCGGGCGGGGGCGGCGGCGGCAGCGGCGCAGGCGGAGGAGGCTTCGGTACAGCCTTGTAGAAGGTGACCTCGACCTCCTTGTCCTTCTTCTTGGTCGGCGTCACGGCGTCGGCGGCCAGCGCCACCGCCGTGATGCCGCCGCCGTAGAGCACGATGGACACGGCGAGCGAGGCGGCCATCTGCCGCTTCGCTCGCCGGTCCATCCGTTCCGAGTAGGCGCCGAACATGCCGCCTATTCTACAGCCGGTAGCGCAGACCGAGCGAGGCCTGGAACGGACGCTGGTAGTTGACCGGCGTCCCGAAGCCCGTGTCGCTCGTCTCCACCGCCGTCACGGTGCTGGCGTTCAGGAGGTTGAAGATCTGGGCGATGAGCTCCAGCTTCACGCCCGTGAGGGGCTCGAGATCCCACGCCGCCCGGATGTCGAAGTTGACGTAGTCGGGGAGGCGGAGCTCGCGATCGTCCGACGGGTCGTTGATGTCGTCGCCCGGATCGTAGCCACGCGGCGCGCGGCGGTTGGTGTAATCGCCGTCCCAGTCGTTGAGGTAGTAGTGGCTGTAGGCGCCGCCGGTCTGGTAGGTGCCCGAGACGCCGAGCTGCAGGCCGAAGTCCCACTTGTAGAAGAACTGGCCCTTCAGCGTGTGGCGGTTGTCGTCGCCCAGGTAGCCGCGCTCGTAGACGTTCTGACGCGGGTTGTCGTAGGCGCGGGTGAGGAGCTGGGTGCTCGTGCCCTTGTAGAAGGCGAGCGTGTAGGAGCCGTTGAAGGCCCAGTGCTCGTCGAGCCGCTTCTTCAGCGTGATCTGGAGGGCGTCGTAGTCACGCGTCGCGTGGGTGTCGGAGGTCAGGTTGAAGACCTGCTGCCCGGTCCCATCGTAGCTGCCGATGACGTCGGTGCCCGCCTGGTTCCAGATGAGGTTGGTCTCGTCGTCCTCCCACGCGTCCTGGGTGTGGCGGTGGATGTAGGTGGCGTCGACGCTGACGCTGTCGCTGAGGGCGCGCTCGAAGCCGAAGCGGAACTCGTCGACCGACATCGGGTCCACGCTGGGGTCGACGGTCGTGCCGGCCTCGCCGCCAGTCAGGCGGACGCGGGCCGGGTTCTCGACGTAGCGCTCGAGGTCCGGATCCCAGTAGGCCAGGCGCTGGACGAGGGAGCGGCCGATGAATTTGGAGAGCGCGAGGTTGCCCGTCTCGTAGAAGCGCCCGTAGCCGCCGTGGATGTTGGTCTTGCCGTCCTTCCACGGGTCGAGGGCGAAGGAGAGGCGCGGGCTCACGACGAAGAAGTCGAGGATCGGCTTGCCGGCGAAGTTCTCGTAGGTCGCCTGCTCGAAGCGGAAGCCCGGCTGGATGAGGAGGCGATCGGCGATCTTCCAGTTGTCGAGGAGGAAGACGGCGCCGACGAAGCCGTCCGCGCTGGTGGTCAGGTCGTTGTTGTCGCTCGCCGTGATGCGCGCGGCGAACGGGTCCTGGCCGAAGTCGAAGAACACCAGGGCGCCGCCGGGATCGTGGCTGGTGTCGGTGTCGTTCATGAAGGCCAGGTCGGTGCCGAGCTTGAACTCGTGGTCGCCGAGGGCGTCGTCGAGGAAGTAGCTGGCCGACGCGGTGAGCTGCCAACGGGTGCGCTCGATGATGACGTCGCTGCCGCTGCCGCCGAAGACCCCACCGCTGTCGAGGTCGATGTGGAGGCCCTCGCCGAAGTGCGGGTCGGACTGGATGTCGTCGACGCAGCCCGTCGGGCGGCCGGCGTTGTCGGTGTCGAAGCTGTCGGGATCGGCCAGGTCGTCCTTGCCGAGGCAGCCGCGCGCGGACCCGAAGCTGTTCGTGTCCGAGAGCGAGCCGAAGAGGCGGAACGGGCTCGACGAGGTGGCGCGCGCCTGCGGGAAGACGTCGAGGCGCGAGTACTTGTAGGCCGCCTGGACCTTCAGGACGAGCGGATCGAAGAGGCCGTCCCAGCGCAGCGACAGCAGCACGCCGCCCTGGTCCTGGTGGGTCTCGGACTCGGGCGAGGCGCTCGCGTCCTGATCCGTGTTGTCGATGATGGTCGGGTCACCCTGCATGAGGAAGGTGATGCGGTTGTTCGGCGTCGGCGCCGCGGTCAGCTTGAAGAGGTAGTAGAGCGACTCGTACAGGCGCGCCGGGTGCGAGATGTCGGCGAGGGCGGGGACCGGCGAGCCGTCGGGGATCTGCGACTTCGAGCGGTTGTACTCGAGGGAGACGAAGTACCAGAGCAGGTCCTTGATGATCGGCCCGCCGACGTTCAGGTTGCCCTGGAAGTCCGAGAAGTCGCGCTCCGACTGGTCGATGCCCTTGAGCATGAGCGACGAGTTCTGGTGGTAGAAGCTGGCGTCGAGGTGGAACTCGTTCGAGCCGGACTTCGTCACCACGTTGATGACGCCGCCGGACACGTTGCCGTACTCCGGGCTGAAGCCGCCGGTGATGATCTGCAGCTCCTCGATCGCGTCGAAGTTGAAGTTCAGCGAGAAGGTGTTCGTCGTCGGGTCGGTCGTGTTGACGCCGTCGACGAGGTACTGGTTGGAGTAGGCCGAGCCGCCGTTGATGGTCGGGTTGCCGCCGCCGATGACGCCGGGCAGGAAGCGCGCGGTGTCCTGGTAGGAGCGCCCGCTCGGGACCTCCTCGAGGAACTCGGCCGAGAGCGACTCGCCCTGCTGGACCTTGTTGGTGTCCACCAGGGGCTTGGCCCGCACGACGATGACCTGCTCCTCGGTCTTCACCTCGGCGAGCAGCGTCAGCTCCGCGCGCTCGTTGATGCCGACGTGGAGCGTCTGCTTCGCGGTGGCGAAGCCGGTGCCGCTGGCCTCGACGGTGTAGTCGCCCGGCGGCAGGAGCAGGAAGCGGAACGAGCCGTCCGCCCCGGTCAGGACCTCACGGGCGCCGCCGATGAGGTTCTTGCCCTCGACCTTGACCTTGATGCCGGAGACCGGCGCACCGTTGATGTCCTCGACCGTGCCGGCGATCGAGCCGGTCTGCTCCGCCCTCGCCTCTCCGTTCGGGAGCGCGATGAAGCCGAGGAGGGCGACGGCCGCGATCCCGAGGGCACGCAGCGCGGAGACATGCAGCTGGCGGATCATTGCGCACCTCCGAGGAGCTTGACGGTGATGGTCCCGACGGTGTCGGTCAGCTCGGGGTGGTTACCGATCGTGCCGTTGTCGTCGAGGTAGTTCGACGCGAAGACGGTGAGGTCCTCGGTCTGCGTCGCGACGGGCGCGAAGCTGTCGTCGTAGAGGGCGACGAAGGGCGCGCCGGTGAAGGCGTCGTCCGCGTCGACCCACTGCGCGGTCCCGAGGTACGGGAAGTACGGGTGACCCAGGATGACGAAGGTCGTCGACTCACCCACCGCCAGCGACGGCAGGTCCCGGGAGGACAGGACGGTGTCGAGGAAGGGATCGAACACCGCGAAGTCGTACTGGAGGTACGAGGCGTCGCCGTCGAGGGCGAGGGCCGCGATGTCGTCGTTGGCCGCCTCGCCGGGGGCGAACATCAGGCCGCCGCCGTCGGAGACGTTGGCGAGGCCGTCGCCGAGGGTGACGTTGTCGTCGCCCGACGTGTTGGTGATGGTGACCTCGAAGCGGTGGAGATCGAACGGCATCACGATGGGGCTGTCGACGTAGGCGACCGGCTCGAGGTTGTCGGGGTTCAGGTCGGCCGGGGTGCCCGGCTGATCGGGGCTGTCGAGGCCGGCGGCGAACTGCACGACGGCGGCGGCGTAGCCGGTGTCGCCGGGGGCGCTGTCGAACACCGGGAAGAGCCCGAAGACGTCGGGATCGTAGCGGCCCTCGATGGCGTCGAGGTCGAGCATCGTGGCGTTGTCGTCGTCGAGGACGACCGGCACGCGGCCCGCGAAGTCGTCGGCGAAGCAGAACGCGCGGAGGCGCTTGTGCCAGACCGGCGTGAGCATGATGTCGTACGCCGTGGCGTCCGCGTCGGTGAGGACGGTCCGGTTGTCGTCGCCGTAGCCGTAGTTGGGGTTCGGGATGGACTCGCCGGTGCCCCAGAAGACGTTCAGGAGAGCCGCGTAGTCGGCCGAGATCCACGCCGCGTCGGGGTTCACGACGGGGCAGTGGACCGCCTCCATCTTGACGGTCTGGTCGTAGCCCGACTTCTCGACGGAGGCCGCGGACTTGATGTCATTGGCGACGTAGTCGCTCGGCACCTCGACCTCGACCACCTGCCACCACGGCGAGTAGTCCTCTTTGTCGGGGAGGGTGTCGATGATCGGGTACTGACCCTCGACCGCGGCGCCGTTGCGCACCATGAGGTACATCTTCGGCACATAGGGGTTGAACTCGCCGAGGTCGAGGTACTGGTACGCCTGACCATTGGCGAAGCCCGCGGACAGGACGAACGCGGCCGGGAGGCCGAAGTCGTCCGAGCGGTCCGCGCCCTTCGCCGTCTCTGGGAAGTCGTCGTAGACGACTACTCCGGCGAAGCGGTCCTTGACGGTCGAATCGGAGCACGCTGCGAGCAATACAGCTAGCCCCGCAAGGGCAAACATCCACCTGCGCGCCATGGAGATCCCTCCCTGCCTTCTTTTTGCCGGGCGGGCGGGGAATGGGGTCCGCCCGGATCTTCACGGTTCTATATCCCGAACCCAAGCCCGTCAACGCGACCTCGGGAATACGCTCGTCCCCGACCGGGTTGCGCTGCGCCGCAAAATCGGGCAACCGCCCACGATCCCGACCGGAACGGTGCTTCCGGCGGTTCGTCCAGGGCGCATGGCGGCACGTCCGCGGCATGCGGAAGTTGACATCGTCAAGACCGACGAACGCTGGATCTGCGGCGGCTGGCACTCCGGCACATGGAGGCACCATACCGCGGCGCACAAAAGTGCCGGCGCCATGAAATAGAAAAGCCGGCCGGGGCGAAAAGCCCACGGCCGGCTCGTCGTGTCACGCGACCGCGAGAATCAGCCGGCGACGGCGGCCGCGAGGGCCTCCTCGAAGATCGCGAGGCCGGTGTCGACGTCGTACTCGTCGAGGACGAGCGGCGGCGCGATGCGGACCACGCTCTCGCCGCAGCTCAGGAGCAGGAGCCCGCGGGCGAAGGCCTCGCTCTCGAGGCGGGCGACGAGCCCCGGGTCCGGGGTCTTGCTCGTGCGGTCCTTGACGAAGTCCACGCCGATGAAGAGGCCGTGGCCGCGCACGTCGCCGATGCACGCGAAGCGCTCGGCCATCCGCTCGAAGCCCGCCTTGAGGCGCGCGCCCATGGTGCGGGCGTTCTCGATGAGCCCGCCCTCGACGAGGTCGAGGGTGGCGAGCGCGGCGGCGCACCCGACGAGGCTGCCGCCGAAGGTCGAGCCGTGGGACCCGCGGGCCCACTTCATCACCGACTCCTTGGCGATGATGGCGCCGATCGGCATCCCGGAGCCGAGGCCCTTGGCCGAGCAGAGGACGTCGGGCTCGACGCCGAAGACGTCGGCGGCCCACATCTCGCCGGTGCGGCCGACGCCGCTCTGGACCTCGTCGAAGACGAGCAGGATGCCGTGGCGGTCGCAGAGCTCGCGGAGCCCCTTGAGGAAGCCCGGCGGCGGCACGATGTAGCCGCCCTCGCCGAGCATCGGCTCGATGAAGATGCCGGCGACGTCCTCGGGGGACACGACGCGCTTGAAGAGCTTGTTCTCGATGTAGTCGAGGACGAACTCGCCGGCGTCCTTGCCGTTGGTCTCGAGGCGGTAGGGGTCGGGGTACGGGACGTGGTGGACGCCCGGCAGGAACGGGCCGAAGTGGGCGCGCTGCTTGACCTTGCTGGCGCCGAGGCTCATCGCGCCGTAGCTGCGGCCGTGGAAGGCGCCGTAGAACGAGATGAGGTCGGTGCGGCGGGTCGAGTCGCGCACCAGCTTGATGGCGCCCTCGATGGCCTCGGTCCCGGAGTTCGACAGGAACACGCGCTTCTTGCTCGGCCCGGGGGCGAGGCGCGCGAGGCGCTCCACCAGGTCGGACATCGGGCGGTAGTAGAAGTCGGTGCCGCACATGGAGAAGAAGCGCTCGGAGGCGTTCTTGACCGCCTCGACGACGTGCGGGTGCCCGTAGCCCGTCGACGCCACGGCGATGCCCGCCATGAAGTCGATGAAGCGGTTACCGTCGACGTCCTCGATCATGGCGCCGCGCCCGTGCGACATGACCAGCGGATACTCCTTGATGTACGAGGTCGAGGAGAAGGCGGCGTCGGTCTCGATGATCTGCTTGCCGCGCGGGCCCGGGGGCGGAACGACGATGCGCGGGTAGTCTCGGGTCGTGGTCATTTCAACATCCTGAAGAAAAATCGAAACGACGCGGGGGGACGATGCGCCCCCCGCGCCGTGGCGCGGAAGATCGCGTGGGGAGGCGCTAGCCGATGATGCGGGTGCGGCTCTGCTCGCGCATGAACTGCGCGACGTAGTACGGGCCGCAGCCGCCCTTGCCGCTCCCGCCGGAGCCCTTCCAGCCGGTGAAGGGCTGGGAGCCGGGCCACGCGCCGGTGGTGGCGCCGGAGGGCTTGTTGACGTAGATGGTGCCGGCCTCGATCTCGTCGTAGAAGCGCTCGATCTCGGCCTCCTCCCCACTGAAGAAGCCGGCGGTCAGCCCGTAGTCGACGTCGTTGGCCTTGGCCAGGGCGTCGTCGAGGTCGTCGACGAGGATGACGCCGAGGAAGGGCACGAAGTGCTCCTCCTTCATCAGCCACGAGTCGTGCGGGACCTTGGCAATGCACGGCGACACGTAGAAGCCCTTGGCGAGGTCGCCCTCGGTCAGGTGCCCGCCGCCGTAGAGGACCTCGCCGAGCTCGTGCGCGGCGGCGACGGCCTTGTCGTACTTCTTGACCGCGGCGGCGTTGATGACCGGGCCGAAGTAGACGCCCTCGCGGACGGGGTTGCCGATGTGGATGGCCTCGGTCTTCTCGATGAGGAGGCGCAGGAACTCGTCGGCGACGTCCTTGTGGACGAGGACGCGCGAGGTGGCGCTGCACTTCTGGTTCTGGAGGCCCCAGGCCGAGCGCATGACGCCGGAGGCGGCCGCGTCGAGGTCGGCGCTCGGCATGACGATGGTCGGGTTCTTGCCGCCGAGCTCGAGCAGGCAGGGCTTGATCCAGTTGGTGCTCATCTGGTGGAAGATGCGCATCCCGACCTCCTTCGACCCCGTGAAGACGACGCCGTCGACGCCGGGGTGGAGGGTCAGGTGGTCACCGATGACCGAGCCCTTGCCGGTGATGAAGTTCACGACGCCGCCGGGGACGCCGGCGTCCACGTAGGCCTTGTAGATCTCGAGCCCGGTCCACGGCGTGTCCTGCGCCGGCTTCATGATGAGCGTGTTGCCCGCCATGAGCGCCGCCGAGGACATGCCGGTCATGAGCGCGGCCGGGAAGTTGAACGGCGCGATGACGGCGAAGACGCCGTAGGGGCGCAGCACGTCGACGTTGCGCTCGATGGGCGTGAGCGCCTTCATCTCGGTGATGTAGCCGCTGTGCTCGTCCATGCTGTCGCAGTAGTAGTCGATGAGATCCGCCGACTCCTCGATGTCGCCCATCGCCTCGAGGCGGTTCTTACCGACCTCCCACGCCATCAGCGCGGCGATGTGGAACTTGCGGTCGCGCATGATCTCGGCGGCCTTGCGCAGGATCGCCACGCGCTCCTGCCAGGGCTTGCCGGCCCACGACTTCTTGGCGGCGTTGGCGGCCGCGACGGCCTGGTCCACGTGCTCCTTCTCGGCGAGCTGGAAGTGGCCGAGGACCTTGTCGCGGTCGACGGGCGAGATATCGGCGAGCTTGGGCCCGTCGACGACGATCGCCTCACCCCCGATGTAGATCGGGTACTCCTTGCCGAGCTCGCCCTCGAGGGCCTCGAGCGCTTCGTCGAAGAAGCGATGGAAGGCCGCGAGGTCCGCGTGGGACGACGTGTAGGTGATCTTCATGTCTTTGGGAGACACGGTCGACATGAGCTCCTCCGTGCGCCGGTGGCGGCGCGCTACCCGATCCAACAACGACCCGCGCAGCGCCCGTCGGCAGGGCGACGCCTCCCTGCCGGTGTGCTCCGCTCGGGGTGCGCAGCCTAGCAGCGCTCCAACGCGGTGGACAAGGACGATGTTCGGCCGGCGCCCGCCGGTCGGAGAAGCCGCGCCGCCGCCGGGATCCCGCGGCGTGGAGGGCGTCCGCGGCGGGTGTCCCCGGGCGTCGAAGGGCGGACCGGGACCGGCCTGCGGCGTTTCGTCGCGCTCGCGCCCCCGCGCGCTGTCCCGACACCACCGAGGCCCGGCCGGCGGCCCGTCGCGCCCTCCCCGGTCGCGCGCGATGCCTCCGGCGCTGGCGCACTGAACATCCGACTCGCCCACGCCGGCGGACCGAGGCGCGTAGGGTCGGGACACACGGAGGTCCCCATGTACCCGACCCTGCCCTTCGCCCCCGAGGCCCTGTGCCACTTCGAGACCGACCTCTTCGGCGAGCGCCGCGCCGTCGGTCAGACCCACGTCCTCGCCTGGCCGGGCCTCGTCGCCGCGGCCACGGCGGCGTCCACCGGGATCGACCAGCTCCTCTCGGGCCTCGTCGCGGGGGCGCTGGCGCGGCGCCCGCCGAAGGCGCCCTTCCTCATCTTCTGGAGCGCCCTGGCCGGCGCCATCCACCTCACGGTGACGGGCCCCGGCGGGCGGCAGCAGGGGACCTGGCTCCTCGACGCCCCCGGCCACCGCGGAGCGGGGCGCGGCGCGGTCCCTCGCCACGCGACGCCGTGGGCGGTGTGGGACGGCCACCGGCTGGTGCGCGCGCACGTCC
>SBGO01000565.1 GCA_006226565.1 Deltaproteobacteria bacterium | reverse complement strand
CCACCCAGAGCGGCATCTACACCATCGACCCCGACGGGACCGGGCCGAAGGGCGCCGTCCAGGTGTGGTGCGACATGGTGTCCAACGGCGGCGGCTGGACGATGTACAAGGCCAAGGTCGGCTCGGCGTACAACGCGACCCAGGCCGAGGCCCACTGCCAGAGCCTCGGGATGCACCTCTTCATCCCGCGCACCAAGCAGCACCTCCTGTCGGCGTGGCAGGTCGCGACCAGCAACGCCTACGGCCCCGACGCGACGGCCAACTACCTGTACATCATGGGCATCTACCCGAACTGGGGCGACGGCTTCAACGGCGGCTTCGACGGCGCGAAGTGCTCGAGCAAGGCGTTCCACTCGAACAGCCCCGGCTGCGACTGGCACGCGCGCGACAACGGCGCCTTCTGGGTCAGCGAGCGGACCAACATCACCGAGCCCAACGGCGACAACAACACCGACTCGTCGATGTACTACGGCTTCGACGCGAGCGGGAACGTCAGCTGGTACAACGACATCCCGAGCCCCGGCTACACCTCGTCGCGCTTCATGTGCGACACCGGGGACCGCGACTTCATCGGCCGGAGCTGCGTCGAGTGGCGCGACGCCGGCTTCACCACCAGCGCCGCCTACAAGGTCGATCCCGACGGGCTCTTCGGCCCGCTGGCGCCGTTCGACACCTACTGCGACCAGACCACCAGCGGTGGCGGCTGGACGCGCCTGGTGAACTGGAACCGCGAGTCCGGGTCCGACACGACGACGACCCTCGGGACGAAGATGGACAACCTCTACAACAACATGTCGACGTTCGCGAACGGCACCGGGAACATCTACTGGAGCGGCGGCCGCAACCCGGCGAGCGCGGCGCTGGCGTACCGCACGGTGGTGACCATCCCGAACGGCGGCGAGGTCCGGGCCAACACCCGCTTCCTCGGCAACAGCATGGAGCAGTCGGCGGTGTGGCTCTTCGGCGTCGTGGGCACGGCGCACAAGGAGATCATCTGCGGCAACAAGATCACCAACATCGGCGTGTACCGCGAGCAGGAGAAGGCCTTCTACCCGGGCTTCACGTGCACGAACAGCGCCGCGCCGAACACGACCTTCAGCTGGGACACGACGGTGCAGAAGGACCTCGGGACGTCGGTCTCCGAGCTCCGCTGGCACAGCATGCACAACGACGACGGCACCCACGACCGGAGCTATCTCTACCGGCTCATCCTGTGGGTGCGGTGACGTCGACCTGACCGGGGCCCGGGCGGAGCGCGACACGCTCCGCTCGGGGCTGGGGCCGGCGGGCGCTTCGAGGCGAGGGCGAGGCCCTGCGAGCGGCGCGCCGCGTCACCTTCCTCCGCGCTCGGGACGAGCGCAGGCCAGCCGCTCCCGCGTTCGGGACGAGCGCAGGCCAGCCGCTCCCGCGCTCGGGACGAGCGCAGGCCAAGCGGCCGGCGGACGTCCCGTCCGCTGCGGATTCGGTCCACGCGGCCGCCGCGCGCGGTGGCCGCGATGTCCGACGCGTCAGGTCCCGGCGCCGCCGATGGAGCGGGGCATCCCGATGAGCGTGAGGAGCTCCATCCGGGCGGACGGGTCGTCGAGGAAGCAGCCCAGGAGCCGCGAGGTCGTGGTCCACGAGCCGGGCTTCTTCACGCCGCGGTAGCACATGCAGAAGTGCTGGCACTGCATGACGACCGCGACGCCCTGGGGCTGCAGCACCTCCTGGAGGGCGGCGGCGATCTCCGCGGTCAGCTTCTCCTGCACCTGCAGGCGCTTGGCGTACACGTCCACGAGGCGCGCGAGCTTCGAGAGCCCGACCACCTGCCCGTTCGGGATGTAGGCGACGTGGGCCTTGCCGACGAAGGGCACCATGTGGTGCTCGCAGTGGCTGTAGACCTCGATGTCGCTGACGAGGACGAGCTCGTCGTAGCCGGCGACCTCCTTGAAGACCGTCGACAGCGCCTTCTCCTTGCTCTGCTCGTAGCCGGCGAAGTGCTCGCCGTAGGAGCGGATCACGCGGCGCGGCGTGTCGAGGAGGCCCTCGCGGTCGGGGTCCTCGCCGATGTAGCGGAGGAGCCCGCGGACGTACTCCTCAGCCTCCTCCGCGGTCGGGCGGCGGTCGCTCATGTGTCGTCTCCTGTGATGTTCGCTGGAGGGATCATATCGTCGGCGAAGCCGACACGCTTCCCCCGCGCCAGCGGGGGCGGCCGTAGGCCGGTGGGGGAAGCGTGCGCAGGGGACGCCTGGAGCGGCTCAGCCAGAGGGTTCCCGCCGCGGGCCGAGCGTGCGAGGTCCGTGGTGGGATGGCTGAGCGGTTCCACTGAGGCGTCCCTGGAGCGAGCGTATCAGTAATGCCGCTCGAGGACGTAGCCGCCGAACGCGCGGAGCATCAGCTTCACGATCGAGTCCTCGAGGAGCGGCTGGACGCGGATCCAGGCCTCCTCGACCAAATCGTGGGCCTGGATCGAGCACGCCTCGATGGCGCCGAGCTCCTCGAGGCGGTCGATGAGCCCGTCGATGACGCGCTGGTCCTCGGGCTTGCTGCGGACGATCTCCCAGATCTTCTCGCGCTCCGCGCGATCGACCCGCCCCAGGCCCTTGGCGATGGGGAGGGTCACCTTGCCGTGGGCGATGTCCTCGCCGCGCGCCTTGAGGCTGCGCTCGAAGCCGCGGAGGTTGAGCACGTCGTCGACGATCTGGAAGGCGAGCCCGAGGGACTCGAAGTAGCGCCCGAGGCCCTCGATCTGCTCCTCGCTGCCGTGGCCGCCGACGGCGCCCATGCGCGCGAGGGCGCCGGCGGGGGCCGCCGTCTTGAGGCGGTGGATGGCGAGGATGCGCTGCTCGAGCTCGGCGGTGTCGCCGCTCTCGATGGCCCGCGGCATGTAGTCGTCGAGCCCCTTGATGTCGGCGGCCTGGCCGGCGTGGCCGGCGCGCAGCGCCTCGAAGTAGAGGTCGTAGAGCCGGAGCTTGTCGACGTTGGAGACGGCCGAGCCCTTGATGAGGTGCTGCCCCATGAAGTAGCAGGACGTCCCGGCGTTGATGGCCAGGGCCTGGCCGTGGACCACGTGGCAGGTGGGGCCGCCGCGGCGGACCGTCGAGCCGTCCTGCACGTCGTCCACGATGAGCGAGCCGACGTGCATCAGCTCGGGCATGGCCAGCCACTGGATGAAGTCGCGCGAGTCGCCGCCGACCACGTCACAGCACGCCAGGGCGGCGTAGGAGCGCCAGCCCTTGCCGCCGCGGTCGGTGATCTCGCGGACCGGGCGGACGCCGGTGAGCACGAACTGCTCGAGGTCGACGCCCTCCATGTAGTGGTCGCGGTGCTCGCCGGCGATGAGGTCGCGGACCTGCTCGTAGGTCGGCTCGTAGGGCAGGAGCGCCGCGACCGACGCGCGGACGCGCTCGCCCACGGCCTTGAAGAACTGGTCGAGGGTCTCGACCTCGAGGAAGCCCGAGCGCTCGACGTAGGCGCGGCCCTCGACCGAGCGGCCGCGGAAGGTCCCGTGGACCTGGGCGCGCCCCTCCCAGAAGGCGGGCTTGGAGATGAGGGTCACCAGCTCCTGGTCGGCGAAGGCGCCCTCGACGGCGAGCTCGAGCTCGGCGCCGGGGATCTCGAGGCGCCAGCGGGTCGGGTAGCTGTTGAAGGTGCGCGTCGAGCGCCAGCGGTCGAGGGGCGTGAAGGTCAGCGCCTCGTGCTCGTGGCGGGCGCCGTCGGGCGAGATGAGGACCGCGCGCTGGCCGAGGCTCTGCTGGGTCTCGAGGTCGACCATGTTGTAGGCGGTGACGTCGGTCCCGTCGTCGAGCTGGCAGGCGATCCAGTTCCAGGCGACGTTCTCGTTGGCCTGCTGGCCCTCCTCGCGCTGGCCGCCGAACTCGTGGTCGTACCAGCCGGAGCCCTGGGCGACCTTCACCGGCAGCCCGTTCCAGGTGACGGTGCCGGTCACCTCGCAGCGCGGGATGAAGTAGTAGAACATGTGCGCGCCGTCGTGGCCGCGCACCAGGCCGTCCTCGCCGTGGCGGACGGGCTCGCGCCGCGGCGTGAAGGTCAGCTCCACGCCGTGCTTGTAGTACTCGTGGAAGAGGGTCAGGCCGTAGCTGCCGTCGTCCTTCTTGACGAGGCGGTTGCCGCCCATGTCGAGCTCGAGCTTGTTCGTGGCGACGAAGGGCTCGTCCTCGAACATGTGGTCCGGGTACGGCACGTGGCCCCGCTCGAGGATCTCGCGGAGCGCGCTCGACACGCGCGGGTCCCGCGAGCCGGCGCCGGCCTCGAGCTTCTCGAGCCCCATCTGGGGAGCGGTGCGGTCGACCAGCGTGTCGGGGTAGTACTTCTTGCCGTCGAGGTCGGAGAGCGCCCACGTCATCGAGTGCGCGTAGGTCAGCTCCTTGGTGACCTCGTCGCGCCCCTTCACGACGCGGAAGAACGACGCGAACAGCGCGAGATCACGCCCATCCTCGGTGGCGATGTGGGCGTGGAGGTACCACCACTCGGTCATCGACGAGCGATGCGGGAGGTCGTGGACCCGGAGGTCGATCGGGCCGCTGGCCGGCCAATCCGCAGGGCGTTCTATCAACGTCGTCCGCCTTCGCCGTGCTTTACGAGAGCGTCGCCCGCCAACTCGCGGGCGTGCTGGAGCGCTTCTGACCGCCGCGCAGCCCATTTGTGGTAGCGATCGCAAGGGCTTGCTGTCAAGCAAACGATTTGCGGCCCCCGGCGCGCGCAGAGCGGGCCGCCGCGCGGTCGGGATGCGACGCCGACGGCGGCCACCGGGCCCCTGTCGCGCAGGCGTCGGGCGATCCTCAGCGGATCAGCAGCTTGGTGACGTAGAGCGACGGGCTGGCGGTCGGGATGTCGGGATCCCGGGTGCAGCCGCTCGCGTTGGCGTAGCCGGCGTAGTTCGAGCCGCTCCAGGTCAGCAGCGTCGTCGCGGGGAGGCCGTCGATGCTGTAGCCCGAGACGGCGATCGGCGTGTCACGCTGATACTGGCAGCGCCCCTGGAGGCAGGTGTAGCCGCCGGGGCAGGTCGCGAAGTAGCCATCGTAGCCGCCGTCGAAGCCGGGACCGTTGAGCGGGACCCAGTTGGCGGTCGAGCAGCGGGTGCCGTCCTCGCTGCCCTGCATCCGGTAGTCGAGGCGCACCGAGCTGAAGCTCTGGGGGGCGCGGAGGTAGAAGGCCGTGTTGTGGTTCGGCCCCTCGTTGGTGACGAGGACGATGCCGTCGCCGGCGGCGCTGGTGCCGATGGAGCCGGTGAGGGTCCCCTGGCCGTAGAAGAAGGCCGTGGTGAGGGCGGCGACGCTGGCGCCCGGCGCGTGGAAGGTCTTCACGACGTCGAGCCAGCCCCCGGTCTCGGTGGTCATGTCGCACCAGACCTTGTAGGTGTTCCCCGCCGTGGGCTCGATCCAGTACATCCCGTCGCCGGTCGAGCCGGTGTACTGAGGGCTGTTCAGGTAGTCGAGGCAGGTCGCGGCCATCGCGCCGTCGTAGAAGGTCCGGCCGCTGGTGTCGTCGCCGATGACGCCGAGGACCTGCTCGCAGGTCGCGCCGGTGTAGCCGGTGCCGTCGCAGTCGCACGTGTTCGGGGCGACGCACGCGCCGCCGTTCTGGCAGACGGGGTTGCAGACGGCCCCGGACGCCGGCAGGCCGGGGCCGAAGAGGTAGCCGAAGGTCTCGCCGGCGCCGCCGGTCGTGAGGTAGTCGGCCCGCACGGTGGCGGCCGGGTCGCCGAAGGTGAGCGGCTCGGTCGCGCAGGTCCCGAGCGGGACGTCCCACTGGATGTAGGGGTAGACGACGCCCGGGGCGATGACGCCGCCGTCCACCTGGTCGGCGGTGTCGGCGGCGTCGTCGACGGTGCCGCGGGTGCGGAGGGTGCAGGCCGAGACGCCCGCGCCCACGCCCAGGGCGACGTTCCAGTAGGCCTTCTGGGCGCCGGCCAGCGGCTCCTCGCCGTGGTAGGTGGCGACCTGGAAGAGATAGGCGTCGGCGTCGACGCCGGCGGCCTCGGTGATCGCGGCGCAGGTGCTCATGCCGTCGGCGCCGGGGGTGCAGAGGTTGCCGTTCGTGGTGGCCGAGGGGTGCACGGTCACGTCGGCGGCGAAGGTGCCGCTGCCGGAGTTGACGTCGCAGTCGAGCGCGAGGTCGTCGAGGTAGAGGGCGGTGTCGACGCCGCTGGCCGTCCCGGCGGTGCAGGCGAAGCCGAGGACGAAGGTGCGCGCCCGGCTCCCCGAGGCGTCGTGGAGGAGCGCGATGTCCTCGCAGCCGCCGCCGGCGACCTCGCGGCAGCAATCGAACTTGGCGGAGCAGTAGACGTCGTCGAAGCTGACGGCGATGTCGAAGAAGCCCTGCTGGGCGGGGCGCATCAGGGCGACGTCGAACTGGACCGCCAGGTCGACGTCCGCGCGGCAGGTGACGACGCGGGTGAGCGGGCCGTCGGTGGTCGGGTTCTGGAAGTCGAGGGCCGTGCCGGTCACGCCGCCCGCCGCGCCGCTGGCGAAGACGCCCGCGTCGCCGGCGGGGACCGCGTCCTGGTACACGCCGACGACCCAGACGCGCACGGTGTTCTCGGCCACGGCCGGGTCGGCGTCGCAGGGCCCGACCATGCTGGCCGAGCCGGCGCCGTCGCCGTAGGACGACGAGGTGATGCGCTTCTGCCACACCGACTGGGCGGCGCCGTTGACGACCTCGAGGTCCCAGACGACGTCGCCGACGCCGCTCAGGTTCAGGGCGGCGACGTCGATCGCGAGGTCGGGGCCGATGGGCGTCGCGTCGGACGCCTCGGCGCAGCCGGACGCGACGAGGGCGGCGACCGCCAGCGCGCGGCGGAAGTCGGCGAGTTGTCCCATGGATGGCTCCGGAGCGTGGGGCGTTGTGCCCCGCGAAAGGAGCCCAATGGTAGAAGGAGGGGCTTCAGAAGGTCAATGAGCAAGCGGTGCAGGAGGTTTCACACGCCGCGGCACGCCGCCCGCCATGGTGCATCGCATCCAGGCGCGGGCCCGAGGCGCTCGGCGCCGCCGGCGCGTTCCGGTACGCTCACGCCCGGGCCCACGCGCGGAGGGGGCGATGAGCGAGGCGGACCGGGAGAAGTGGGAGCGGCGCTACGCGCCGGCAGAGCGGGTGATGGGTGAGGCCCCGAAGGCGGCGCTCCTGGCGTGGGCGGAGGCGCTCCCGCGGGCCGGACGCGCGCTGGACCTCGCCGCGGGCGAGGGTCAGACGGCCGCCTGGCTGGCGACGCGCGGCCTGGACGTGGACGCGGTGGACATCTCGCCGCGGGCGCTCGCGAAGGCGCGCGCCCTGGCCGAGGAGCGTGGGGTGAGCGCGCGGGTGCGGACGATCGAGCACGACCTCGACGGGGGCCTCCCCGACGGCCTCGCGCCCGGCTACGACGTCGTCACCTGCGTCCACTTCTGGCCTTCGCCGGCCCTCGGCGCGGCGCTGTCCGAGCGCGTCGCGCCCGGGGGGTTGCTGGTGCTGGTCGCGCTCTCGGCGGCGGCCTTCGCCGGCCAGCCGAACGCGCCGAGCGCACGCTTCCTCGCGACGCCCGACGCCGCGCGCGCGCTCGTCCCCGGGTTCACCGTCCTCGCCTGCGAAGACGTCGCCCTCGGCGGCCGCCCCGAGGTCGTGCTGGTCGCCCGTCGCCCGGCCTGAGCCGGGCGCCCGGACCGGGCACCCGGCGGCGAAGGCGCCCTGCCCTTCCTTCAATCAGTGCAGGTGGCGCAGGAGCGGGGCCCCGTCGCCGAACTCGCGCTCGAGGCTGGCGAGGAGGTGGCCGACGGCGTCGGTGTCCCCCCAGCTCACCGCGAGCTCGAGGTGGGCCGCCAGCTCGGCGAGGCGCCGCACGCCGCTGCCCTCGAGCCAACGGTGGAGGCGCCTGGCGCTCGGCTCGGCCGCGCGCAGATCCTCCGCCGCGAGGGCGGCGCGAATCCGCCGCATCACCTCCGGGAACGCCGAGATGATCCGCTGGGGATCCAGCGGCGACACGGTCTCCGGGGCCTCGCTCGACCACTCCGGCGGGGGCGCGCTCGCGTCCAGATGCCCCGAGTCATCGCCCCCCCGCGGCGTGCCCTCGGCTGACGCAGCGCGCGCCCCCGCCCCCACCTGCGTCGCCACGGGCCCTGGCGCGCGCCACGCCAAGGGCTCCGGCGAGGCCGGGTCGTCGTCCCACTCGAAGTCCTCGTCGGCGAGCCACGACCCGTCGGGCCGGGTCAGCAGCGCGTCGACGAGCGCCCGCGCCGTGCCGGCCGGTGCGCGAAACAGGCGCGCCTCCAGGTGGCGCGACTCGGCCTCGGCGATGACGGCGCGCGCCGCTGCGTCGGCGCCCAGCACCTCGGCCGACGCGAGCTCCCGGTGAACCCCTTCCAGCTCCCCGAGCGCCCCGTCGAGGGTCGCCCGGCTCTGCTGGAGGTCGCGCTGGGTGAGGCGCAGCTCCGCCTGCAGGCGCGCGACCTCGGTCTCCGCCGCCCCGAGCGCCCGCCGGGAGGCCACGAGCTCGTCCTCGGTCCACACGAGCCGCGCGTGGACCACCTTGACCTCGGCGTCGGCGGCCAGGCGCGCCGCCTCCGCGGCCGCGAGGCGCTCGCACTGGCGGTCCTCGACGGCGTGGGTGCGCGCCAGCTCCTCCTCGACCGCCATCGCCCGGAGCCGCCCCGCGTCGACGTCGGCGAGGGCCAGGTCGCGATCGAGCCGGAGCAGGGTCGTCTCCTCGCGCGCCGCCGTCAGCTCCGCGGTCCGCTCGGCGAGCGCGCGCTTGAGCTCCCGCAGCTCGTCGCGGAGCCCGCGCCAGTCG
>SBGO01000373.1 GCA_006226565.1 Deltaproteobacteria bacterium | reverse complement strand
GGGCTGCTCCACGGCGCGTCGGGCGGGCGCGACGGGAGCGAGGCCAGAGGCGCGTCCTCGCGCTGGCACCGGGCTTGCACCGCCATACCGACGGCGCCCGCCGCCCGGACCGACTTCCTCCTTGTCGGCCGCGGGCGCGCGTGGAACACTCCGCCGCCGCGATTCGAAGGAGCCCGGAAATGTACACGACGACGCCCCCCCAGCCCCCGAAGGTCATCGCCGAGATCGGCTGCAACCACATGGGCAAGATGGAGATCGCCTTCGACCTCATCCAGCAGGCGGCGAAGCTCTGCGGCGCCGATGTGGTGAAGTTCCAGAAGCGCACGAACAAGGAGCTCCTCAGCCCCGAGGAGTACAACCGCCCGCACCCCGTGCCGCAGAACGCCTACGGGCCGACCTACGGCGCCCACCGCGAGTTCCTCGAGCTCGACCAGGCCCAGCACCGTGACCTCAAGGCGTACTGCGAGGAGCAGGGCATCGTCTACTCGACGTCGGTGTGGGACCTGACCGCCGCGAAGGAGATGGCCGCCCTCGAGCCGAAGCTCCTCAAGGTGCCGTCGGCGTGCAACCTCAACAAGGAGCTCATGTCGTTCCTGTGCGACGAGTTCGCGGGTGAGATCCACGTCTCGACCGGCATGACCACCCTCGATGAGGTGGCGCGGGTCGTCGAGCTCGTGGAGAGCAAGGGGCGCGCGAAGGACACGGTCCTCTACGCCTGCACCTCGGGCTACCCGGTCCCCTTCGAGGACATCGCCCTCGGCGAGATCGTCCGCCTCAAGGAGCGCTTCGGCTCGACGCTGAAGGCCATCGGCTTCTCCGGCCACCACCTCGGCATCGCCGCCGACGTCGCCGCGATGGTGCTCGGCGCCGAGTGGATCGAGCGCCACTTCACCGGCGACCGGACCTGGAAGGGCACCGACCACGCCGCGAGCCTCGAGCCGATGGGGATGCGCAAGCTCGTCCGCGACCTGCACAACGTCTCCAAGGCGCTCACCGTCAAGGCGAGCCCGATCCTCCCGATCGAGGAGGTCCAGCGCGCCAAGCTGAAGGCCAACCAGGTCAAGTGGTAGCGCTCGGATGACGACGGTCGCCTTCATCCCGGTCCGCGGCGGATCCAAGTCCATCCCCGGAAAGAACATCCGCCCGCTGGCCGGCAAGCCCCTGGTCCACTGGGTCGTCGAGGCGGCGCTCGGCTGCGCGCGCGTCGATCGCGTCTACGTCGCGACCGACAGCGACGCCATCGCCGGCGCGGTGCGCGAGATCGCCGATCCGCGCCTCGCGGTCGTCGGGCGGAGCCCCGAGACGGCGACCGACACCGCCTCCACCGAGTCCGCGCTCCTCGAGTTCGCCGAGGCGCACCCGGACTTCGACCGGGTGGTGCTCATCCAGGCGACGAGCCCGCTGCTGACGGCCGCCGACCTCGACCGCGGCCTCGCCGAGCTCGACGCCGCCGGGGCCACCTCGGCGCTCTCCGTCGTCCGGCAGCACCGCTTCCTGTGGTCGGTCGGCGCCGACGGCCTGGCCCGGGCGAAGAACTACGACCCGGTCACGCGCCCGCGGCGGCAGGACTGGGACGGCGAGCTCATCGAGAACGGCGCCTTCTACGTCACGAGCCGCGCGGCGCTCCTGGCGTCCGGCTGCCGGCTGTCCGGGCCGACCCTCGCCATCGAGATGGACCCCGAGACCTTCGTCGAGCTCGACGAGCCGGCCGACTGGCTCGTCGTCGAGTCGCTCCTGAACCGCCGCGACGCCTTCGACCTGACGGCCGCGGCCCGCGAGGTGAAGCTGCTCGTCACCGACGTCGACGGCGTGCTGACCGACGGCGGGATGTACTACGGGCCCGACGGCGAGGTGATGAAGAAGTTCTCGACCCGCGACGGCGAGGGGCTCGCGCGCGCTCGCGCCGCGGGGATCGAGGTCGCCATCATGACCGGCGAGGACAGCGACATCGTGTCGGCGCGGGCCAAGAAGCTCGGGATCCAGCGCGTCTTCCGGGGGGCCAAAGACAAGGTGGCGCTGCTCGAGGGGCTGCTCGCCGAGCTCGGCCTCGGCTGGCACCAGCTCGCCTACATCGGCGACGACCGGAACGACTTCGGGGCGCTCGCGCGCGCCGGGGTCCCGGCCTGTCCGCGCGACGCCGAGCCCGAGGCGCGCCGCCTCGCGCGCTTCGTCTGCACTCGCGACGGCGGCCGCGGCTGCGTGCGCGAGCTGGTGGACGCCCTCCTCTCCGCCCGCGGCTGACCCTTGAGCCAGGGCGCAGGCGACCCCGCCTCGGCGAGCTTCTTCCGTCACGCGCGGAACTACCTCCTCGGGAGCGCCGCGGCCGGGGTCATCGGCTTCCTGACGGTCAGCGTCCTGACGCGCCTCCTGACGAAGGAGGAGTACGGCGTCCTCAAGGTCTTCCTGTCGGTCGTCACGATCTTCGGGGTCCTCGTCGAGCTGAACCTGCGCGGCGCCGTCAACCGCTACTACCTCGAGGAGACCGACGACTTCCCGAGCTTCCTGAAGTCGGTCCTCGTCTTCCTCGGCGGCTTCACGCTCTTCAACCTGACCTGGGCGTGGCTCCTGCGCGGGCCCCTCGGCGAGTTCCTCGAGCTCGACCCGCTGCTGGCGTTCCTCGCGGTCGCGGTCGCCATCGTGCTCGTCCCGTGGAACCTGAACTGGAAGCTCATGGGGGCGCGCCTCGAGAGCGCGCAATACTCGGCCCTCCGCGTCCTGCGCGACGCCGTCCTGCTCGGCGTCGGCGCCGCGTGGATCCTGAACCTCCCCAAGGTCGACCACGGCCTCGGCGGGCGCGAGTACGGGATGGTCTGGGGGACCCTCGCCGTCAACGGCGCCTTCGCCATCTACCTCCTCGTCAAGCTCGCGCGCGTCGCCCGCCCCGGCCGCTACGCCAAGCATCACCTGCGCTACGCCTTGTCCTTCGGCGTGCCGCTCGTCCCCCACGCGCTCTCGGGCTTCATCCTCGCCACCTTCGACCGCGTCATCATCCAGCAGCTCAAGGGCGAGGGCGACGCCGGCCTCTACTCCTTCGCCTACGACGTCGGCGCCGTGATGCAGATGGTCGTGGTCGCGATGAACCAGGCCTGGCTCCCCATCTTCACGCTGCTCCGGAACCGCGAGCGCCACGCGCAGATCCACCGCACCGCCACGACCTACAGCCAGGTCCTCGTCGCCCTGGCCCTGGTCATCGTCCTCTTCGCCCACGAGCTCGCCTACCTGCTCGGCGGCGACCGCTTCAGCGACGCGCTCCCCATCATCCCCATCGTGGTGATGAGCTACGTCGCGCTCTTCCTCTACAACGTCTACTCGAACCACTCCTTCTACCTGCGCCGCTCGGGGCTCATCTCCCTCGCGACCCTCGTCGCCGGCGCGGTGAACGTGGCGCTCAACTACCTCCTCATCCCCGACTACGGCTACGCCGTGGCCGCGTGGACCACGCTCGCGTCCTACCTCTTGATGTTCGCGGGGCACTACGCCGTGGCGCGCTGGGTGTTGAAGGAGGACGTCACCCCGGTCTTGCCGCTCCTTGGCTGGTTCGCCCTCGGCGGCCTCGCCACCGCCGGCATCGTCCTCGCCGAGGACGCCCTCGACGACCTCTGGCTGACCTTCTTCGCGGTCAAGCTCCCCGCGCTGGCGCTGCTCGTGACCTGGGCGCTCCGCGCCTACAAGCTGGCCCGCGCCCGCGGCCGCGCCGCCCCCGCCGCCCCCGACACCTCGGAGAACGCCCCGTGACGACGCCGCTCCAGGCCGCTCACGACGCCTTCATCGCCCACGAGGAGGCGCACGACCTGTGGTCGCTCAGCGCCTACGGTCGCCCCTACTGGCACTTCCTCCGCTACGAGGTCTTCGGCTGGCTCGTCCAGGGGCTCGGCCTCCAGGGGCGCCGCCACGGCGGCTTCGCCGACAAGCCGCTGCGCGAGAAGCTCGCCGTGCACCCGCGCCGCTGGCCGGCGACCGCCCGCCGCGCGCACTGGCGCGACCTCCGCCCGGTCGACCTCGTCGTCTTCCCGCACCCGCGCTACGTCCCGAGCGACGGCACCTGGGTCTGCCCGTACACGTCGCCGCTCGTCGCCGGGCTCCCGCACCGCCGCTACGTCGTGAAGGACCTCTACGAGGGGCGCCACCCGCACCCCCTCGTCGACGCCGATCTGCGCTACCTCGAGTGGGCGCGCCGGGCCGCCGAGCTCGGCTTCCTCGCCACCGACGCGTGGCGCGGCGCCTGGCTCACCAAGGCCGACCGCGCCACCGTCGACGCCTGGGTCGGGGACCTCGAGCGCGCCTTCGAGGTGCAGCTCGACCACGACAAGGTCTTCGCTTTCCTCCGCAAGGCGATCCGCAACGACCTGACCCTCGAGAAGGTCTACCACCGCCTCTTCGACAAGACGCGGCCGCGCGCGGTCGTCATGGCCGTGCACTACACGCACCGGAACCTCGCGATGACGAAGGTCGCGAAGGCGCGCGGCGTCCCCGTCGTCGAGGTGCAGCACGGCTTCTTCGGCGGCTCGCACCTCGCGTACAACGTGGCCCCGGGGCGCCACCCCGAGGCCTTCCCGGACTACCTCGCGACCTTCGGCGACTTCTGGCGCGAGACCACGCCCGGGCTGCCGCTGCCGGCGGAGCGGACGCCGCCCATCGGGTTCGCCTGGCTCGAGCGGGAGCGCGCCCGCGCCACGCCCGACGCGCCCGACCCCGGGCGCAAGACCGTGCTCTTCGTCTCCCAGGGGACCGTCGCGGCGTCGCTCGCCGAGGCCGCGGTCGACCTCTCCCGGCGCCTCGACCCGGCGCGCTGGCGGATCCGCTTCAAGCACCACCCGAGCGACCTCGCCGGCTGGCGCGAGCGCTACCCCGAGCTCGCCGCCTCCTCGGTCGAGGTGCTCGAGCGGCCGCTCGGCATCTACGACGCCTTCGCCGCCGCCGACGCCCAGGTCGGCGTCTACTCGACCGCCGTCTACGAGGGCCTCGCCTTCGGGCTCCGGACCTGCGTCCTCGCCGTCCCCGGCCACGAGGGGATGCTCCCGCTGGTCGAGGCGGGCGTCGTCGCGAAGTGCGCCGACGCCGCCGACATCGCCGAGGCGCTCGAGTCCGACGCCCGGCCGTCCCCCGCGCAGCTCGACCGCATCTGGCAGCCCGACGCGGTCGGCCGCTTCCGGAGCTTCGTGACCGACCTCATCGGTCCGCCCGCGAGCTAGGGCGAATGCCGATCAGACAGAGCACAAGGCTTTGATCTGGAAAGGCTATTCGCCACGGAGGACACCGAGCCCACGGAGAGGGAGCCGGGTCGCGCTCGCAGCTCGACTCGAACGGGACTCTCCTTCCCCGTGGCCTCCGAGGCCTCCGTGGTGAGAATGACGGCCTGACATCAGTGGGTTGGCGGTCTTGGTCGCGGGCGCGGCCGGGCCTCAGAACGCCTCGGCGGCGGTCTCCTCGGCGTCGAGCTTGTTGGCGCGGCCGATGGCGCTGTAGGCCTGGATCATCGGCATCAGCAGCAGCACCCGGAGGACGACCCCGGTCATCGGGACGCGGCCGTGGGCGAGGTCCATCGAGAGCGCCAGGGTCAGGATCGCGTCGCCGGCGAAGAGGATGATGCCGACGAGGAGCGCGACCCGGCTCCGCTGCTTCTGGACGAGGAAGGCGAGCACGGCGAAGACCGCGCCGACCGCCAGCGTCGGCCAGCCGAGGCCCATGTGGACGAAGAACGCGACGCCGGCGACGCCGAGGCTGCCGATCACGACGTTGAGGACCGCGATGAACCACATCACGCCCGCGCCGAGGGTGATGGCCGTGCGCGGGTCGCCGCCGGTCCCGGGGAGCGGCCGCCCGTTCAGCGAGAGCTCGACGCGCGGCTGGTCGAAGGCCCCGTTCTTCTTGTGGTAGCCGACCGCGAGCTCACCGAGGCCCTGGGGGAGGGCGTAGCGATGCGGCCCGACGTCTTTTCGCAGGTCGTCGATGGGCGCGCCGAGGGGCTCACCGTCGAGGGTGACCTGCAGCTGCTTGTAGATCCCCTTCCAGCTCAGCCCGACCCGCTTGGGCCCGTCCTTGTCCAGCTTGAAGCTCTGCTTCGGCATCGTCCCTCTCCCGGTCCGTCGTCGTGGTGTCCCGTGAAGACCCGCGGGTGGGCGCGGGTAAACCACAGCGCTGCAGGACGGTGCTAGACTCCCCACCGGACGCGCGGAGGTCACGATGGTCGACAAGGCGATCGCGGAGTTCAGGGCGGCGTTGCGGAGCGCGACGTCGGTCATGGTGCTGAGCGGGGCCGGGGTCTCGGCCGAGTCGGGCGTGCCGACCTTCCGCGGGGCCGGCGGGCTGTGGCGGCGCTGGTCGGCGACCGAGCTCGCGACGCCCGAGGCGTGGGCCCGCGACGCAGGCCTCGTCTGGGAGTTCTACGACTACCGGCGGCGCCGGATGGCCGACGTCCAGCCGAACCCGGCGCACCACGCGCTGGCGGCGTTCGAGGCGCGCTGGAGCGCGGCGGGGCGCGAGCTCGAGCTCGTCACCCAGAACATCGACGGCCTCCACGAGCAGGCCGGCTCGCGGGCGGTGACGCGCCTCCACGGCTCGATCTGGCACGTCCGCTGCCTGCGCTGCGGCGCGGTGACCCCGAACCGCGACGTGCCCATCACGCCGGCGTACGAGGGCGCGGGCGACCCCGATCCGCACGCGCACGCGCGCCGCTTCACCGCGGACGATCTGCCGCGCTGCGCGTGCTCGGGGATCCTGCGCCCGCACGTGGTGTGGTTCGGCGAGTCCCTCGCCGAGGAGGACCTCGGGCGCGCCGTGGCCGCCGCCGAGCGCTGCGACGCGCTCATCGTCGTCGGCACCTCCGCGGTCGTGTACCCGGCGGCCGGGCTGATCCCGCTCGCCCGCCGCTCGGGCGCCGTCGTCTGCGAGATCAACCTCTCCCCGACGCCGGCGACGAATGGCGTGGATTATCACTTCTGTGGCCCGGCCGGCGTGGTCCTGCCGGAGCTGCTCGAGGGGCTCCCCGAGGTGGGGTGACCGGCCGTGGGGTCGAGATCCTTGCGCGTTGCGGCTAGACTTCGATCTCCCGGGACCCAATCTCTTCGTCACACCCACGTCACTTCGGGAGCTCTATGAAGTCATATCCGGCCAGCGCGCTGGCGGAGGGGGGCGAGGCCGCGGAGGCCATCGCGTCCGTCCTGCGAGACGGCGGAATCGCCTGCATCCCCTGCGGCGGGACCTATCGCCTGGTGTGCGATGCCCTCGACACCGGCGCCGTCATGCGGCTCATGGCCGTCAAGCGGCGGACCGGGCACGCGCCGTCGTTGGTCTTCGTGGCCGACGAGGCCGGCCTGGAGCAGATCGCCGCCGACGTGCCGGAGGCGGCGGGCGCCCTGGCGCGGGAGCTGTGGCCGGCCCCCCTGACGCTGCTCGTTCGCCCCGGGGACCTGCTCCCGGGCAAGGTGGTCAAGCAGCTGACCAAGGCCAACCGGCGCCTGGGCGTGCGCGTGCCCGCGGATCCGATGATGCGCGCGGTCGTGGCCGCCTTCGACGGGCCGCTCCTCGCGTCGAGCGCGAACCGCGAGAAGAAGTCCGGGGAGAGCTCGGGCGCGGTCGTTCGCCAGAGCTTCGGCGCGCGGATCGACGTCTTCGTCGACGCCGGCGAGCTGAGCGGCGTGAGCCGGTCCACGATCGTGGACGTGGACGAGGCGGGCGCCGCCACGGTCACGCGGGAGGGCGTCATCTCGCAGGAGCGTATCGACGAGGTGCTCACCAAAGCGGGGTACCCTCCGTCACGCGCACGCTGACGGAAGCGCAAGTGCGACAATCTGGCACCCGCCTCTGGCTGGTGTCGGTCCGACCCGGTCGCTATGCTCGACGGTGCAGCTACAATTGACGCGGCTACGGGCCGCAAGGCCGTCGACCATGGTGCCCACCCTGCGAAGCGAGCGGGTCGCTTTGACGCCTGTCGAGGTGCACGAAGCGGCCGAGATCTGGGAGCTCATCCGGACGCCGCCGGTGATCGTCGAGTTCCCCGATCCGAAGGGCGGGCCCGAGGTCGTCGCGCGCTGGATCGCCCAGACCGTCGCCGAGGGGTGGGGCGTCTGGGTCGTTCGCCACGACGGGGACGCGTTCGGGATGGTCACCGCCGACCTGCGCGCGCCCGCGACCGCGGTCGTCGGCTACGCCGTCGACGAGGCGTGGATCGCCGACGAGCTGGCGGCCGACGCGCTGAACGAGGTCGTCCGCTGGCTCTTCGAGGTGCGCCGCTGCCACCGCGTCGAGCTGCGCGTCGCCACCGGGAGCCTGGCGCTCTGGCGCGTGGCGCAGCGCGCCGGCTTCGTCCTCGAGGGGGTCGCGCGCGAGAGCTGGCGCTGGAACGGGGCCTGGCACGACGCGCGCACCTACGCGCTGCTCGAGCGGGAGTGGCGCGCGGCGCGGGCTTGTGCGGCGCGTGCGACGAGCCCGATCATGAGGGCGACCGCCGGGTGAGCTCGCGCCGCGATGTCGCGCCGCGAGCCGCGCGTGGGATCGCGCCGCGGTCCCGGCGTCGCCTGCCGCTCGGCGCGTGGGGACAGATCGCGGGGTGGGGTTTCACGCCGCGATCTTTGCCGGGCCGCCCGCTGCGGTTAAGACTGGAGGTCCATCGCCGTCGCGGGGTCGTTCGGTGATCTTCCCAGTGCTCATCCTCATCGCGTTCTTCGCCGCGTGCGCCGGCGTCTGGCTCTGGCGTCGCCGACGGGACACGTCCCTCGTCGCGCGCCTCGCGGCCGGGCCGGTGCCGGTCCAGCGGCTGCGATCGCGCCTG
>SBGO01000020.1 GCA_006226565.1 Deltaproteobacteria bacterium | reverse complement strand
GAGCCGGAGCCGCCGCCGCCGGCGCGCCCCGAGCCGCCGCCCCGCCGGGCCGCACCGGAGGCTCGCTCCGGGGGCATGGTCGGCGTCGATCCGGCCAAGCTGCGCGAGGCCCAGGAGAAGGCGAACAAGCTCGAGGAAGAGCTCAAGGACGCCCGCGCGCGCTTCGAGGAGCAGCTCGGCCGGATCGAGGATCTCGAGCAGCGCGAGTCGCGCCACGACAACGAGATCTCCGGCTGGCAGGACCGCTACAACAAGGTCCGCGAGCAGCTCGACCACAACCAGGAGCTGCTCGATCGCGCCAAGGACGAGATCCGCGAGCACGAGGCCACGATCCAGGCCTTCGAGCGCGAGGTGGCGGACCTGGAGTCGCAGCTCCAGCAGGCCGAGGCCCAGCGCGACCAGGAGGCCGGCACCCTGAGCGACCTGAAGTCGAAGGTCGTCCAGAAGGACCGCCGCATCGACGAGCTCCAGCGCGAGCTCGACCTGATGGAGTTCGACCTTCGCAACGCCCGTGAGGAGCTCGAGGCCATCCAGGACTCGATGAATCACGAGAACACCGAGCAGCGGAAGCTCGAGCGCGAGCTGGCGCTCCTGCGCGAGGTGATCAACGAGAAGGAGAACGTCGTCAAGGAGCTGCAGATCGAGATCGAGGAGCAGGAGCGCCAGATCTACGACCTGCGGATGGGCACGGGCGTCAAGGACCTCGAGCAGGCCCGGACGGACATGCTCGAGAAGTACTTCGAGAAGAACCGTGAGGCCGAGGAGCTGCGCAAGAAGCTCTCGGGCATGGAGAAGAAGTACGCCCAGATGGAGGAGGAGCTCGCGGAGTTCGAGGACAAGCTCGCCGAGTCCAAGGACGTCTCGCAGCACCCCGACTTCCAGCGCAAGCAGCGCGAGCTCGACCGCGCCCAGGGCGACGTCGACGAGCTGCGCGAGGAGCTCGAGCGCGTTCAGCAGAAGCTCGAGCAGTTCGGGCCCGAGCAGAAGGCGAAGCTCGACGCCGAGCTCAACTTCATGCGGCGCAAGAACCAGGCCCTCGAGGAGAAGCTCGAGAACCTCACCGAGGAGAGCGAGAGCCGCGCGGCGAGCAGCGCCGAGCTGAACTTCGCGCGCAAGAAGAACGAGGCGCTCGAGGAGAAGATCGAGACCCTCGAGGACAAGCTGCGCGACGCCAAGGCCGAGGCGGCCGAGGCGAAGAAGGAGGCCGAGGAGGCGAAGAAGGCCGCCGAGGAGGCGCGGGAGCAGGCCGCGTCCGCACCGGCGCCCGCGCCTGCGCCGTCGCCCGCCGTGGCGGCCCTGACCGCGGATTCGACCTCGCAGACCTCGACCACGGCCGCCCTGCGCGTGGACGCGTCCCAGGGGGTCGAGGAGCTCATCGAGCTCTACGGGAGCTGGCGTTCCAACATCTCCCTCCTCAAGAGCTACGTGGAGGAGGTCAAGGACGCCGGGGCCTCCGGGGACGCGATGGACGAGCCGATCCAGAGCATCGAGGAGGTGCTCACGGTCATCCTGGCCGACGCCGGAGACATGCGTCGGGAGCTCAAGAACCTGCAATCGCTCCTGTCCGAAGACTGACCAGCCCGACGGGGCGCCCGCGAGGCTCGCGGGCGCCTTCCGTCACCCTGTGAGAACGTCGCGCGGCGCGCCGAGGCCGGCCGACCCCGATCCGATGCCCGTATCTGTGGAGGAGACCTGAGATGGCTGTCGAGATTTCGAGCAAGCTCGAGCTGGAGTACCTGATTCGGGCGCGCTACGGCCTGCTCTACGTCGTGAGCGCCGAGGAGGAGCGCGTCGAGCGCGCCATCAAGCAGATCGGCAACCGCCGAGACCGCAAGGTCATGGCCTGGTCCATCACCCAGGGCTTCGAGTCCCTCGATGGCGGGTCGAGCTACGGGGACATCAAGGACCCGCTGCGCGCGCTCGACTTCATCGCCAACTTCGAGGACGACCTCATCTGCATCCTCCGGGACTACCACCCGTTCCTGAAGGATCCGTCGGTCGTGCGCCGCATCCGCGACATGGCCCGCATCTTCAAGGACTCGGACTACAACCAGCACATCATCATGCTGAGCCCGACCTACGCGGTGCCGCTCGAGGTCGAGAAGGAGCTCGCGGTCGTCGACTTCGATCTCCCCAACCGCGAGGAGCTCGAGGAGATCGTCTGGGAGGTCGCCCAGAGCGTGCCGGACGGCGTGGACCTCGCGGTCCGCAAGGACGTCGAGCTGCGCGAGGCGGTCGTCGAGTCGGCCCTGGGGCTGACCGCCGAGGAGGCCAAGAGCGTGTTCGCGAAGTCGCTCGTCAAGGCGCGCGACTTCGACATCGACACCATCCTCGCCGAGAAGAAGGGCATCATCCGGAAGTCCGGCATCCTCGAGTTCTACCAGACCGACGAGAAGTTCAGCGACGTCGGCGGCCTCGAGGTCCTCAAGGCGTGGCTCAAGAAGCGCAAGGCGTCGTTCTCGCGCGACGCGCGCGACTTCGGCCTGCCGGCCCCGAAGGGCATCCTCCTCATCGGTGTCCCGGGTTGTGGTAAGTCCCTGACCGCGAAGGCCATCGGCGCCATGTGGCACATGCCGCTGCTCCGCCTCGACGTCGGCAAGGTCTTCGGCAGCCTCGTGGGCTCCTCGGAAGAGAACATGCGCAAGGCCATCAAGACCGCCGAGGCCGTCGCCCCGGCGATCCTGTGGCTCGACGAGCTCGAGAAGGGCTTCTCCGGCTCCAAGTCGTCGGGCATGACCGACGGCGGCACCGGCGCCCGCGTGTTCGGTACCTTCATCACGTGGCTCCAGGAGAAGTCGTCCTCGGTCTTCGTCATCGCGACGGCCAACGACGTCACCTCGCTGCCGCCCGAGCTCCTGCGTAAGGGCCGCTTCGACGAGATCTTCTTCGTCGACCTGCCGAGCCCCAAGGAGCGCGCGGACATCTTCAAGATCCACATCCACAAGAAGAACCGCGACACCAAGACCTTCGACTACGACGCGCTGGTCGCGGCGAGCCAGCAGTTCTCGGGCTCCGAGATCGAGCAGGCCGTGGTGAGCGCGCTGTACGACTGCTACGAGGACGGCAAGGTCGATCTCACGACCGACCGCCTCCTCAAGTCGGTCGAGGAGATCATCCCGCTGGCCTACACGATGAAGGAGGGCATCGACGGGATGCGCGAGTGGTCGAAGTCCCGCGCGAGGCGGGCCAGCCAGGTCGACTCCGACGGCAAGGAGGACACCGGCGGCGGACGCAAGCTGGAAATCTAGGCCCCATTTCTGCGATGTTCCCTGGAGCCCCTCGCGAGGGGCTCCGGTCGGTTCTACGAGCTAGGAGTCGTACAGGTGTCGCATTTCACCTCGGTGAAGACGAAGATTCGGTCCCTCACGAGCCTCATCCGGGCCATCAAGGACCTCGGGATGCAGTTCACGCAGGCCGAGGAGCACCAGAAGGTTCACGTGCGGGGCTACCAGGGGCAGACGACGGACGCCGTCCTGTCCATCCATGCCTCCAAGACCTACGACATCGGCGTGAAGCTGACCGCCGATGGGACCTACGAGTTCGTCGCGGACTGGTGGGGCGTCGAGACCACGCGTGGCATGGGCGAAGAGGAGTTCATCAAGAAGCTCACGCGCCGCTACAGCTACCACAAGGTCATGGAGGAGATTAAGAAGAAGGGCTACACCATCGAGAGCGAGGAAGAGAAGGTGGACCAGACCATCCAGGTCCGCGTCCGCACCTGGAGCTAGAGCGAGCGCTCCAGCCCTCGATGGCGGCGACCCACGGACGGTCGTGGGGCGACGCCCGGATTCCCTACCGCACCACCCAGGAGACCGGCGTGGCGACCAAGCGCGACATCATCATCACCATTGGCGAGGACGGGGCCGTCGACATCAAGGTCGAGGGCGCCGCAGGCAAGGACTGCCTCGACTTCACCAAGTTCCTCGAGGAGGAGCTCGGCGAGGTCACCGCGCGCGAGTACACCAGCGAGTACTACCAGCTCGAGGAAGAGGCCCACATCGAGGTCGGCACGGGCAAGGGCTGAGAGGCCCGCGAGGCTGGTCGGCGATGAGCGCGCGAGCAGCCTCGGCGAGGTGACCCACCACCGGGGGAGCAGGTGCCCGAGCGCGACGAGCCAACCGTGGGCAGCGGGGCCGCGTCCAGCGAGGCGGCCGAGGCGGTCGGACTGGTCGATGCGGACGTCCGCATCGATCCGTTCAGCGCCCGTGAGGCGTTCGTGCGCCACGTGCACGGGGCGGCGATCCGGACCTGGTACGACCGCTGCCGGGTCGAGCCGCTCGAGCCCATCGACACCGGCGTGGACAAACGCATCGACCTCGACGCCATCGTGAAGAAGGGCGGCTGGCAGGGGAGCGTGAAGGCCCCGCGGGAGAAGACCCGCGAGGAGTATCCGCTCGAGCTCGAGGAGCAGATGCGCGAGGTCGAGCGCCAGTTCATCCTGCGCAACATCGGGCGCTACGAGCTGTTCGTGAACCCCGACGAGCCCATGCCCTTCGACCACGACCGCTTCGACAAGCCGTCGATCGACGCGGCGATGGCCGAGGCGCGCGACTACCAGCACGAGCCGCCGGAGCTGCTCGCGGCGCTGTCGCTCGACGCCGTGCGCGAGGAGATCGACTGGCGGCGGCGCTTCACCCGGGAGATGCGCTGGAACCGGCGCTTTGGAGCCGAGGTGCAGAAGCACGTGCAGACCCCGCTGTGGAAGTTCGACCCCGAGGATCCCGAGGCGGCCGCGACCGTCGCGGCCATCGAGGCCGAGATCACCGGCAGCGGAAAGGACCAGGGGGAGCGCGGATGAGCGCGGACCTGCACGCCGAGCTCGTGAGCCTGCAGCGCGAGCTGCACCGCATCCCGGAGCTCTTCTTCCGCGAGAAGGAGACCAGCCGCTACCTGCAGAACATCCTGAGCGGCTTCAGCCAGCCGGTGCCCATCGCGCGCACGGGGCTGTACGTCGACCTCGGGCCGCCGGACGCCGAGCTGACGCTGCTGCTCCGCGCGGACATGGACGGGCTCCCGGTCACCGAGGAGAACGACCTGCCCTGGAAGTCGACCGTGGCCGGGCAGATGCACGCCTGTGGGCACGACGCGCACATGGCGGCGCTCGTCGTCGCGGGGCGGCTCCTTTCCCAGGCGCCGCCCCACGGGCTGCGCGTGCGGCTCCTCTTCCAGCCGGCCGAGGAGGCCGGCGGCGGCGCCCAGGCGTGCATCGACGCGGGCGTCCTCGAGGGCGTGGACGCGGCCTTCGGCATCCACGTCTGGAACGAGCTCCCCCTCGGCACCGTAGCGCTCACGCCGGGCGGCATCATGGCGGGCGTCGTCGAGTTCACCTGCACCATCCGGGGGCGGGGAGGGCACGGCGCGATCCCCCACCAGACCGCCGACCCCATCGTGGCCGCGGCGCAGCTCGTGGGCGCCCTCCAGACCATCGCGAGCCGCTTCACCTCGCCCCTCGAGCCGGTCGTCGTCAGCGTGGGATCCATCCACGCGGGGGACGCCTTCAACGTCATCCCCGACACGGCGGAGCTGAAGGGCACCGTCCGCACCTTCTCTCTTGCCGAGCAGGACGCGGTCGAGGCGCACCTCCGCGCCATCGCCAACGGCGTCGGCGTAGCGACGGACACGCACATCCAGGTCGACTGGAACGTCCACGCCATCCCGACGGTGAACGACCCGGTGATGTGCGACCTCGTGCGCAAGGCCGTCGACCGGATGACGGGGCTCGACAAGGTCCTCATGGACTACCGCACGATGGCCGGAGAGGACTTCGGCGACCTCGCGCGCGTCGTCCCCGCGTGCTTCGCGCTCGTCGGCAGCGGCAACGCCGACAAGGGGCTGACCGAGCCCCACCACAGCCCCCGCTTCGCCTTCGACGAGGCCGTGCTCGGGCTCGCGTGCGACCTCCACCGCGCGGTCGCCGCCGAGTTCGCCGAGACCGGGGAGCTGGCCCTGGGCGGCTGACGGGAAGCACCCTCGTCTCGCAAGGCGCCGGCCGTCCCGAGGCGCATGGCGCACGCCATGACGACTCAGGGATTGCGGACGTCTCGTGCGCGGCGTCCGTCCCAGAGGCTGCCCGTCTCGCCTTCGACCTCGGACCGGACGGGGACACCCGCGGTCCCTGGTCGCTGGCCCTGAAAAGCGGAAGCCCCGCGCTCGGACCCGAGCGCGGGGCTTCCTGCGATCGACCGCCTGTCCCGGCTACGGGAGGGGGCGGCAGTCCACGGCGATCTCGGACAGCTCGCCGCCCGCGTTCACGAACCCGCGGAGCCCGGTCACGATGGAGCCGGCCGCGCAGCGCGTGTTCTCCAGCGTGTCGCCGGCCGTCGAGGCCGTGCCCTGGATGGCCCCGTCGGTGCGCCCGCCGGTCGCCGGGTCGGTCAACGCGGCGATGTCGCCCAGGCTCAGGCAGGTCCCCTGGAGCTTGTGGAACGCCGTCGCGCCGTAGCTGGTCTCGATGCCGACGATCCCCTCGCCCGCGCCGCAGGAGTACGGGCCGGCGGCGCTGATCCCCGAGCCGATGAGCGTGGTCGGATCGGGGTCGAGGCCGAAGAAGAGGTTGTTGAGGAAGAGCGGCTGGCAGTCGAGGGCGATGGCGTCCGCGTTGGTGCCGGTCTCGCCGTGGATGCCGACGGCGGCGTAGCCGTCCATGCAGCTCACGACCACCTCGCTGCCCGAGTTGGTGCCCGCGGTGACCGCCGTCGACGTCGCGGCGGTGCCCAGCACGGGGCAGTCGGTCGTCGCCAGCGTGTGGGAGCCGAGGTTCGACAGGGTCTCGTCCGGGAAGACGATCCACTGGCTGTTCTCGACGGTCGTCCCCGCGGAGGCCGCCCAGTCGGTCGTGCCGCTGAAGACGGTGCTCTTGCGGACCAGCGTGTGGCGGTCGGTCCCTTCGGTCGTCCCCGCGACGTCCCAGCCGTTGCCCGGATCGCCCGCCCCCGCGACGCCGACGATGTCGAGGACCGTCCCGTCGTTGAGGGTCAGGGCGATGGCGTCGTCGCCCGTCATGTCCATCGTGTTGGCGGTGGGGATGTCGTCGCAGGTGCCGGCCTGCGCATCGTCGACGGTGTGGCCGCCGTCACGGCAGACGACCCAGGTGGCGCCCGGCGCGAGGTCGTGGTCGCCCAGGTTGTACGGGACCGTCGCCGAGTCGAGCGCGCCGCCGTCCTTGCCCTGGCGCAGGGTGTACCCCGCGAGGTTGATGGTCCCCGAGGTGCCGTTGAAGATCTCGATGGCCTGGCGCTCCTGACCGGCGTTGACGTACTCCGAGATGAAGAGCTCGGTGATGGCCGGCGGCGGTCCGCAGGACTGCGTCATCGAGATGCCGTAGGTGTCCTCGGCGCCGGCCGCGCTGTCGACCACGATGTAGTAGGTCTGCCCGGCCACGACGCCCAGGGTCAGGGTCTCGGCCGCGCCGGCCCCGGCGCCGTCCTTCGTCCCGAAGCACTCCGCGTCGCCGCAGGCGCTGTCGGAGAAGGCGTAGAGGAACAGGTTGTTGGTGGTCGGGGTCAGCGTGACCACGTACTCGCCGGTGGCGGTCGGGGTGAAGGACCACACCTCGTCCTTGCCGCCGTCGTTGGTCGCGCCGCCGCCGAGGTCGGGGCAGGCGCCGACGGAGAAGGCGTTCGTCAGCGTGGCGCTGGTGGTGTCGCCCGACTCGCTCGCGTCGAGGGCGAGCGTGCGCGGCACGACGCAGTTGTTGCCGTTCGTGTCGATGCTGCTGTCGCAGGCGTCGCCGATGCCGTCGGCGTCGAGGTCGATCTGATCGACGTTCGACACGGCCGGGCAGTTGTCGCAGGCGGTGCCCACGCCGTCGCCGTCGCCGTCGGCCTGGTCGGCGTTCGGGTCGAGCGGGCAGTTGTCGTCACAGCCGGTGGTGGCCCCGGAGGCGCAGGTGTTGTCGCCCGGGGTGCCGCTGCTGTCGCCGTCGTCGAGGATCGTGTCGTTGTCGTCGTCGGTGTCCTCGGTGGCGTCCTTGCAGCCGTCGCCGTCATGGTCGGTGGTGGCGTCGGAGGTCCAGCCGAGCTCGCCCTTCGGGCAGAGGTCCGGGTGGTCGTCGGCGACGCCGTCGTTGTCGTCGTCGAGGTCCTCGGTGTCGTCCTTGCAGCCGTCCGAGTCGTAGTCGGTGGTGCCGTCGGCGGTCCAGCCGGTGTCCCCGGTCGCGCAGCTGTCGGACCCGTCGGCGACGCCGTCGTTGTCGTCGTCGCTGTCCTCGGTGTCGTCCTTGCAGCCGTCCGAGTCGTGGTCGTTCGTGCCGTCCGAGGTCCAGCCGAGCTCGCCCTGGGGGCAGCCGTCGTTGTCGTTGATGACGCCGTCGTTGTCGTCGTCGGTCTCCTCGACGGTGCCGTCCTCGCAGCCGTCCGAGTCGTAGTCGGTGCCGGTCGTCGAGGTCCACAGCAGGTTGCCCTGGGGGCAGCCGTCGGAGGTGTTGACGACGCCGTCGTTGTCGTCGTCGGTCTCCTCGGTGGTGCCGTCCTGGCAGCCGTCGGAGTCGTAGTCGGTGCCGGTCGTCGAGGTCCAGCCGAGGTTGCCCTGGGGGCAGCCGTCGGAGCCGTTGGCGACACCGTCGTTGTCGTCGTCGGTCTCCTCGGCGGTGCCGTCCTCGCAGCCGTCGCCGTCGTAGTCGGTCCCGGGCGTCGAGGTCCAGCCGAGGTTGCCCTGCGGGCAGGCGTCGGGATCGTCGTTCAGGACGCCGTCGTTGTCGTCGTCGGTCTCCTCGGCGGTGCCGTCCTGGCAGCCGTCGGAGTCGTAGTCGGTGCCGGCGCCGGAGGTCCAGCCGAC
>SBGO01000067.1 GCA_006226565.1 Deltaproteobacteria bacterium | reverse complement strand
CCTTCCCGCGCGGGACCCGGGTGGCGGCGCTGTCGATCGTGGTGGGCTGGAGCTTGTCCGGGTCGGTCATCGCGGTCGTGCCGCGCGCTCTGGCGGCCATCGGCGCGCCGGAGCTGGCGGGCCTGGCGGTCTTCGTGCTGATCGGCGCGGGGGTCTCGGCGCAGCCGTTCGCGCGCCGGCTGGCGCCGCTGCGGGCGATCCTCGCGGGCGCGCTCATCCTGCCCGTGGGCGCGGCGATCATCGCGGTCGGCGTGGCGCTGGGCGAGCCGGTGATGGTGCTCGTGGGCGCGGGGATCGGCGGCGTCTCGACCCACGGGTACGGCTATCTCGGCGGGCTGGCGTTGGTCGCCCGGGACGCCGAGACGCGGGCGCGCGCGGTCAGCGGCTACTTCCTGGTGGCCTACGTCGGCTTCAGCCTTCCGTCGATGGCGGTGGGGGTGACGGCCGACTCGTTCGGGATGAGCGCGGCCTTCGTCGGCCTCGCGGCGGTCCTGGCGGTCGGGGCGACGGCTGTCGTGGCGCTCACGCGCAGATCCCCTCGTTGACGAGGCGCTGGTAGACGTAGTGGACGGCCTCGCGCTCGACGCCGACGAGGTCCGGGTGCCACACCTCCCAGACGAGCACGATGCGGCGCTGGTCGCTGTCGTTCCAGACGGCGTGGATGAAGCTGTCGTCGAAGACGAGGACCTCGCCCACCCGCCAGCTCCGGCGCGCGACGCCCACGCCGATGCGGCAGCCGTCGGGGACGATGAGCGGGAGGTGGGCCGTGAGCACCGCGTTGCAGCCGCCGGAGTGCCACGGGATCTCGCCGCCGGGGCCGACCTCGGAGAAGAGGAACTCACCGACCGTGTAGGGAGTCGAGCGGATGAGGTCGACGGTCCTCGGGCTGCGGCTCGCGACCGGCTCCTGCCAGCGACCGTGCTGGTAGAGGAGCCACCCGCGCCAGGCGTCGCCGTGGTCCTCGAAGGTCTCGTCGTCGGGGACGCCGTCGCGCTCGAGGCGCTCCCACTCGCCTCGGACCTCGTCGGTCGCGGCCTCGAAGGCGGCGGCCCAGGGGAAGCGCGCGCGGTCGTGGAAGGGGCGGACGTCGAGGCCGGGGATGTAGAGGAGGTCGCTGCGCTGGAACTTCTCCGCGGGTTTGGGCGAGGTCCCGGCGGCCTTGTCGCGGAGCACGCGCTCGACGCGCTCGAGCCCGCGCGTGCCGAAGCGGGCGTGGACCTCGTCGAGGATCTCGAGCGCGTCAGGCGTCGCCATCGCCATCCCCTCCCTCAGAAGCCGCGCGCGGCCAGGTCGTACGCGATGTTGCGGTACCAGCGCAGGTGGTCGAAGCCGGTGTGGGGGTCGGGGCCGACGTCGCCGACCTGGCCCACCTCGTCGAGGTGATCGGCCGGGACGCAGCCGCGAAACTCCCCCCACAGGGCGCTCTCGACGGTCGCCATGCCGTCGTTGGGGAGGAGCTGGACGCCGTGGGCGACGACGGCGGCGCCGCCAGCGAGGCGCGCGTCCATCTTGTCCACGGTCCCGGGGTGGCGCTGGTCGAGGCCCCGACAGGCGGCGGCGTCCTTGGGGTTGGGGATCCCGAAGACGCTCGAGACGCCGGCCCAGGACTGGTAATAGACCCCCGGGTCGTCGGGGTAGGCGTCGTTGAGCTCGGGCGCGTGGGCCTCGGAGAGCCAGTAGAGGGCGTCGAGGACGTGGCTGTCGGCGGCGAGGTCGCTGAAGGTCATCCCCCAGAGCGAGGCGAGCTGGTCGATGGCGTCCTCGAAGGCGCCGGGGACGAGGCTCAGCGCCACGTCGGCGATGCGCGTGCCGCGGTGGGGGGTCGAGAGGGTGGTGATGGAGGCGACCTGGTCGCCGTAGCCCAGGCCCGCGACGAGGTAGCGGCAGTCGAGGCCGCCCATCGAGTGGCAGACGAGGTTGACCTTGTCGGCGCCGGTGCGGTCGATGACGTCGTCCACGATGGCCGCGAGGTAGCCGGCGCGGACCATGGGGCTGTCGTAGGGCGGCGCGCTGCCGAGGGCGACCGTGTGGCCGTCCGCCTCGAGGACCTCCTTCACGCCGTTGAAGGCCCAGCTGTTGGTCGTGCTGGCGTTGAAGCCGTGGTGGAGGACGATCGGATAGCGGGTCGGGAAGCCCTCCGGCTCGGCGCCGAGGGGGGGCAGCGCGCAGTCGGGGTCGGCCTTCGGGCAGAACCAGTCGCAGGCGCCGTCGCCGTACCAGCCCCGGCTCTGGCAGACGTCGAGCGACCAGTCGGCCTTGCCCGTGTCGGTGCGCTCGGCCGCCTCGGCCTTGGTCGGCGTGGCGGTCTCGGGGTCGCCGGCGTCCGCCCCGTCGTCGCAGGCGGGAGAGGCTCCGAGGGCGACGACGACGAGGACGAGGTCGAGTCGGTTCGTGCGCATGTCACTCCACGCGGGTGCTGGACGAAAATGTGAAGATCGGGGGTCAGACCCCATCACTTCACACTTTCTTCCACGCGGGTCGGGTGCTGGATGGAGAAAATGTGAGATCGTGGGGTCTGGTGAGATCTTGGGGTCTGACCCCACGACTTCACACTTTTCAGGAGAAAATGTGAGATCTTGGGGTCTGACCCCACGACTTCACATTTTCAGAGACGGTGACTCAATAGTGCCAGGGGACCTTGGAGAAGTCGCGGGGGCGCTTCTCGACGAAGGCGTCGCGGCCCTCGCGGGCCTCGTCGGTGCCGTAGGCCAGGCGCGTCGCCTCGCCGGCGAAGAGCTGCTGGCCGACCATCCCGTCGTCCACCATGTTGAAGGCGTACTTCAGCATGCGGATGGCGGTCGGGCTCTTGGAGTTGATCTCGCGCGCCCAGGCGAGCGCGGTCGCCTCGAGCTCGGCGTGGGGGACGACGGCGTTGACCATCCCCATCGCGTGGGCCTCGGCGGCCGAGTAGTCGAAGCCGAGGAAGAAGATCTCGCGCGCCCGCTTCTGGCCGACCTGGCGCGCCAGGAGCGCCGAGCCGAAGCCGCCGTCGAAGCTGGCGACGTCGGCGTCGGTCTGCTTGAAGATGCCGTGCTCGGCGCTGGCGAGCGTCATGTCGCAGACGACGTGGAGGCTGTGGCCCCCGCCGACGGCCCACCCCGGGACCACCGCGATGACGACCTTCGGCATGAAGCGGATGAGGCGCTGCACCTCGAGGATGTGGAGGCGACCGAGCTTGGCGGGATCGACCTCGCCGCCCTCCTCGGCGTACTTGTAGCCGTCGCGCCCGCGGATGCGCTGGTCGCCGCCGGAGCAGAAGGCCCAGCCCCCGTCCTTGGGCGACGGCCCGTTGCCGGTGATGAGCACCGTCCCGACGTCGGACCAGCGCCGCGCGTGGTCGAGCGCCGTGTAGAGCTCGTCGACGGTCTGCGGGCGGAAGGCGTTGCGCACCTCGGGCCGGTTGAAGGCGACCCGCACCGTCCCCTGGTCCACCGCGCGGTGGTAGGTGATGTCCTGGAAGTCGAAGCCGGGAACCGCCTCCCAGCGGGAGGGGTCGAAGAGCTCGCTGACCATCGGGGGCGCTCCTGTCGTCGGGTCTGGCGGCGGCACCTTACCCGCGAACGCCCCGCTCGGGCCACGGAGAAACCACTCAGGCGACCCAGGTGATCTCCCAGCTCCGCGTCTCGCCGTCGACCGTGACGTCGATGGAGTCGCCCTCGCGCTGGCCCATGGCCGCCTTGCCGATCGGCGAGCTGGGCGTGACGACCTGGAGGAAGCCGTCGCCGTCCGGTCCGGTCAGCTCGAGCCCGGCGCCCGCCGGCGCGAGGAAGAGGGTGCGGCCCGCGCCGGTCTCCTCGTCCTCGATCTCGATGATCGCGCCGACCTCGATGGCCCCCCCGCGGGCGATGGGCCCCGGGTGGAACGACTCGATGGCCGCGAGCATCAGGCGCGCCTGCTTCACGCGCTGCTGCTGGCCGCGCGCGAGCCCGCCGTACTCGATGGCCATGCGCGCGTCCTCGCGCCGGGCGGCCGGCTCCTCTCCGTCGCGGGCGGCCTCGGCGGCGGCGGCGGCCTCGCGCTCCGCCACGGCGATGGCCTCTCGGACCTGGGCGATCATCTGGGTCGTCAGCGCGCGTTTATCCATTCGCGCGTCGTACGACCGGTGTGCCGCTGGGGCAAGAATTTGCGCGGCGAGATCGCCCACCGCCGCCCGCGTGCGTCACCGCGCCGCGCCCAAGAAGCGCACCGAGCGCGGCACACTCTGGAGAGGTGATGGCTCCTGGTTCCGGACCCCAGCCGACGGAAGGCGCCATGGAGCTCGAGACCGGTACCATCTTCCTCGCAGGCCTCGCGACCTTCGCGAGCCCGTGCGTGCTGCCGCTCATCCCCATCTACCTCTCTGTCCTGATGGGCGGCGCCCTGGGCGACGGCGAGGAGATCTCGCCCCGCGCCCGCATGCGGCTCTTCGTGAACGGCTTCTCGTTCATCATGGGCTTCACCGTGGTCTTCATCCTGCTCGGGCTGACCGCGACGGCGCTCGGGGCCTCCCTGCTCGAGAACCGCCTGCTCTTGCAGCAGCTCGGCGGCCTCCTCGTCTTCGTCTTCGGCTTGAAGTTCCTCGGCTGGCTCCACATCTCCTTCCTCGAGCGGGAGAAGCGCTTCCACCTGAGCGGCGGCGGCAAGCGCATCGGGCCGCTCGGCGCGTTCACCATGGGCCTCACCTTCGCCTTCGGCTGGACCCCGTGCATCGGGCCGGTCCTCGGCGCCATCCTGACCTACACCGCCGTCAGCACCGCCCACATCTCCGAGGGCGCGCTCAACCTCCTCGTCTACTCGGCGGGCATCGGCGTGCCGCTCCTCGTCGTGGCCGTCCTCGCCGGCGGCGGCGTCACGCTCCTCAACCGCATCAAGCGCTTCATCCCCAGGATCGAGAAGGCGACCGGCGTGGCCCTCGCCGTCATCGGCGTCCTCATGGTGACCGACAACATCACGCTGCTCGGCTTCGGCATCGGCGAGGACGCCTCCGCCGAGATGTCGGTCGACCTCGCCCACGAGGCCAAGGCCAACGCGCTCGAGCACCCGAGCCCGCGCATCGCCCAGGCGAGCCCGGGCGCCGACCACGCGGCGCCCACCTCCGATCCGGGCGCCGAGGCGTGCGACGGCGCCGGCGAGTACTGCGAGGCCGACCCGGTCACCGCCGCCGACCTCGCGGCCGCCGACAGCGCCGCCGCCGCCAAGAACGTGGGCGAGGCGCGCGTCCTCTTCTTCCATAAGCCCGACTGCCCGAACTGCCACAAGATCGCGCCGCTCGTCGCCGCGCTCGGGCAGACGTGCAGCGGGCGCGGGCTGCGCGTCGAGCGGGTCGACATCAGCGAGAGCGCCAACAAGGGCTTCGCGAACAAGCGCGGCGTCCGCGGCACCCCGACCCTGGTCTTCGAGGACGTCGACGGGACCGAGGTCGCCCGCTTCGTGGGCGGGGTCACCTTCGACCAGGTGCACGAGGCCCTCGCGGTCCTCACCGGCGAGCGCTGCGCCGACTTCACGCCCCTCTAGGGCCGAGCGCGAGCGGCGCCGGTCAGATGCCGGCGCCGAGGAACGCGTCGGGCGCCGATCGCTTGCCGATCAGCGCCCGCGCGTGCTTCAGGGCGGCGCGCGTGGTCGTGAAGGTGTCGGGCACGGCGTCCCAGAGGTTGTCGCGGCCGATGCGCTCCTCGAGGCCGAAGCCGCGCATCGCGCGCCGCGCGCCGGCCGGGACGCCGCACATGAGCACGTGCCGATCGCCCTCGTGCATCCGGCCGACGAAGCGGTCGAGGACGAAGAGGATGGAGGCGTCGATCGAGTGGGTCCGCTTGAGGCGGAAGATGACCACCTGGGTGGGCCCCGCCTCGATGGCGCGGAGGCGGTCCTCGAGCTCGTCGGCGATGCCGAAGAAGAGGTCCCCCTCGAGGTGCAGGATGAGGATGTCGTCCTCGGGCTCGTCGCCGGGGGCGACCGGGTGCTCGCGGAAGCCGGCGGCGCTGATCGGCTCCATGTGGAGCAGATGCAGCTGGCTCGCGCGCTTCAGGTAGAGGGCGATGTTGAGGAAGATGCCGACGTAGATGGCGTAGGTCAGCGGGAGCAGCAGGGCCGAGGCGAGGGTGACGAGGGCGACGACGGCGTCCGCGCGGCTCGAGCGGACGATCCGCCAGATGGCGCGGCCGTCGATGAGCTTGTAGGCGACGTAGAAGAGGATGGCCGCGAGCGAGGCCAGCGGGATGTGGTAGGCGAGCGGCGCCAGGGCCAGGAAGAAGACGGCGTTGGCGAAGGCCGTGAAGAGGCTCGCGACGCGGGTGCGGGCGCCGACCGTGTACTGGAGCGCCGTGCGGGAGAAGCTGCCGGAGCCCGGCATCGACTGGAAGAGCGCGCCGACGAGGTTGGCGAAGCCCTGGCCGAAGAACTCCTGGTCGGCGTCGATGCGCTGGCCGGTCTTGTGGGCGATGGACTTGGCGATGGCGACCGACTCGAGCATCCCGAGGAGCGCGAGGGCGAGGGCGCCGGGGAGGAGCTTCTCGACGATCGGGAGGTCGAGGTGGGGCAGCTGGACGGCGGGGAGCCCCTCGGGGAGGGCGCCGACGATGGCGACGTCGGTCCAGCCGGCGTTGGCGACGACGAGGGCCGAGAGGCCCACGGCGATGAGGGGGCCGGGGAGGACCTCGGAGACGCGGCGCAGGACCAGCATGACGGTCAGCGAGCCGGCGCCGAGGAGGACCGCGTGGGGGTTGATGTCGGCGACGTGGGCGGCGACGTCGCGGAAGACGTCGAGGACGCCGGGGAGGTGCTCGGCGCCGCCGTGGGAGCGGGCGAAGCCGAGGAAGTTGGGGACCTGCTCGGCGAAGATGAGGACGCCGGCGCCGGCGGTGAAGCCGACCATCACGGTGGCGCTGACGTAGCGCACGAACTGCCCCATGCGCACGGCCGCGAAGACGAGCTGGATGGCCCCCTTGACGAAAGCGAGCGCGATGACGAGCTGGACGTAGACCTCGGGGTCGTGCGTGAGGCGCGACACCGTCGCCGCGATGAGCAGGCTCTGGGTGTTCGTGGGGCCGACCGAGAGGAAGCGGCTCGAGGTGAAGAGCGCGCCGAGGAAGGCGAGGAAGATCGCGGTGTAGAGCCCGTAGACCGGGGGGACGCCGGCGATGACGGCGAAGGCCATCGACTGGGGGAGGTCGACGACGCTGACGGTGAGCCCGGCGAGGAGGTCGTGGGGCAGGTCGCGGGTGCGGTAGGTCCGGAAGGTCCGGACGATCGGCATGAGAGGTGTCGCGAGGCGGCGCCAGCTGGACTTCTCGGGCGACATCGGGGTCTGTGTCGCACGCTGAGCGGGGGGACGCAAGCCACGCACGTCGGAGGGGCCTCAGGGAGGCTGGACGGACCTCGTCGCCGGCCGGGACGGGGTGAGATCCCGCTTGGCCCGGCCGGGGGCGCGGCGCATACTGCCGGCGTCATGACCACGAGCTTCGAGCGCGCGCCACTCGCGCTGTTGTCGGGGGTTCTGGCGCTCCTGACCTGGACCGCGGCGCCGTCGTGCATCGACTCGCGCTGCACCCAGAATCGGGAGTGCCCGGTGGGGCAGATCTGCGAGCTCGCCACCGGCGCCTGCCAGGTGCCGGAGTGCACGCGCGACGCCGAGTGCGGCGAGGGGCAGGTCTGCAACGACTATCAGTGCGTCGCCGGCTGCCGCAGCGTGACGGACTGCCCCGCCGACTACGCGTGCCTCGAGAAGCGCTGCGTGCCGGTCGGGACGGACTGCGGGTGCCCGCTGGCGCCGAGCTTCTGCGTGACCGACCTGAACCCGCGGTCGGCGACGGTGGGGGAGGTCGTGTGCAGCGCCGACCAGCCGACCACGCTCTTCCTCTTCGGCAACGTCGGCTGCTCCCACTGCCGGGCGCTGCTCGACGCGCTGCTGGTGCTGGGCGAGGCGGTCGGGGACGAGGCCGTGCCGCCGGTGTCCTTCATGCAGATCGGAAGCATCCCGGTCGACGAGGCCGCGGTCGGCACGCACTTCGCCGCCTACACGGTCCCGGTCCTGCCGGACGGCGAGGCGCTGGACATCTGGCACTCCTACTCGGCGGACTGGTACCACGTGGTGCTCGTCGACGACCACGGCTGCCTGGCGGGGCACTGGGGGCCGCTGGTGCCGGCGGACATCGAGGGGGACGTCGGCGTCGAGATGAGCGCCGCGTGGACGAACGCGCTGACGGGCGCCTGCCCGGCCGACAGCGCGGAGTAAAATGTGAAGTTCTGGGGTCAGACCCCATCACTTCACATTTTCCTGGCCGCCCGGTGACGTGAAAGTGTGAGCATTCGGGGTCTGACCCCAATTGTTCACACTTTACTCAGAGGCCGCAGCCGCAGCCTGGCCGGACCTGCTCGTCCCGCCGCAGGAGGTCCTGGACGCGCTCGCCCGCGGCGCCGTCTGCCGCGTCGAAGCCCCAGCCCAGCGGCGCGGCCAGCGCTTCGTCCACCGGGGTCGGCCCGGCGACGTCGGCCTCCCGCGCCCAGCTGACCCGCAGCACGAGCCGGTGGTCGGTGGCGACGTAGTCGGGCACCGTGCTGTCGCGCCAGGTCATCTCCCAGCCGAGCCCGACGCGCATGGCCGAAGCGACGGTCACCCCCAGCTGGGCGCCGGCGCGCACGGCGACGTCGCGACGCTCGTCGGCGATCCCGAAGGCGCCAGCCGAGCGCGCGTACCAGTCGAGCCCGAGCCCACCGTTCGCGCGCGCCCAGAGGGACGCCGGCAGCCGGACGTCGAGGCTGAAGAGCGCGGTGGCGCCGAGCAGATCGTAGGCCTCGTCCTGCGCGGTGTGGCTGCGGCCGGTGACGGCCCACACGAGGGCGACCGGCCGCACCAGCTGGAGCCCGCCGCCGGCGCCGAGGTCGACCTCCCAGCGGCTCCGACCGAGCTCCCGAAAGTCGCGCCGGCCGCCGCCCGCGAGCAGCAGCAGGCGCGGGGAGACCTCGAGCTCCAGCTCGGCGCGGTGGGCGCCGTAGTACCAGAGCGGGCCGGGCGCGTAGGTGTCTCCGAGCTCGATGAGCACGTAGTCGGGACGCCACCCGAGGGTCACGCGCGGGAAGCCCCGCCCGACGAGCACGCCGGCGCGACCGGACAGGGTGACGGTCGACAGCTCCTCGGCGGCCGCGCCGAGGTAGCGGACGACGCGCGGCTGCGCCTCGACGAAGGGGCGCACGGTGCTCCCGAGGTCCGGCGCGAAGCGCATCCAGGCGTCGAGCTGGAGGAACCCGCTGCCGTCGGTCGCCCTCGCCACCTCGGGATCGTTGGGCGCCCCGAGGAGGGGGTTCGTCGCGTAGCCGGCCGCCGGCTCGAAGCGCCAGGCGACGGCGCGCAGGCGGTTGGGCTCGACGGCGCGCGACAGGGCGTCGAGCGCCGTGACGTCGCTGGCGTCGATGAGGGGCTGGCGGCGCGCCTCATCGAGCGCCGCCGTCGCGGCGTCGACCGCGCCGCTCTTGTGGGCCGCCGCGGCGCGGACCAGGAGCGCCCGTGTCCCGGTGGCGTCGCGGCCGATGCAGAGGTCGTCGGCCAGGACCGCCGTCGCCTCGTCGGCGCGCCCGAGCCGGAGCTTCACCCAGGCGAGCCAGACCGTCGCGCCGCAGTCCTCGGGCGCGTCGATGACGCGGTAGAGGAGCGTCCGGAGCGCCCAGACGGGGTTGTCGACCTTGAGGTAGGCGGCCGCGACCAGGACGGCGAGCGGCCCGGAGTCGGGCCACGCCTTCTGGGCGGCGCGCGTGGCGGCCACGGGGTCGGCCTCGGCGTCGAGGGCGCAGCGGGCGTAGCGGATGGCGCAGGCCTCGTCGGCGCAGCCGGCGAGCGCGGTCGGACACGGAGCGGCGCTCGCCGGGGCCGCGGCGAGCGCGGTCAGCAGCGCGGTGAGCGCGACGCTACGGCTTGCAGAGCGTCCCGTCGACACGATCGGCCTCCTCGAGGACGGCGTCCACGAACGCCGCGAGGCTCAGGTCGCCATCGTACATCTTGAGGTCGAGGAACGGCGTCGGGGTGCCCTGGACGCCGTTGCGGATGCCTTCCTTCTTGCTCCGGACGACCGCCTGCTCGGTGGCGGGGTCCTCCATCTTCGCCTGGAAGGCGGCCGGGTCGAGCCCGACGGTCGCCGACCAAGCGGCGAGCTGGTCGGCCTGGAACGTGTTGTGCCGCTCGAGCACGAGCAGGAAGTAGGGCCAGAAGGCGCCCAGCTGCCGCGCGGCCTCGATGGCGATGCCGCCCTCCTTCGCGCCGGAGTGGCTCGAGAGCGGGAACGGGCGGATGGCGAAGCGGGCCTTGCCGTAGAGGGGCCCGCCCTCGCTGACGGCCTTGTAGACCTCGGGGACCCAGCGGATGCAGTAGGGACAGCGCGTGCAGACGTAGGCGACGATCTCGACCTTGGCGTCCGCGGCGCCCGCCCACTGGAGGCCGTCGGTCTCGATCTTCGCGGGGCGGCCGTTGCCGAGCATCGACACGGCGCGGCGCTGCATCGCCTCGATGATCTTGTCGGCCTCCTGCCCGGCCGCGGCGCGGCGGCAGATGACGTCGGCGAGGCGCCGGACGAGCTTCGACGGCTTCTCGGCGGCGACGCACTTGTCGAGGGTGTCGTCGCAGCAGTCGTGCGGGTGGACGGTGGCGAAGACCTTGTCGACGACCGCCTTCGCCTCGGGCTCGAGGGTCTCGCAGGGGCCGGCCGCCTGGGCGCTTGCGGAGGCGAGGGCCACGAGGAGGGCGGCGGCGGTGAGCAGGACGAGGCGCATCGAGGGCACTCCGGTTCAGAGGGTCGCGCGGCGGCGGCGCGCGAGGAGAGCATCGAGCCCCAGCGGGACCCGGTCGAGGAAGAGGACGTAGAGGCAGAGGGCGAGCCAGGACCCGTCACGGACGAGCGTCCAGCCGGAGATGGGATCGGCCTCGCCCACGCCCGGCGCGAAGCAACCGCAGGAGAGATCGAGGCCACGGGCGAGCGCCACGGCCAGGGGGATGATGAAGGAGACCAGCATCAGCAGCATCAACAACGTCGCCGCGCGGGCGCGGAATCCCACGACGACCATCACGCCGACCACCAGCTCGACCCAGGGCAGGATGATGGCGAAGCCGTTGACGAGCTCGGTCGGCAGGAAGTCGTAGGCGGCGATGTCGAGGGCGAAGACCTCGGGGTGGGCGATCTTGTGGACGCACGCCATCAGGAAGACGACGCCCAGGTAGACGCGCGCGGCGAGCCCGAGCCAGGCGTGGCCGGGCCAGGCGACGAAGCGATTGGACGCGGTCACGGCGCGCCTCCCGCGGGCGGGTCGCCGGCCCCGAGCGCGGCGCGGAGGGCCGCGGCGCCACCGACGACGTAGTGGACGTTCTTGAGCCCCTGCGCCGAGAGCGCGCCCGCCAGACGGAAGCCGGTGCCCGCCTCGTCCCCGGGCTGCCCGTCGGCGGTGGTGAGGCCCGCCTCGTCGTCGCCGTAGACGGCCACGAGGCGCGCGCTGCGGTGCGTCTGGAGCAGCGCGGCGATGGCGTCGTGGTACTCCGGGCTCTCGGCGAGGAGGTCGTAGTAGAGGTGCTCGGCGCCTGGGGCGTGCCAGGCGGCGAACTCCTCGGCCTCGCGCGCGTCGACGACGACGGTCCCGGCGTCGTGCAGGCGGGGGTCGGTGGCCTCGATGGGGCTCGCCGGGCCGGTCACCTCGGCGGGGCACGGCACGACGACGGCGTGGGGCGCGCTCGCGACCAGCGGGAGCCCGTCTTCCCGCACGGCGTTGGTGACCAGGGCGACCAGCGCCGCCCCCACTACGACCAGGGTGGTGTCCCGCAGCATCGACCGGGCGCCCGCGCTCATCCTTGGCCTCCTCGGTTCGGGCGGAGCCTACGCCGCGGGCGCGCGCGGAGGCAAGCAAGACCGACCCGCGCTCACCGCAGCAGACGCCGATACCACCGGGCTGTGACGGCTTCACGGACGAACCCGTGGCGGGTGTAGAGGCGAACCGCGGGCGTGTTCGAGCTCATGACGCTGAGCGTGACGCGGTCGGCGCCATGGCCGCGCAGCGTGGCGACCGCGCCGCCGAGGAGCTGTCGCCCGAGGCCGCGCCCCTGCTGCTCCGGGACGAGGCCGATCGTGTCGATGACGCCCTCGCCGTCGTCGAGGGCGAGGATGTGGAAGCCGACCGGGGTGGCGCCGATGTGCCAGGTGCCCACGAGGTCCGGGGCGCTGGCGCCGGAGCGCAGGTCGGCCACCTCGGCGTCGGTCAGCGTCGCGCCGTTAGGCGAGGTCGCGAAGGCGGCGTTGGCGACTGCGCGGAAGACCTCGGGGTCGCCCGCGGCGAGGGGGGTGAAGCGCAGCTCGGGCCCGGGGGGCGCCGGGTCGGGCCCGCGCAGGGCCATGCGCAGGGCGTCCTCGTGGAGGTGGAAGCCAGCGTCCTCGGCCAGGGCGGCGAGGTGCGGGCGCGGGCTCGCGCCGAGGGCGACCACGACCGGGTCGGGAAACGGGGCGAGGCGGGCGAGCGCGGCGTCGAGGAGCGGGCGAAAGGCGCCGGGATCGGCCTCGGAGACGGTGACGGCGGTGATGAACGCCTCGCCCTTGACCGGGACCTCGCGCACGACGACCGCGAGGGTCCCGCGCAGGCGCGCGCCGTCCCAGAGGGTGAACGCGGTCTCGCCGCCCTCGAAGGCGGGCCCACCGAGCTCGTGGGCGGCGGCCGCGGCGGTCGGCCAGCGCTCGGGGGCGGCGGCGTGGAGGGTGGCGAAGACGATCGCGCGGGCGTCGTCGGAGAGCGCGGCGTAGGGCCGGATCGCGGAGGACATGCGGGCATCCTGGCCGGGACGGACCGCGCCACGCAAGGCCGCGGACATCGTTTCCCGAGGGAAACAGTCTTGTCGTCAACGGGCTCTTCTTCGAACACCGATGGTTCCGATATCCTCTCTGTCGGTCGTCCAGCCGATGACCCAAGAGCCTCCGACGGAGGGCACCATGAGCTACGAGCAGGATCGAGGGCAGTCGTTCGAGATGTCGCGTCGCGACGTGCTGGCGGCGGCGGGAACGGCCGCCGCGGCGATGATGATGGGCTGCGCGGGGCGCGAGGCGTCCGGGGCTGCCCCGAACGGGACGAGCGCGAGCGGGACGCCCCGGCCGGACCCCGACGGCGGCCCCGCGGCGACCGCGAAGACGCGGATGCCGGCGGTCTACCTGCCCCACGGTGGGGGTCCGTGGCCGTTCGTGGACCTGCCGATGGGAGAGCCGGCCGAGCTCGACGCGCTCGCGACCTACCTCCGCGGGCTGCCGGCGCAGCTGCCGGAGCGTCCGAAGGCGCTGCTCGTGGTCTCCGCCCACTGGGAGGAGTCGGTGCCGACGCTGATGACCGCGGCCCGCCCGCCGATGCTGTACGACTACTACGGCTTCCCGCCCGAGGCGTACCGCATCACCTGGCCGGCGCCCGGCGCGCCGGAGCTCGCGGAGCGCGTGCGAAAGCTGGTGGCGGGGGCCGGCTTCACCCCGGCGATGGACGCGACGCGCGGCTTCGATCACGGCACCTTCGTGCCCCTGAAGCTCGCGTACCCGGGCGCCGACGTCCCGACGCTGCAGCTCTCGCTGGTGCGGGGTCTGGATCCGGCGACGCACGTCGCCCTCGGGCGCGCGCTCGCCCCGCTCCGCGACGAGGGCGTGTTCATCGTCGGCAGCGGCATGAGCTACCACAACATGGGCGGCTTCCGGTCCGCGATGATGGGCGCGCGGCGGGGCGCGCCGCCGGTCGGCGGCGACTTCGACGACTGGCTCGCGGAGACGGCGGTGCTGCCGCACGCGCAGCGCGACGATCGCCTGACGCGGTGGGCCGAGGCCCCCGGCGCGCGGTCCTCGCACCCGCGGGAGGAGCACCTCCTGCCGCTGATGGTGATCGCCGGCGCGGCCGCCGGCGGCGCGGGCACGGTCGGTTACAGCGGCACGGTGATGGGGGCGCGGATCTCCGCCCTCCACTTCGCCTGACCCCAGGCGCGGCGCGCGCCGGCGCTCGTCCGGTGGCGCCGCGCGCGCAACGGAACACGCTCGTGACAGCGGCGGATTCCGCCTGCTAGAATGCGCCGCATGCTGCAACGCAACGTCAACAGAGGCCCGTGGTTGGCCGCGGCCGTCGCGGTGGCGCTGGCCGGGTGCGCCGAGGGCACGGCGCCCGACGCCAGCACCCGGGTGGCGGTGGCGGTGGCGCCGTTGAGCCTGACGGGCATCACGGACGCGACCTACACGCTGACGGTGCGGAACGCGGCCGACGAGATCGTCTGGACGCGCGCGGACGTCAGCTCGCAGGGGTTCGGCGACGGGTCCGGCTCGCTGAGCTACGTCGGCCCGTGCGACGCCGACAGCAACCCGAACGAGGTGGAGGTCGTCCTGCAGACGCTCTCCGACGCGTCGGGGCTGCTCGACGCGAGCGCGTGGCTGAACCCGACGCCGGTGACGCGCGCCTTCACGTGCGTCGCGGACGCGGACACGGCGGTCGACTTCGATCTGACGGTGCTGCGGCGCGCGGCGCAGGGCTTCTTCGACATCGGCGTGAGCTTCGACGACCTCTTCTGCTCGGCGAAGCTCGACTGCACGAACGACTCGGGCGGCGCGCTGGAGCTGCTCCACGACGAGAACGGGGACCGCGCCCAGACGGTCGTCCTCGCGCTGGCCTGCACGGCGGGGCCCGGGCAGGCCACGACGCTCTATCTCGACGACCTCGTGGTCACCTGTGACGGCGGCGTGAGCTACGTCATCGACCCGAGCGGCGGCCCGGGCAACCTCGGGGGCGCGGCGCCCGGGATGTTCCAGGCGGCGACCTACCGCGGGAGCGAGGCCTTCGGCTTCGTCGACAAGTGCTACTGGAACGCGGCGATCGGGGTCGGCGCGGCCTTCGGGACCCACTGCCAGCTCACGGCGACCGGGAGCGCGGCGGCGCAGGCGCTCGACGGGCTGACGACGCCGGATGGGCAGCGCTGGCCGGTCATCGCGTGGGACGTGGCGCTGACGGACGGCGCGGGCGCGGTCAGCTGCGGGCGCTACGCGGTCGACGCCGGGACCGAGGTCGCCACCGCCTACACCCCGGCGGACGCGCCGCACGCCTTCGGCCACGGCCTCGTCTGCGCCGACGGCTCGGTGCTGAGCCCGGGCCCGCCGTCGGTGCTCGGGATGGCGCCGCTCAGCGGGCAGGCCGGGGACACGGTCACCATCACCGGAACGAACTTCGGGAGCGGCACGGGCACGGTCACCATCGGCGGGGCCGAGGCGACGGTCCAGAGCTGGAGCTCGACGTCCATCGACGTGACGGTGCCGGCGTCCGGCGGCACGGGGGAGATCGTGGTGACGACCGCGGACGGGGAGTCGTCCACCGAGGCGCCGTACTTCGAGCGGACGGACCTGGCGCCGGCGACGATCCCCGAGCTGAACAACGGGACGTCGAACTACTCGGTCTGGGACCTCGACTTCGACGCGGCGGGCAACACGTACTTCGCCGAGTACATCAGCGGTCAGGACAGCGTAAAGGTGGTGCACGGCGACGGCACGACGGCGACGCTGGCCGGCAACAGCAACTGGAACATGGGCTTCGTGGCGTCGACGCCGGACGGGTCGACGGTCGTGACGACGTACAGCTGGAGCTCGGCGCCGGCCATCGGCGTGGTGAACGCGAGCAACTTCGTGGCGCCCGTCTACAACTCCTCGGTCACGGCGTGCGCGTCGTTCACGGTCTACAGCAGCTACGCGGTGTGCGGCCCGACCGACCCGCAGTGGGGGCACGACGGCTACTTCTACGTGGCGAACGCGCTCACGAGCGGCGGCATCTCGCGCTTCGTGGCGGCGGACCTGGTGGCGGGCTCGCCGCCGGTGACGGTGACGGGGACGCCGCTGCCCGGCTACATCCCGTCCCTGGCGATGCTGCCGAGCGGCGCGCTCTGGGCCGCGTCGGGGAACAGCATCTACACGGTCGACAAGGCCACCGGCGCGCGGGCGGTGCTCACGACCTTCGCCGCCCCGGTCAAGAGCATCGCCGCGTCGCCGTTCACCGGGAAGCTCTACGCCGAGGTCGCCGGCGCCCTCTACGAGGTCGCCCCCGACGGCACCCAGGTGACGCGCTACACCGGCCTCTCCGGCTCGGGCTTCCTGGTCGTCGGCCCCGACCAGCAGCTCTACCGCGTCGAAGGCCGCGTCGACACCCTGAGCACCATCACGTCCTACGCGCCCTGAGGCCGTCGACGCTCAGCGCTTGCCCGGCGCTCCGGGCAGGCACACGTCGTCCTCGGTCTTCGGCAGGTTGTCGGGGCCGCGCGAGCACAGCCGGTAGGCCTGGGCGGCCTTCCGGGTGTAGTCGATGCGGTGTCCCCAGGGGTCGTCGAAGTCGGCGGGGCGCGCCAGGTCGTCGCGAATGAGCACCTCGAGCAGGTCGGGGTACGCCATGTGCTGCTTCAGGTAGGTGTCCAGCGCGTCCGCGACCCGCCCCAGCCGCACCTCGGCGTCCGCCGCCCGGTCCCCCGCCGGCGTCACGACGGCCACCGCCGGCGCCTCCGGCGCGTCGTCCTTGCAGCCCCCGAGGAGCGCGAGCGAGCACATCGCGATGAGCGAGAGTGTACGAGCCATGCCCTCGTTGTAGCCGGCCCGGACCCATCACGGAAGCGGCGGTCCGCACCTCCTCCTCCTCTCGCGCCGGTGGCCCCGGCGTCGCCAGTGGCAACGAAATGGCGCGTCGGGAGGCCCGACCGACCGGCGACGCGACCTCAGGGGAGATGCGAATCCCGCCACCGCCTGTCCCGGGTGCAGCAACATTCTGTCTCACCCCACGAGCGGGCGACCGCGCCACGGACCCGCACGATGGCGTCGCGGCCGCGCGGGTTACCGGGCCGAGGGCCGAAGGGCGCGCGGCAACACGGTCGAAGGCGCGGCCATTCCGCGGGCGCCGCAGCGAGGCCACGTTTTTCATCTCGATGGGCCTCAAAACGCGCTAGTCTTCTCTCCACACCGGTCAGCCAATCCCGCAAATGTCCCCGGGGAAAATTATGCAGCGCGCGCTCACCGTCGTCGCCGGCGCCACGATCCTTGCCCTCGTGGCCACGTCCGCCTCCGCCGCGCCGACCAGCGGCCCCTACGGCTTCTACACGTCGACCGCCGACTTCGCGACCGGCAGCGCGACCGCCATCGACGCGGACACGCCCGACGCGTTGACCATCGACGACACGTCGAACCCGTTCAACTTCGTCTGGGCCGCCAACTCCGCCAACGGCACCATCGTCAAGATCGACGCGATCACCGGCGACGTCCTCGGCGAGTACTACAGCTCCCCCGACGGCATGGGCCGCAACCCCTCGCGCACCACCGTCGACGTCAACGGCAACGTCTGGGTCGGCAACCGCAACGAGCGCGGCTGGGTCAACGCCTACGCCATCCAGACCGCCACCGCCCAGTACCCGGCGACCCCGCCCGACACCCGCCGCATGGGCTCGGTCGTCCACATCCGCCTCCTCGAGACCGGCGGCTGCCAGGACCGCAACGGCAACGGCGTCATCGACACCTCCCACGGCCTCGGCGACATCAAGCCCTGGCCCAACAACGGCGGCACCGACGCCCTCGGCCTGACCATGAGCGCCGAGGACGAGTGCATCACCTACTACGTCCGCACCAACTCCGATAACACCCGCCACGTCTCCGTCGACCAGAACAACAACGTCTGGGTCGGCGGCTTCCGCAACGCCGGCGACACCGCCGAGTGGCACTCCGGCTACGACCTCGTCGAGGCCGCGACCGGCAAGATCGTCCGCCACGAAGACGGCGTCGGCCTCTACTACGGCGGCTACGGCGGCATCGTCGACCGAAACGGCGTCCTCTGGTCCGGTAACCGCATCGACAACAGCGGCCGCCTCCTCCGCTGGCAGACCGCCCAGCCCCTGACCGGCACCGGCGGCACCGGCGGCAACTGGCAAGCCCTCGGCGCCACCCAGGCCTACGGCATCTGCGTCGACCTCGATGGCGACGTCTGGGTCACCCACCCCTACCAGAGCGTCAACCGCCTCGAGCAGTTCGCCCCCGACGGCACCTCGAAGGGCCTCTCCGCCCAGTGGCCCGGCGGCTTCTGCCAGGGCTGCACGGTCGACGCCGACAACCACGTGTGGACCGCCTGCAACAACGGCTACGTCGCCAAGTTCGACCAGCAGGGCAACCTCATGGGCACGGTGAGCACCGGCTACATCGGGCCATCCGGCGTCTCCATCGACGGCAACGGCAAGATCTGGATCTCCCACCGCAACGTCGGCACCCCCCAGCGCGGCCGCCTCGCCCGCCTCGACCCCACCCAGGGCGCCAACGGCACCGACGGGCGCCCCCTCGGCGTCATCGACCTCTGGACCCCCTACATCGGCCCCGACCTCTACAACTACTCGGACATGACCGGCCAGGCCAACGTCGGCACGCCCACCGTCGGCTCGTGGACCGTGGTCCACGACGGCGGCGCCAACGACCTCATCTGGGAGCGCCTCGAGTGGAGCGCCAACGTGCCCAACGGCACGGTCCTCGAGGTCCGCGTCGCCGCGAGCAACAACGCCGCCTCCTTCCCCACCGGCGGCCTCGTCACCAACGGCGGATCGCTCCTCGGCTACGGCGTCACGGGCCGCTACCTCAAGGTCCAGGTCCAGCTCGTCCGCAACGAGCTCGGCGCCGCCCCGACGCTGTTCGACCTGACCATCCGCGGCATCGACTGCGACTGCTACATCGAGGGCCAGTGCCGCGCCGACGGCTCGCTCAACCCGAACAACGACTGCCAGACCTGCGACGCCGGCTTCGACCAGCTCGCCTGGACCAACAAGGTCAACGGCAGCGTCTGCGACGACGGCGATCCCTGCACCTTCAGCGACCGCTGCAACGCCCTCGCCAACTGCATCGCGATCTCCTACTCCTGCGACGACGGGACCGCCTGCACGAATGACACCTGCAACGGCGACGGCACCTGCACCCACGACCTCCTGACGAACAACAGCATCGTCGACGACACCTGCGACGGCCTCGACGACAACTGCAACGGCCAGACCGACGAGTCCTGGACCGCCGAGACCCTCTCCTGCGGCACCGGCGTCTGCGCCACGACCCAGCAGTCCACCTGCGTCGACGGCCGCCTCAGCACCACCTGCTCGCCGCTGCCGCCGACCTCGCTCTACGACGCCACCTGCGACAACCTCGACGACGACTGCGACGGCTTCACGGACGACGACTACCCGACCGGCGACACCACCTGCGGCATCGGCGCCTGCGCGAGCACCGGCCAGGCGGCCTGCCTCGGCGGCGTCGCGACCAACACCTGCACCCCCGGCACCCCGGCCGCCAACGACTCCGTCTGCAACGGCATCGACGACGACTGCGACAGCCTCACCGACGAGGAGTACACCCCGACCCAGACCAGCTGCGGCGTCGGCGCCTGCCGCGCCACCGGCCTCTCGGTCTGCGTCCAGGGGGCGCTCGTCAACACCTGCATCGCCGGCCAGCCGGCCGCCAGCGACACCGACTGCGACGGCATCGACGACGACTGCAACGGCACCGCCGACGACGGCTACCAGGCCGTGACCGTCAGCTGCGGCCAGGGCGCCTGCACCGCCAACGGGCAGGTCCTCTGCATCAACGGCGCCCTCGTCAACACCTGCGTCGACGGCACCCCCGCCACCTCCGACGCCACCTGCGACGGCCGCGACGACGACTGCAACGGCCAGACCGACGAGGACTACAGCCCCCAGGCCACCAGCTGCGGCACCGGCGCCTGCGCGCGCTCCGGCCAGCGCCTCTGCGTCCAGGGCGCCACCGTCGACACCTGCACCCCGGGCAGCGCGACCGGCGACGACAGCGACTGCGACGGCATCGACGACGACTGCGACGGCCAGACCGACGAGGGCTACACCCCCACCGCGACCTCCTGCGGCGTCGGCGCCTGCGTCGCCAGCGGCCAGCTCACCTGCGTCGCCGGGCACCTCGTCGACACCTGCAACGCCGGCCCGACGACCGGCACCGACAACGACTGCGACGGCGTGGACGACGACTGCGACGGCGCCACCGACGAGGCCTTCGCCGCCACCACCACCAGCTGCAGCACCGGCGTCTGCGCCGCGACCGGCCAGCGCCTCTGCGTCCAGGGCCAGGTCGTCGACACCTGCGCCCCCGGCCCGAAGACCGGCAGCGACGCCGACTGCGACGGCCTCGACGACGACTGCGACGGCCAGACCGACGAGCAGTACACCCCGGTCGCGACCCAGTGCGGCACCGGCGTGTGCGCCGCCGGCGGGCAGACCCGCTGCGAGGCCGGCCAGATCGTCGACAGCTGCACCCCCGGCGCGCCCCAGGCCGAGGTCTGCGACGGCCGCGACAACGACTGCGACGGCGCCATCGACGCCGCCGACGGCGACCTCGTCCGGGTCGCCTGCGAGAAGCAGCAGGGCGTCTGCAGCGGCGCCATGAAGCCCGCCCAGCTCTGCGTCTCCGGCGCCTGGGTGGCCTGCCCCGACGGCGTCTACAGCCAGGCCGCCTACCCCGCCATCTACGTCACGGCGGGGCTCGACTCGAGCTGCAACGGCGTCGACAACGACTGCGACGGCCTGACCGACGACGACTACGTCGCCACCCAGACGACCTGCGGCGTCGGCGCCTGCGCCAACACCCACGGCACCAGGAGCTGCGTCGCCGGCCACGAGGTCGACAGCTGCAACCCCACCGCGAACGCGAGCGCCGAGCTGTGCAACGGCCTCGACGACAACTGCAACGGCTTCACCGACGAGACCTTCCCCAACGTCGGCGCCGGCTGCGACGGGCCCGACCCCGACGTCTGCGCCAGCGGCGTCCGCAAGTGCTCGGACGACGGCCTCAGCACCTTCTGCGACGAGACCGGCGGCGCCCAGGTCGAGCGCTGCGACGGCGTCGACAACGACTGTGACGGCGCCACCGACGAGGGCTGCGACGACGACTTCGACGACTGGTGCGACGCCGACATGGGCTGCGTCACCAACGTCGTGATCCCGCTCTGCCCCAACGGCTGCGGCGACTGCAACGACTCCGCCAACGCCGTCCACCCCGGCGCCACCGAGCGCTGCGACGGCGTCGACAACGCCTGCACCGGCGTCATCGACGCGGGCTGCGACGACGACGGCGACGGCTACTGCGACGCCGCGATGGACTGCGTGGCCTCGACCGTCACCAGCCTCTGCCCCGGCGGCTGCGGCGACTGCGCCGACGCCGACCCCGAGGTCCACCCCGGCGCCGTCGAGCGCTGCGACGGCAAGGACAACGACTGCGTGGGCGGCGCCGACGACGCTTTCGAGGTCGGCGGCTCGTGCGAGGTGGGCGTGGGCGCCTGCAAGTCCGGCGGCGCGCTGGTCTGCAGCTCCTCCCAGGCGGGCGTGGTCTGCGACGCCGTCGCCGGCTCCCCGGAGGTCGAGCGCTGCGACGGCGTCGACAACGACTGCGACGGGCAGATCGACGACGGCTTCGACCTGGGCGAGACGTGCACCGTCGGCCTCGGCGTCTGCGCGCGCGACGGCGTCCTCGTCTGCCAGAACGGCGGCGCCTTCTGCGACGCCACCCCGGGCCCGTCCGCGGTCGAGATCTGCGACGGCGCGGACAACGACTGCGACGGCCTGACCGACGAGGGCACCGGCGGGCAGGCCAGCGTCTGCGGCGACGTCGACACCCGCATCACCAGCGGCCCCGACGCCGTGACGAACCACCACGACGCCACGCTCACCTTCGAGGACCCCAACGCCCCCGAGGCGACGCGCTTCGAGTGCGCCCTCGACGGCGGCGCCTGGCTCGACTGCGACGGCGGCAGCGTGTCCTACAGCGGCCTCAGCACCGGCAGCCACAGCTTCCTGGTCCGCGCCATCGGCCCGAACGGGAGCCCCGACCCGACGCCCGCCTTCTGGTCCTGGGTCATCGACGACAGCGTCCCCGACACCTACTTCGTCATCGCCCCGAGCGACCCGAGCCAGAGCCCGCGCGCGACCTTCGCCTTCGGCGCCTCGGACGACGATCTGCAGGGCTTCTTCTGCGCCCTCGACCCGGCCGGCGCGACCCCGACCGCCGCCGAGTACGCCGCCTGCCCGCAGGCCGTCACCTACGAGGACCTCGCCGACGGCGCGCACGTGCTGTTCGTCTACGTCGTCAACGCGGCCGGCACCCCCGACCCGACGCCGGCCGTGTGGCGCTGGACGGTCGACACCACCGCCCCCGAGACCGAGGTCCTGAGCGGCCCGCCGGCGGTCACGTCGGGCGACACCGCGACCTTCACCTTCACGAGCCCCGGCGGCGAGGCGAGCGGCTACTTCTGCCGCCTCGACGACGGGCCGTGGGAGGCCTGCGACGGCGGCAACGTGAGCTACGAGGGCGTCGGCGAGGGAGACCACCGCTTCGAGGTCCGCGCCGTCGACCCGGCCGGCACCACCGACCCGACGCCCGCCGCGTGGACCTGGACCGTGGACCAGACGCCGCCGGACACGACCATCCCGGTGCACCCGACCGACCCGGCCCAGATCGGCACCGCCGTCTTCGGCTTCGACGCCGACGAGGGCACGGTGACCTACCGCTGCGCCCTGGTGGCCGGCGGGACCCAGCCGACCGACGACGACTGGACCGACTGCGACGCCAACACGACCTACAGCGACCTCCCCGACGGCGAGCACAGCCTCTGGGTCATCGCCATCGACGTCGCCGGCAACGCCGACCCGACGCCGGCCGTGTTCGACTGGCTCATCGACACGTCGTTCCCCGAGACGCGCATCCTGACCGGTCCCGACGCGCGTACGGCCCCCGACGCCGGCGCGAGCTTCACCTACGACAACCCCGCGGGCACCGCTGGCGCCGACCAGTTCCAGTGCCGCCTCGACAACGGGCCGTGGGCCGAGTGCCCGGCCGACGGGCTGAGCTACGACGCCGAGGCCCTGCCGGTCGGCACCCACGTCTTCACCGTCCGCGCCTGCACGGTCGCCAGCGGCCTGTGCGACCCGACCCCGGCCCAGTGGGTCTGGGACGTGACCACCAGCACCTGCCCGCTCGACGGCGACGCCCCGGTCCTGACCTGCGCCGGGCCGCAGCAGGTCGAGTGCAGCGCCGGCGTCGCCGCGGTGGACGTCGCCGGCTTCGCCCCGACCGCCGAGGACGCCTGCGCGCTCGGCGACATCACCTGGAGCGCCCCCGAGGTCTTCCCGCTCGGCGCGACCCCGGTGGTCTTCACCGTGGCCGACGACAACGGCAACGTCGGGAGCTGCCTGACCCAGGTCGTCGTGCGCGACACCACCGCGCCGAGCGTGACCTGCCCGGCCGACGTGAACGTCAGCACCGGCGCCGACGCCTGCACCGCCGTCGTCGAGCTCGGCGCGGCCCAGGTCGACGACCTCTGCCAGCCCGACGCCACCGTGACCTTCAACGACGCCCCGGCGCGCTTCCCGGTCGGCGAGACGACCGTCCACTTCACCGCCCTCGACCCGGCGGGGCTCAGCGCGACCTGCGACGTCACCGTCACCGTGGTCGACGACGTGCCGGCCCAGGTCACCTGCGAGCCGGCGGTCACCGTCGACGCCCCCGAGGACGCGTGCCACTGGACCGGCTCCCTCACGGCGACCTCGACCGACAACTGCGCGGTCGACCTCGCCACGCTGACCGAGGAGAGCGACTACCCGGTGGGGACCCGCAGCGTCGTCTTCACCGCCGAGGACGAGCACGGCAACGCGTCGAGCTGCACGACGGCGCTGACCGTGCGCGACGCGACGGCGCCGACGGTCGCCTGCCCGGCCGGCGTGACCGACCGCGTGCCGCTCGCCGTGACCGCCACCGGCGCCGACGCCTGTGGGGTCGAGGTCGCCGTGCAGTCCCTCACCTGCTTCAGCGTCGACGCCGAGGGGACCGAGACCGAGATCCCGCTCGAGAGCTGCCCGGTCGTCGTCGACGGGCCGTCCCTCGAGGTCACCGAGCGGCTCGCCGAGGGCGTGCTGAAGGTGAAGTTCGACGCGGTCGCCATCGACCCGAGCGGCAACGACGCCCTCGAGGGCTGCGAGTGGCTCTTCGACCCCGACCGCGACAAGGACGGCGTGGTCAACGAGGCCGACCTCTGCCCCGACGTGGCCGACCCGACCCAGGCCGACCAGGACGAGGACGGCGTGGGCGACGCCTGCGACGTGTGCGTGGCGGTGGCCGACGCCGACCAGGCCGACCAGGACGAGGACGGCGTGGGCGACGCCTGCGACAACTGCCCGGCGACGGCCGGCGAGAGCCAGCTCGACACCGACGGCGACGGCATCGGCGACCTCTGCGACGTGTGCCCGGCCGTCTCCGACGTCGACCAGGCCGACGCGGACGACAACGGCATCGGCGACGCCTGCCAGGACACCGACGAGGACGGCGTCCTCGACACGGTCGACCTGTGCCCGACCGTCGCCGACCCGGCCCAGGTCGACACCGACCTCGACGGCGTCGGCGACGCGTGCGACGAGTCGCCCTTCGACGGCCTGAGCGTCCAGGGTGGCGGCGGCACGGGCTGCGGCGCGGCTCCGACCGGCTCGGCCCTCCTGCTCGCCTTCGCGCTCCTGGCGCTGCTCGCGATCCGCCGACGCCGCGCCTGAGCCGAGGCTCATGACTCCGGGGGCCCGCGCCGTGCTTCGGCGCGGGCCCTCGTCGTATCTGCGCGACGTGAGAACCAAACCGCGGGTGGCGCGTAGCTAGGCGACGTCCCCCACGGAGGTTCCCCCATGCAGCCCCCATCTGGCTCCCGCCGCGCCGTGACCGCCACCCTCACCGCGCTGCTCGTCGTGAGCGGCTCGCCAGCCCTCGCGGCCCCCAGCTACCGCACCGTCTGCGAGCGCGTGGCGAACATGGTCGACGACGAGCGCGCCCTCAGCTTCACCGCGGTGCGCGGGCTCGACCTCGTCAACGTCGCCTGGGAGGACACCGGCCGCTACTACGGCTCCGCGGTCGGCCCGAACATCAGCGACGTGACCATCCAGGTCCAGCGCACCTACGGCAAGCATCAGCGCGTCCAGACCTACCTGATGCCGGTCATCCGCTACCCGAACTTCTCGGACAAGACCGGCGACGTCCCGATGGACAAGATCACCCTCCTCGTCGGCAACGAGAAGGGCGAGCCGCTGCGCCCCGTGAGCCTCCGCGACTTCCTCGGCGACCTCCGCAGCTACCTCCACGACCCCGCGTCGTGGCCGGGCGAGGGCACCTCGCTCCTGGCCGAGAAGCGCGACTCGCACGTGCTCGTGTCGGCCCAGGGCGCCTACCTCCCGATCCCCCAGGGCGGCACCGCGACCTTCAACCCGGTCGTCTTCAACTACCAGTCCGGCCGCAAGAACCCGGCCGTCCTCACGATCCTCGCCACCCGCGAGGGCACGAGCGTCACCATCATCGACAACGCCCGCGACGGCTTCGACGCGGGCGGCGCCTGGGGCCAGCGCCTCTTCTTCAACGCCGGCGGGCAGAAGGCCAGCCTCACCGGCACCCGCGAGTCGGACTTCGTCGCCCAGGGCGGCGACGCGACGCCCGGCGCGGCGCTCCCGGCCGCCGGTGGCGAGCAGGGGCTCAACATGGTCATGCTCATCCAGGTGCCGCTGAAGCACCGCACGTGGCGCCGCTCGCTGGCGCCGACCGCCAAGATGGCCGCGGGGCTCGGGGCCGGCGGCGGGGTCGACGAGAGCCGCGGCGGGAGCGACGTCGAGAACGCGGTCATCGGGCACGGCGCCCTCGAGGGGCCGTTCGTCGAGATGGACGGGCTGAAGATCGAGCGCGACCCGCGCTTCCCCGTCCGCGTGACGGTCCAGTTCTACAAGGCGACCAGCAACGGCGTGATCTCGCGCACCGACGTCAAGAACATCCAGGCGCAGATCAAGCGCGTCTACAAGGACGCCGACTACGTCGGGAGCCTCGTGACCCAGGGCTACACCGGCCGGCCGACCGAGTGGGAGGGCGACCACATGGAGCCCCCGGGCTGGTGGCGCGACTTCTGGGCCCACTACGAGCGTGAGAGTGGGTATGACAGCGAGACGATGTGGCACATCACTCGCTGGTGGTACTTTCCGAGCTTCGTGGCCGGACACGACGGCCCTCGGACGCCGACGAATTGAGTCGACGCCGACGCCGCGCGGATCGGAAATAGTACAGTCGAATCATAGCGATATGCGGGATCGAAGGGGACCGGCCAGAGGCGGGCCCCTTCGGTCGTTTTTTGCGCCACCTCAATATGCCAGTTCCTGCGCGACACGCTCAACCCCGCATTGCAGCAAGGCGCTGTGAAATATATACAAGATTCGCTGCCCTTCGCTTGACGAGGGACAAGAACGGGCGTTGACTCGGCAGCATAGTTCGGCACCGCAAGCGGGAAACGGGTCACACCGATGTGCGCGGTGCAGAGCCGATCGTGCTCCCACGTCCGGAGGTCCTCGTGGCACCGAAACGCGTGGAGAAGGGCGGTGGTCTGTCTTCGGACGGACCTCCGGGGCGGCGTGTCCCCGGAATCCGCGACTTCGCCTATTCCCGACGCTTGTTCTCCCTCGTAGGGGCCGCCGTCATTCTCGGCCTCGTCGTCCGCGCGCTGCTCGTTCCCGAGGGGTTCGGCAGCGATGGGCACCATCGCCCCCAGGCGCCCGCGGAGGAAGCCGCGCGTGCCCCGATCCACCAGGGCAAGGCGACCTGCGCCGAGTGCCACGCCGAGCAATTTGCCGCCCACGAGCGAGACGCGCATGTGGCCGTCCCCTGCGAGGACTGTCACGGCGCCGCCGGGGAGCACGTCGCCGCCCGCACGGCCAAACGGCCGCCGGAGGAAGGGCGACTCTTCCGAAAGCTCGCCCAGGCCAACTGCCTCGCGTGCCACCGGCAGCTCATCGCCCGGCCGAAGCTGTTCCCGACCATCGACGTCGCGGCACATTTCACCAAGGTCGGCGTGAAGGTCCCCGACACGCCCTGCCAGTCGTGCCACGATCCCCACCAGCCGCTCTTCCTCGAGCGCCCCGTGAGTCAGGCGCGGATCCACCCGCTGATCCACCTCTGCTCCGACTGCCACCACGACCCGACCGTCGAGGAGCGCGAGCTCCCCGCCGGCCACGTCGTGACCTTCCGCTGCGGCGACTGCCACAAGGAGCTCGTGGCAGACGTCGGCTCGAAGGGGCACAAGGACCTCGCGTGTCGGACCTGCCACGTGTTCCACGCCGACTCGCCGTTCTCGGGCCGCATCCACAAAAACGCCAACCCCAGGTTCTGCTTGCTCTGCCACCTCGAGCACCCCTTCAAGGACGAGGACGCGGTCCCGCTCATCGCCTCCTTCGAGGCGCACCGCGAGGAGATGGCCGACGATGACGCCGACCTGAAGAAGCGCTGCGTGGACTGCCACATGGAGAGCGCCATCCACGCCCTGCGGCCGTCGAGCGCCCCCGGCGCCGTCACCCCGACGCCGCCCCCCACCGCTCCCCCCACTGTCCCCACCGAGGACGGCCCGCCCCCCACCGAGGAGAGCCCGCCCCCCACCGAGGAGAGCCCGCCCCCCAGCGACCCGGGAGTGACCCCATGAGCGACGGCAAGACCCCCGAGACCGTCTCGCGGCGCAGCTTCCTCCACGCGTGCTTCGGCGCGGCCGGCGCGATGGTCCTGTTCGAGCCGGGCGAGGCGCTCGCGAGCACCTACGTCCCCGGCGACCACTACTGGGCCTACGTCGTGGACCTCACCAAGTGCATCGGCTGCGGGGCGTGCGTGCGCGCCTGCAAGGCCGAGAACGCCGTCCCGGACGGCTTCTTCCGCACCTGGGTCGAGCGCTACACCTTCCTCGACGACGGCGAGGTGCTCGTCGACTCCCCCGACGGCGCCCTGAACGGCTTCGCCTCGGACCCGGACGTCCCCCCGGAGCGCGTGGCCAAGAGCTTCTTCGTCCCCAAGATCTGCAACCACTGCACCTCGTCCCCGTGCGTCCAGGTGTGCCCCGTCGGCGCCTCCTACGAGACCAAGGACGGCGTGGTCCTGGTCGACAAGAGCTACTGCATCGGCTGCGGCTACTGCATCCAGGCCTGCCCGTACGGCTGCCGCTTCATGAACCCCGTCGGCACCGCCGACAAGTGCACCCTCTGCCTCCACCGCCTCACGCGCGGCCAGGCCCCCGCCTGCGTCGCCGCCTGCCCGGTCGGCGCCCGCGCCTGCGGCGACCTCAAGGACCCGAACGACCCGGTCCGGCGCGAGCTCGAGACCCGTCGCCACGGCGTCCTCAAGCCCGAGCTCGGCACCCACCCGAAGTGCTACTACCTGGGTCTGGACCAGGAGGTGCTGTGATGCTCGACACCTTCGTCGCGGTCTCGGGCTACGTCTTCCCGAACGAGATCCACGTCACCTGGACGGTGATGATCGTCCTCTACCCGTACATCACGGGGCTGGTCGCGGGCGCCTTCATCGTCTCGTCGCTCTTCCACCTCTTCGGCCGGGAGTCCCTGCGCCCCATCGCGCGCTTCGCGCTGGTCTCCTCGCTGGTCTTCCTGCTCTTCGCCCCGCTGCCGCTCCTGCTGCACCTCGGCACCCCGTCGCGTGCCTTCAACATCATGATCACGCCGAGCTCGTCCTCGGCGATGGCGGGCTTCGGCATCGTCTACCTGACGTACCTCATCATCGTCGTGCTCGAGGTGTGGTTCGCCCTCCGCGAGGACTTCGTGCGCCTCGCCACCACCCGCACCGGCTTCAAGGGCTGGATCTTCCGGGCCCTGGCGCTCTTCGACCTCACCGTCGACGACCGCACCCGCGCCTTCGACCACAAGGTCGTCAAGATCCTCGCCGGCATCGGCGTCCCCGTCGCCTGCTTCCTCCACGGCTACGTCGGCTTCCTCTTCGGGTCCATCAAGGCGAACCCGTGGTGGTCGACCCCGCTGATGTTCATCATCTTCCTGCTCTCGGCCATCGTCTCGGGGATCGCCGTCCTCCTCTTCCTCTTCTACTTCGTCTCCTGGCTCCGCCGCGTCCCGATCGACCGCGGCGTCGTGCAGACCCTCGCGAAGTTCCTCTGGGGCTTCATGATCATCGACGTCGCCCTCGAGCTCATGGAGGTCCTCTCCATCGCCTACGAGCAGACCCAGGACTGGGAGGCGCTCGAGATCCTCATCCGCGACAAGCTCTTCTACACCTACGTCATCCTCCAGCTGCTGGTCGCCTCGCTCATCCCCTTCCTCTTCCTGGGAGCCAACGCCCTCTTCACGCTCAAGGCGAAGCTCTCGAACTTCCTCATCTTCTCGTCCGCGGTGCTGCTGCTCGTGCAGGTCCTGGCGATGCGCTGGAACGTGGTCATCGGCGGCCAGCTGATGTCCAAGAGCTTCCGCGGCTACACCGAGTACACCCCCGGGATCTGGGACCGCGAGGGGCTCATCGTGGCCGCCGTCGTCTTCACCGTGCCGTTCCTGCTGCTGCGGCTCGTGGACGGCACCGTCCCGCTCTTCCCGCCGGACTCGGCGCTCGGGAGGTGGCGACTGGCCAGGATGAAGAAGACCCCCAGCGCCGACGGGGCGCAGTGACACCATCATCGCCGGAGCGCGTCCGCGCGCGACCCATCCAGGGGTGACCATGGCCGCCAACATCTCGCCTCCCGAAGCCCTCCAAGACGTCGTGCGCGCGCTCGAGGCGGAGGTCGCGCAGCTCGGCTCGCGCGTCACCGCGCTCGAGCGCGAGCTCAGCGTTCGGCGGACCGCGGAGCGGGCCCCGATGGTGATCCCCGCGAACGACCCGCCGGTCGCCCGGCCGGCGGACGCGGTGAAGCCCGCCGCCGGCGAGGCGCAGGTGGACCTCGGCGCCGCGGTCCGCCTCGGCCGCACCAGCGTCATCCTCGGTGGCGCCTTCGCGCTGCGCGCCCTGACCGAGTCCGGCACCCTCGACGGGACCCTCGGCGTCGCGCTGGGGCTCGCCTACGCCGCCATCTGGGTCGCCTTCACCGGCCGGGCGGCGCGCCTCGGCGCCCTGTCCGACGCCACCTGGTACGGCTTCGCCGCCTCCGCCATCGCCAACCCGCTCATCTTCGAGGCGACCACCCGCTTCGAGGCGCTCCCGGTGCCCATCGCGGCGCTCCTCACGCTCCTCTTCGGCGGCGGCCTGCTGACGGTGGCCTGGCGCCGGAACCTCCGCGGCCTCGCCTGGGTGGCGACGACGGCGGCCCTCATGACCGCCGGCGGGCTCGTCTTCAAGACCCTCGAGCCGTGGCCGTTCATCGCCGTGCTGGTCGCCAGCGCCGGCGGCGCGCTCGCCATCAGCTACCACTCGGGGTGGGTGCCCCTCCGCTGGAGCGTGGCCCTCGTGATGAACACGGTGGTGCTCGGGGCGACGCTGGCCTTCTTCGTCGAGCGCCAGCAGCTCAACCTCACCTCGTCACAGCTCGTGGGGCTCCAGCTCCTGGTGGCCGGCGTGTCGCTCGCGACCATCCTCGTGCTGGCCCTCGGTAGGGGCCTGAAGATGGGCCTCTTCGAGGTCGGCGAGGCCGCGACGAGCGCGGTCATCGCGCTCGAGCTCGCCCCACGCGTGCTCGCCGCGGAGGGCGCCGGCTTCGTCGTGCCGGGCGCCATCGCCACCGGCCTCGCGGTGGTCGGCTTCGCCCTGGTGGCGTGGCGCTGGCGGCGCGACGTCGCGACCAACCTCGGCTGCTACGCCGGCGTGGCCGCGCTCCTGGCGGTCCAGGGGCTCCTCTGGGTGGTGCCGCCCGTCGTCGCCGAGGTCAGCTGGCTGGTCATGGCCCTCGCGGCCGCGTGGTTGACCCGTGACAGCGACAACCCCGCGCTCCGCCTCACCGCCGCCGGGCTGCTCCTCGTCGCCGCCGCCACCTCGGGTCTGATCCACGCCGTGGTCGTCGGGCTCGGCGCGCGCAGCGGCCTCGACTGGCACCCGATCGCCTGGCGCGCGCTGCTCGTCGTCGCCGCCGCCGCCAGCACCTACCTCATCCTCCGCTGGCGCGCCGGGGACGAGCGCACGTCCTGGCCGTGGACCGGTCCCGGCGCCGCGGCGCTCGTCATCGCCGCCTGGGGCCTCGCCGCCGCGGCGGTCCTGGTGATCGCGCCGTTCGTGGCCCGGGTCGGCACGCCCGATCCCGACGCCGGCGCCCTCGCCGCGACCCGCACCGGCGCGCTGACGATCCTCATCTGGGGGCTCGCCTTCCTCGGCCGCTCGCGACAGCGGCCCGAGCTTCTCTGGGCCGCCTACGCGACGCTTAGCTACGCCGGCCTCAAGGTGCTCGTCGAGGATCTCCCGAACGGTCGCCCCACCACGCTCTTCATCACCTTCGTGCTCGTGGGGAGCCTGCTGATGCTGCTGCCACGCCTCATCCGGCGCCCGGTCGCCGCGCGGCCGGCCGAGGCCGCGAGCCCGGCCGAGGCTGCGATCCCGGTCGAGGCCGCGAGCCCGGCCCCGCCGCTTCCCAGCGACGCGCCCGAGACCGACCCGACCTGACCGCTGCGACCACGAAGGCGGCGCCTGCGACACCCGCAGGCGCCGCCTTCGTGCGTTCGGGCCGGCGCGGTCGGCCGCGCCCCACCGTGGTGCTCCTTCACGTCGCGGATCGGTCGCGCCGACGGGTGAGCCCCGCCGCACGCGTTCGATCCCCCGGAAAGTGTCCAGCCCAGTGAAATGGTCGCGGGTGAAGCGGGATACGGGGGGACGTGTGTCCTGGGGATGGAGGGCGTCGCGCGCTTCTTTTTGCGTGAGCCTCGCCTGTGGTTGACGCGACTTTGATCGCCGTCAGGACAATCACCCCACTTCCAGAGTAAAGAAGTCTTTACTCACAAACATACGTTCCCAAGATTGGCGCTGCCCAAGGGGTGAGCGCGGACCCAGCCTTTCGACGAAGACCTCGAACCTGCGCGTATTTCGTGTACAGCCCACACCCCTGAAGAACCACTCATCTCAGTGAAGATGTCTTTACCGGCGCCTCAGGAGCGCCCGGAGTAGACGCAGATGCCGCTGAATTCTCGAAAGCAGAGAGAAGCCGAGCTCGCGCGCACGAGCTTCGTCGAGGCCGGCGTGCAGGTCTTCTCGAAGAAGGGCTTCCACGGCGCGACGATGGACGAGATCGCCCGCCTCGCCGGCTACTCGCCCGGCGCCATCTACCGCTACTTCCACAGCAAGGACGAAGTCCTGATGGCGGTGATCGAGCGCATCGGCGAGCGCTTCCTCGAGCAGGTCCGCGAGGAGCCACCGGTCCGCCTCGACTTCGTCGACCGCCTCCGCTGGTTCGCGATCCGCCACACCCAGCTCGCCGACGACCACCGCGACTTCTTCGCCACCTTCGTCGTCAACAACCCCGCCGTCGAGTGGGACCGCACGACCACCCTCGGCGCGAAGGCCTGCCAGTTCTTCGACGACCTCGTCACCGGCATCGCCGGCCTCATGGCCCTGGGCATCGAGGAGGGCGTCCTCCGCCCCGGGGACCCGAAGCGCTACGCGCGCCTCTTCACCTCGCTGATGAAGGGCATGGCCGAGGGCTGGCCGGCCGATCAGCGCACGACCCCGGTCGCCGAGTGGGTCGAGCAGATCATCGACATCTTCTTCCACGGCGTCGCCACGCCGAAGGAGCACTGATGCGTCCCCTGACACCGATCACAGCGGCCGGGCTGGCTGCGGTCACCGCGCTCGCCGCGGGCCCCGCGTGGGCCACGCCGGTCAGCCTGGACGACGCGATCCAAGCGGCCGTCGGCTACAACCCCCAGGCCAGGTCCCAGAAGGCCGCGGTCGACGCCGCGGAGGCCGACCGGGCGTCGGGCCGCGCGCGCTTCCTGCCGCTCCTCCGGGTCGAGGGCAACGTGCAGGTGTGGGACTCGCCGACCGAGGTGTCCCTCGCGGGAGGCGCCACGATCACCGGGCTGCCTGCGCCCACCACGCCCTACGAGGCGGTGGTGGCCGGCCTCCTCGACGGCCTGTCGACCCCGACCCGCATCCGCGATCAGGTCACCGCCCAGCTCACGGCGACGGTGGTCCAGCCGCTCACGCCGCTCCTCTTCATGGACGACACCCACACGCTGCTCGACCTCGGCGTCGAGAGCGCCCGCATCGGCGTCGACAGCGCGCGGCGGGACGCGGCCCTGAGCGCCGCCAAGGGCTACATCGCGGTGCGCCTCTCGATGGCCCTCGAGAGCTCGGCCCGCACCCAGATGGCCGAGCTCGACGCCCAGCTCGCGCGCCTCGACGCCCTCGTCCAGGGGGGCGTCGCCCGCGAGAGCGACCAGCTGCGGCTCCAGGTCGCCCGCGCCGCCGCCCAGCAGGACGTCATCGCCGCGGCGGCCCGCGTCCGCCTCGCCCAGGCCGCGCTGGCCACCGCGATGGGCGTCGACGCCGGGCAGCCGGTGGAGACGGCGGCGCTGCCGGACTTCACCTGCGTCGCCGAGGCGACGGCCCTGACCGAGCTCCAGAGCCGCGCGCTCCAGCAGCGGACCGAGCTCGCGACGCTCCGGACCGGCGCGCAGCAGGCCTCGCTGGCCGCCTCCGTCAAGGAGATGGACCTCTGGCCGAGCCTCAACGCGATGATCTCCTACACCCACGTCGAGGGGCAGAGCCTCGCCGACAAGGACCAGGGCTTCATCGGCCTGGCCTTCCAGTGGAACGCCTTCGAGTGGGGCGCCTCCAGCGAGGCGGTCGCGGCCTCCCGCGCCCGCGCCCGTCAGGTGAGCGAGCAGATGGCGCTGGTCGAGGACGGCGTGCGGCTCCAGGTGCAGCAGGCGCAGCTCGACCTCCAGACCATCGCCGACTCGCTCCAGGTGGCGGCCCTCGCCGAGCACCAGGCCGCCGAGTCCCTCCGCATCGAGTCGGCGCGCTACACCGCCGGCGCCGCCACCGCGACCGACGTGGTGACCGCCGAGAGCGCGCTCCGCGAGGCCCGCGACCGCCGCCTCGCCGCCGAGCACCAGTGCCTCCTCGCCAACGCCACCCTCCGGGCCGCCGTGGGCGACCCCATCACCTCCGCCACCATCATCACCTCCACCGACAAGGGGGCCCCCCGATGAGCACCCAGCCCAGACTCAGCCTGCTCCTGCTCGCCGTCGCGACCGCGGCGGCCCCCGCCTGTGACAAGAAGGCGGAGGGGGTGCACCTCCCCGACGCGCCGGAGCCCGTCGTCATCACCACCGACGTCGCCGGGGCCCAGCCGACCGAGCACGGCGCCGGCCTGAACGTCCACAAGGGCGACGTCCTCAAGGGGGCCTCGCTCCCGATGACCGCGTCGACCGCCGCCCACCGCCAGAGCACCCTGTCGGCCCGCATCAGCGGCACCGTCCTCGAGGTCAAGGTCCGCGAGGGCGACCGCGTGCGCAAGGACGACGTGCTGGTGGTCTTCGACCCGCGCGACATCGCGCTCCAGGTCAAGTCGGCCGGCGCCGCCATCGCCGCCGCCCGCGTCGGCGTCGAGACCGCCAAGGTCGAGGCCGAGCGCGCCGAGAAGCTCCTCGCCAACAAGGCGATCCCGGCGCAGCAGTTCGACCTCGCCAACGCCCAGTACCGGGGCGCCAAGGCGCAGCTGCAGCAGGCCCTGGTCGCCAAGGAGATGGCGGAGTCGCACCTGATCGACGCCGAGATCAAGGCGCCCTACGACTCGGTCATCATCAAGCGCCACGCGAACGAGGGCGAGTACCTCATGGTGATGCCCCCGAGCCCGCTCGTGACCCTCCAGGAGGTCGGCGTCATCGACGTCAACGTGGCGGTGCCCGCGTCGCGCCTCGAGGAGGTCAAGGTCGGGACGACCGTGCGCATCACCGTGCCGGCGCGCAACATCACCCGCGACGCCGAGGTCACCCGGATCGTCCCGATGATGAACCCGATGACGCGCACGGCGATGGCGGTGGTCGAGCTCGAGGATCCCGATGGCTCGCTGATCCCCGGCCTCTTCGCCGAGGTGCGCGTGCTGTCGCCGGCGTCCGACGAGCCCGCCCCGGCCGAGGAGAAGCCGGCCCCCGCGCCGGAGAAGGCGGCCCCCGCGGAGGTCACCCCGTGAAGCTCGCCGACGTCTCCATCAAGAGACCCGTCCTCGCGACGGTCATGGTGGGCGCCCTCGTGGTGTTCGGCATGTCGTCGTATCCGAACATCGGCGTCGACCTCTTCCCGAACGTGGAGTTCCCGTTCGCCGCGGTGACGGCGATCTACCCGGGCGCCGACCCCGAGACCATCGAGTCGAAGGTCATCGAGAAGCTCGAGGAGCACATCGGGAGCGTCTCCGGCATCGACGTCATGATGGCGACGGCGCAGGAGAACGTCGGCACCGTCATCATCCAGTTCGTGCTCGAGCGGAACGCGGACCAGGCGGTGCAGGACGTGCGCGACAAGGTCGCCCTGGCGCTCAACGAGCTGCCGGCCGACCTCGACCCGCCCATCGTCCAGAAGTTCGACGTCGGCGCGGCGCCGATCCTGACCCTCGCCGTGGGCGGCAAGCTCTCCCCGCGCGAGCTGACGGCGCTGGCCGACGACGTGGTGAAGGCCAAGATCCAGACGGTCTACGGCGTCGGCGGCGTCGAGCTCGTCGGCAAGAGCGAGCGCGAGATCCACGTCTGGCTCGATCCCGCGGCGCTCGAGCGCTACATGCTCTCCGCGAGCGACGTGATGCAGGCGCTCGCCATGCAGAACGTCGAGATCCCGGGCGGCCGCCTCAACGCCCCCGGCGTCGAGTGGTCGGTCAAGACGCGCGGTCAGGTGCGCACCGCCCATGAGCTCGCCGACATCGTCATCACCTCGGCCGCCGGCGCGCCCATCCGCGTCCGTGACGTGGCGCGGGTCGAGGACGGCCAGGAGGAGACGCGCTCGGTCGCGACCCTCAACGGCGAGAGCGCCATCGCGCTGGTCGTCCGCAAGACCTCCGGCGCCAACACCGTCGAGGTCGCCGAGCGCGTGCGCGAGGCGGTCCACGAGCTGCAGCCGCGGCTCCCCCAGGGCGTGACGATCTCGGTGCCGCTCGACAACTCGACCTTCATCGAGGCGTCCATCGAGTCAGTGAAGTTCGACCTGATGTTCGGCGGCCTGCTCGCCATCATCATCATCCTCTTCTTCCTGCACGACTGGCGCGCGACGCTGGTGAGCGCCCTGGCCCTGCCCGCCTCGGTCGTCGGCACCTTCGCGTTCATCAACGCGATGGGCTTCACCTTCAACAACATGACGATGCTGGCGCTGACGCTGTCGATCGGCATGTTGATCGACGACGCCATCGTGGTCATCGAGAACATCCACAGACACCTCGAGATGGGCAAGCCGCCCAAGCAGGCGGCGCGCGAGGCGACGGCGGAGATCGGCCTGGCGGTCATGGCGACGACCGGCGCCATCATCGCGGTGTTCCTGCCGGTGGCCATCATGAAGGGCATCGTCGGGCGCTTCTTCCTGCAGTTCGGCCTGACGGTCGTGTTCGCGGTGAGCGTGTCCCTGCTCGTCGCCTTCACCATCACGCCGGCCTACGCCGCGCGGCTCCTGAAGTCCGAGCACAGCAAGAAGCGGAAGCTCTTCATCGCGCGCTGGATCGAGGCGTTCCTCGGCGCCATCGACCGCTTCTACCGCGCGACGCTGGCCGTGGCGCTCAAGCACCCCGTCCTCACGATGGTGGTCGCGACCGGCGTCTTCATGGGCAGCATGTCGCTCGCCGCGAACATCAAGGGCGAGTTCCTCCCGCCCGACGACCGCGGCGAGTTCAACGTCCGCATCGAGCTCCCGCAGGGCACCGACATCGACACGACGCGCTCGTACTTCGCCGAGGTGACCGAGCAGCTGCGCGCCGTGCCCGGGGTCGAGTCGACCCTCGCCACCATCGGCGCCGGCGCCCAGGGCGAGGTCCAGAGCGGGCTCATCCAGGTGAACACCCTCGAGAAGCGCAAGCGCGCGTTCACCCAGGTCGACGCGATGGCCTTCGTCCGCGGGATGCTGGCGGCGCGGACCGACGCGGTCATCTCGGTCGAGAAGGTCGACGCCTTCGGCGGCGGCGGCATCGCGAAGCAGTCGGAGATCCAGTACTCCATCCGCGGGCCGAACCTGAGCGAGCTCGAGGCGGCCGCAGCGAAGCTCATCGGCGCGATGAAGGACGCCGGCGGCTACGTGGACCTCGACACGAGCTTCCGCGGCGGCAAGCCCGAGGTGCAGATCTCCATCGACCGCAACCGCGCGGCCGACCTCGGCGTGCCGGTGGCGCTCCTCGCGTCGACCATCCGCACCTACTTCGCGGGCGAGAAGGCGACGGAGCTGCTCACCAGCGACGGCCGCTGGGACGTGCGCGTGCGCCTCGACGCCGAGCACCGCGCCGACCCGGCCGGCATCCTCGGCCTGACGGTGCGCTCGACGACGAGCGGCGCCCTCATCCCGATGTCGCAGCTCGTGGCGATCCAGGAGGGCGACGGCCCCGGCAAGATCACCCGCCAGGACCGCCAGCGCCAGGTGCTCGTCTACGCGAACCTCCAGGGCAAGCCCCTCGCCGAGGCGATGGAGGAGGTCGAGCAGCTCGCGGCGAAGGTCGTGCCGGCCGGGCTCGACCGCTCCTTCGCCGGTCAGGCCAAGGTGATGCGCGAGTCGTTCGGGTACATGGCGCAGGCCCTCGTCCTGGCCATCATCCTCGTCTATCTCATCCTCGCGGCGCAGTTCGAGAGCTTCCTCCACCCGCTGACCATCATGTTCTCGCTGCCCTTCGCGGTCACGGGGGCCTTCGGCGCCCTGATCATCGCGGACATGACGCTCAACATCTTCACCTTCATCGGCTTCATCATGCTGATGGGCCTGGTGACGAAGAACGCGATTCTATTGGTGGACTACACCAACACCCTGCGCGAGCGGGGGATGTCGCGGCGTGAGGCGCTCCTCGAGGCCGGCCCGGTCCGGCTCCGGCCCATCCTCATGACCACCGCGGCGATGATCTTCGGCATGATCCCGGTGGCCATCTCCCAGGAGGTCGGCGCCGAGCAGCGCGCGCCCATGGCGGTCGCGGTCATCGGCGGGCTCATCAGCTCCACGGTGCTGACCCTGGTCGTCGTGCCGGTGGTCTACGACCTCTTCGACCGGGTCAAGGACTTCGTGACCCGCCGCCGGCACAAGACCGTGCCGGCGATGAACGAGGCCTGAGCAACTCCAGCGCGCCGCAGCGATGCGGCGGACGCGGGTGGCTGGGACGACGCTTCGACGGGCCCGGGGGAGCACGTCGAAGCGCCGTCCCCTTTTCTTTTTTGGGGCGGCCGACCGACGAAGAGCCAGGTTGCACCTGGCCGGATTGCGAGCGATGTTCACTCCCGAGTCTCTATCGGGAGGGGCCCTCGCCCATGAACAGCCCTCGATCTGCTCGTGCCCTCGTCGTCCTCGCGCTCCTCGCCCTCGTGGCCGGCGGCTGCGGGAAGAAGCACGCGCTCACGGGCGACGCGGCCAAGGTCGACGCGTCCTTCGAGGCCTATCGCAGCGCCCTGCTCGACAAGGACGGCAAGCGGGTCGCGGACCTCGTCGGGCCGGCCACCCTCGCCTACTACGAGGAGCTCCTCGACCTCGCGCGCTACGGCGGGCGCGAGGACTTCGCCGCGCGGAACATGGTCGACCAGATCGCCGCGCTGGAGATGCGGCGCTCGTACACCCGTGAGCAGCTCGCCGAGACGACCGCCTACCGCGCCCTCGCGCACCTCACGACCGCGAACGACGAGGAGGTGAACCCGATGATGCGGCTCCTCGAGATCGAGCAGGTCACGGTCACCGGCGACCTGGCGGACGCCGAGCTGACGCTCGGGGGGAAGACCGGGCCGACGCCGCTGCGCCTCCAGTTCGCGCGCGTCGACGGCGCGTGGAAGGTCGAGCTGCCCGGCTGGTTCGAGCTGACCAACGAGCTCCTGATCTCGCAGATCGAGAAGGAAGCGGACACGAAGCTCGACCCCGAGCTCATCGAGCTCGTCGTCCGCGGCGTGATGGCCGGCGAAGACGAGCCTCCCGCCCCCGTGACGATCTTCGACCCGCCGCTGACCCGCTCGGCGCCGCTCGCCGAGGGCCGCCCCGAGCCCCTCCCCGAGGGCCGGCCGGTGCCGGTCCCCGACGCACCGCGCTGAGCGCGCGCACGCGGGCGCTCGACCGGCCCAGGATCGCGTCTGGACGCCGCTGTTTCCGCCTCGAGCGGGTGACGGGGCCGACCACGGCGAGTATGCTCGGCGCCGCAATCGTCGAGAGCCGGAGGACACCGTCATGGCAGTCATCATCAAGGGTGGAACCGTCGTCACCGCCGAGGGCGAGGCCCGCGCGGACGTCGCGATCGTTGGCGAGCAGATCGTTCAGGTCGGGCCCGACCTGGACCCCAACGGCGCCCAGGTGATCGACGCCTCGGGCTGCTTCGTCATGCCCGGGGGCATCGACCCGCACACCCACATGGAGCTGCCCTTCATGGGCACCGTCGCGTCGGAGGACTACTTCACCGGCACCAGCGCGGCGATGTCGGGCGGCACGACCACCATCATCGACTTCGCCATCCCGGACCCGAAGCAGCCGCTGCTCGACGCCTACCAGCAGGTCCGCGGCTGGGCCGAGAAGGCCGCCAGCGACTACTCGCTGCACGTCGCCATCACCTGGTGGGACGACAGCGTCCGCGAGGACATGGGGACCCTGACGCGCGAGTTCGGCGTCAACAGCTTCAAGCACTTCATGGCGTACAAGAACGCCATCATGGCGGACGACGAGACGCTGGTGAACAGCTTCAGCCGCTGCGGCGAGCTGGGCGCCCTGGCGACCGTCCACGCCGAGAACGGCGAGCTCGTCTTCCAGCTCCAGAAGAAGGTCTACGAGCAGGGCTTCCGCGGCCCCGAGGGGCACCCGCTGTCGCGCCCGCCCGAGGTCGAGGGCGAGGCCGCCAACCGCGCCATCCGCATCGCCGAGGTCCTCGGCGTGCCGGTCTACCTCGTCCACAACTCCGCGGCGGACACCCTCGAGGCCATCGCCCGCGCGCGGCTCGAGGGCCAGCGGGTCTTCGGCGAGGTCCTCGCCGGCCACCTGCTCGTGGACGACTCGGTCTACCGCAACCCCGACTGGCGCTTCGCCGCCCACCACGTCATGAGCCCGCCGTTCCGCCCGAAGGAGCACCAGGAGGCGCTGTGGCGGGGGCTCGCGGCCGGCATCCTGCAGACCACGGCGACCGACCACTGCTGCTTCAAGACCGCGCAGAAGGCCATGGGGAAGGACGACTTCCGCATGATCCCGAACGGCACCGGCGGCGTCGAGGACCGCATGACGGTCCTGTGGACCCACGGCGTGAACACCGGCCGCCTCACGCGCAGCGAGTTCGTGAAGGTCACCTCCACCAACGCCGCGCAGATCTTCAACATCTACCCGAAGAAGGGCGCCATCGCGCCGGGCGCCGACGCCGACATCGTCATCTGGGACCCGAACGCCACCAAGACCATCAGCGCCGAGACCCACCACCAGAACATCGACTTCAACATCTTCGAGGGGATGGAGGTCACGGGTCTGGCGCGGACGACGCTGAGCCGCGGCGAGGTCACCTGGGACGACGGCGAGCTCAAGGCGACGCGCGGTCGCGGCCGCTACGTGAACCGGCCGTGCTTCCCGCCGTACTGGAGCGCGCAGCAGGCGCGGAACCAGCGCGCGGCGACCACCCCGGTCGAGCGCAAGCCCTTCGAGATCTGAGCGCAGAGCGGCGTGAAGTAGAGGGGCGAGCCCCCTCTACTTCGCGTCTCGCCTGGTCCCTGATGAGGTCCTCCGGCCCGCCGCCTGACCGCGGAGGTCCGGCGGCGCGGGGAAGCTGGGCGTTCCCCGGCGGCGCGGACGCGCAGGCGACGCGCCGCGCAGCGCAGTCGGATGCACGAGGCGGTCGCGGTGGAGATCGACCGCCCCTTCGGGCTGTTCTCGTGAGCTACGCCGCGTCGCGGTTGCGCTCGCGGAAGCGCTTGCGGGCGTTACGGTTCGAGCAGCGCCGGCTGCAGTACTTCGAGCCGGGACGAGCGGGCTGGGTGCAACCATCCCACGCACACTGCTCCACGCCCTCGGCGAGGGTGGGCTTGGGCTCGGGGAGAATCTCCTCCTCCGGGCGGTCCTCCATCGGCGGGCGGTGAGCGCCGCAGCCACGCATCCAGCACTTCGTCGCCGACGCGGGCAACGAAATGGGAGGTACGTGGTCGAGGCACGCCCAGGCGCGATGGTTCTTCCAGACTGGATCTCGGTGCACGTCAGCTCCTGAGGCGAGGGTCGTGCGGGGCTCTGGGGGGGACAACCCCACCTCGACCCTCCGCATTCCGACCGACCGCGAAATATTCAAAGAAGTCGCGTGGGCTCGCCGCTGCGCGGGTCAGCGGGAGCACCGCGGTCTTGGTTGTCGCGGCGGTCGAAATCCTTCAGAAAAATCGACGGATGCGCCTCAAGCGCCGGCGTCCGGGTCGAAGGGCTCGGCGGTGTCGTAGACCACCTCGCCCAGCCCGAAGGCGTCGCGGTCCACGGCGAGGCGCTCGCGCTCGATGGCGTGGAGCTCGCGGTGCACGCGCGGGAAGCGGAAGACGCGCCGGCCCCCCTCCTCGGCGGGACCCGAGAGGTCGAGCTCGCCGTCGAGCTCCCCGGCCAGCGCCGTGAGGAGCCCGTCGAGGGCCTGGGCGCGCTCGCTCGCGTGGACCTGCAGGACGTTGGCGAGCTCCAGGCCCGACACGCGGTCGTCCTCCTCCTCGAGGGCGTGGAAGACGGCGAGGAGCGCCACCCGGCGCTGGTTTCGCCGGCGCCGGCCGCGGTTGGCGAGGGACGCGGCCACGGCGCGCACCATCGGGATGACGAAGACCGCCAGCGAGAAGAGCAGCGGCAGGTAGCCGACGAGCCACGCCTCGGCCGCCGACGCCGTGGAGCCGCTGTCGAAGAGGACGTCGAAGAGCGACAGCTCGCCGCCGGCGTACATCATCGAGAGCACGACGGACACGAAGAGGTTGAGGCTGTTGAAGCCGTAGAGCCAGCCGCGGTGGCCCTCGGGGACGCCGACGACCCACGCCGCCTCCTCGAGGCGCTCCCAGGCGAAGGTGTACTCGCGGGCCGCGTCGCCGCGCGCCGCCAGGTCGGCCAGCCGGGCGCGCGCGTCGGGCGGGAAGACCACCCGCGTCGTCGCACCGTGCTCGACCTGCCCCCCGGCGAGGGTCGCCAGGTGCGTCAGCCGGGCGCGCGCGGACGCCGCCGTGAGGCCGAGGTGACGCGCCAGCTCCTCGACCGTCACCGCCCCGCCGCGCCCCGCGACCCAGTCGAGGACGTCGACGTCGTCGCTGGCGCTGACCAGGAGCCGGTCGAAGGTGTAGACGACGACGCCGTCCGCGGTGACCTCGACGTCGCCCTCGTACTGGGCGGCGAGGGAGAGGAGCAGGGCGTCGGCCTGGTCGAGGGGGAGCCCGGTCAGGGACACCGCGTCGGAGGCGGTGGCGCGGCCGTCGTGGGCCTGGACGAAGGCGAGGAGGTTGCGCTCGCGGCGGCGGCTCTCCTCCGGCGGGCGCGGGGGGCCGAAGATGAAGGCGTGGACGGCGCGCGAGAAGGGCGGCTTCTCCGGCGCCGGGGCGGTGGCGAGGGCGAGGCCGAGGTCCGACGGGCCGAAGTGGTCGTCGAAGCCGAGGCGCCGGATCATCTCGCGCCGGCGCTGGCTCCGGTGGGCCCGTCGCTCGCTGCGGGCGGCCCGCCGCGCGGCCCGGGTGACCTTCTGGCGCGCGCGGAGCGCCGAGCGCTTCTCCTTCTTGCGCTCGGAGCCGCAGGTGAAGCAGGCGAAGCAGCTGTCGCCGCAGCTGTTCGCCGAGCCCCCGGCGCAGTCGGCGCAGCCGCCGCAGGCGTCGCAGCCGTCGCAGCCCTTGCAGTCGCAGTCGCAGTCGCAGTCGCAGTCGCCGCCCTGGGCGGCGCCGGCGATGGCGACGCACGCGAGGGCGATGAGGAGCACGATGTAGAAGATGAAGTAGGCGACGAGGACGACGGAGAGCCCGGCGTAGAAGAAGACCTTGAAGGCGGCGTAGAGCGCCCGCCCGAAGCGCTGGAGGCGGGTCGTCTCGTCGGGCACCGTGCGCGTGCGCGACACCGAGTAGATGAGCTCGCCCTTGTCGTCGACCGCCACGTGGCCGCCGACCTTGGAGAGCGCGCCGAGGATGGCGCCCTGGATGTCGGCCATCGACAGCGCGGTGCGGGTGGCGAGGTCGGCCAGGGTGGCGCGGCCGCCGTTGGCGCGGATGGCGGCGAGGAGGTCGTCGTGGATCATCGGCGGGCCTCGGCGACGGCGCGGGCGATGAGGAGGCGCGGCGCCGGGAGCCGCTCGACGGCCTCCCACCCGCGGCGGGCGAGGCCGTCGACGAAGGCGGCGCGCAGC
>SBGO01000341.1 GCA_006226565.1 Deltaproteobacteria bacterium | reverse complement strand
GGTGGGTCGCGATCACCTCGGGCGTCGCGAGCACGACCTTCTCGCTGAAGCCCGGCAGCGGCTTGAACTCCCCGCAGGTCGAGTCGTTCGACGTGCGCTGGCCGGTCCGCGTGTACATCTTGCAGTGGCCGTAGAGGTCCGGCGGCCCGCCGAAATCGGTCCGAAAGTGGACGCACGCCCCGCACGTCCCTTCGCGGCGCCAGTCTTCGAGCACGCTGTCGTCGTCGTCCCCGACCATCGGCAGCAGGCTAGATGGGCGCGCGACAAATGACAACCCGCGCGCGCATGGCGCCGTCGCTTCCCGACCCGGGCCCCCTCCCCGACCGCCCCGCCGCGGCCCCCGGAGCGGCCCGGACAGGCCGATTATCGCTGTTGACCTCGGGCGAGTCGGCGTGCCAGTAATCTGCGCCATGTCTCGCCGCCCCATGCAACGCGTCCGCAATATCGGCATCATGGCCCACATCGATGCCGGCAAGACCACCGTCACCGAGCGTCTCCTCTACATCACGGACAAGACGCACAAGATCGGTGAGGTGCACGACGGCGAGGCCGTCATGGACTGGATGGTGCAGGAGCGCGAGCGCGGCATCACCATCACCAGCGCCGTGACCACCTTCGAGTGGAAGGACCAGGGGCTCGACTACGAGGTCCACCTCATCGACACCCCCGGCCACGTCGACTTCACCATCGAGGTCTCGCGCTCGCTGCGCGTCCTCGACGGCGCGGTCGCCGTGTTCGACGCCGTCGCCGGCGTCGAGCCGCAGAGCGAGACGGTCTGGCGCCAGGCGAACCAGTACCACGTCCCGCGCCTCGGCTTCGTCAACAAGATGGACCGCATCGGCGCCGACTTTCAGCGCTGCCTCCATATGATGGAGGAGCGCTTCGGCGAGCACTGCGCCCCGGCCCAGCTCCCCATCGGCGCCGAGTCGGGCTTCCGCGGCATCGTCGACCTGGTCGAGCTCAAGGCCTACGAGTGGACCGACCCCAACGATCCCAAGGCGGTCCACGAGATCCCCATCCCCGCCGCGATGGAGGACGAGGTCCACGCGGCGCGTGAGGTCCTCTTCGACCGCATCGCCATCGCCGACGACGACTTCGCGCTGCAGTACCTCGAGGACAGCGACTCGCTCGACCTCGAGACCATCAACGCCGCCATCCGCAAGGCGACCTGCGCGAACCTCCTCGTCCCCGTCCTCTGCGGCACCGCGCTCCGCAACAAGGGCCTCCAGCCGCTCCTCAACGCCGTGGTGCGCTGGCTCCCCGCCCCCTCGGACGTCCCGCCCATCGAGGGCTTCGTCCCCGGGACCGACACCCCCGCGACCCGCCCCCACGACCCCAAGGCGCCGCTCGCCGCGCTCGCCTACAAGGTGTCGATGATGGACGACGGGCGCCGGATGGTCTTCCTCCGCCTCTACTCCGGCGTCCTGACCGCCGGCGCCGACGTGCTCAACCCCGAGCTCGGCCTCAAGGAGAAGATCTCGCGCATCTTCATGATGCACTCGAAGGATCGGACCCGCGTCGACCGCATCGAGGCGGGCAACATCTTCGGCGTCCTCGGCCTCAAGAAGACGCGCACCGGCGACACCATCTGCGCCATCGACCAGCCCATCGTGCTCGAGTCGATCAACGCCTACGAGCCGGTCATCAGCCAGTCCATCGAGCCCGAGACGATGCGCGAGCGCGAGAAGCTCAGCGAGTCGCTCGCGAAGCTCGCCGACGAGGATCCGACCTTCCGCTGGAAGGAGGACGAGGCGACCGGCCAGACCATCATCAGCGGCATGGGCGAGCTGCACCTCGACATCCTGACCGACCGCCTCCGCCGCGAGTTCGGCGTCGAGGTCCGCACCGGCCAGCCGCAGGTCGTCTACCACGAGACCATCACCGCCGGCGGCGAGGGCGAGGAGATCTTCGACCGCGTCGCCGACAACGGCGACGCGATCTTCGGCCACGTCGCCCTCAAGGTGAAGCCCGCCGACCGCGGCGCCGGCAACACCATCCGCTGGGCCTGGCCCCACGGCGGCGCCGACGCTCCGGCCTGGTTCAGCGCGGACCTCAAGAAGGCCATCGTCGAGGGCATCGAGAACCAGCTCCGCTCCGGCGCGGTTCAGGGCGACCCCATCCAGGACGCCATCGTCACCGTGACGAACGTCGGCTGGAAGGAAGGCATGAACAAGGTGATCGGCTGGTCGATCGCCGCGTCGCAGGCGATGCGCAAGGCGCTGACCGCCGCCAAGCCGGTGCTGCTGGTGCCCATCGCCGACGTCGAGGTCGTCACCCCGCCCGAGCACACCGGCGAGATCATCGGCAGCCTCAACCAGCGCCGCGGCCGCGTCGAGAGTATGGAGGAGCTCTCCCCCACCCTCACGACGATCAAGGCCATCGCGCCCATCGACCGGCTCTTCGGCTACACCACGGACCTCCGCGGGATGTCCCAGGGTCGCGCGTCGTTCACGATGACCTTCAGCCACTACGACGTGGTCTGACCTCGGGTCGTCGCGGCCCGCCGCGACTCGAAGAGCCACCAGACCGCGACCCCGAGGACCGCGCCGGCCACGTCGGCCGCGGCGTCGAGGGCGTCGCTGGTGCGCCCCGGCACGCCCGCCTGCAGGGCCTCGGTCGCGACGGCGTAGGCCGTGCAGGCGCCGACGACCGCCCACGCGCGGGTCGCGCGGCGCCACCGCGTCGACGCCGACAGCGCCGGCCAGGCCGTGAGCGCGAGGCCGAGCCAGGCCAGGAGATGCGCGACCTTGTCGGGGATCGGCAGCCCCCCGCCGCTCGCGTCCCCGGGCCGTAGGACCAGCCAGCTGACGACGCCCCACACCACGACGCACGGGATCCACCAACGCATGGTGCGCAGGACGCGCCACCGCGCCGGCCCATTCCCGCTCGCGCGCCCCGGCATCTACATCTTGTACTTGCCGAAGTCCTCGGGATCGAGGTCCTCGAGCCGCACGTCGTCGTCCTCGCCGAGGACGGCCGGGCCGGCCTCGACGTCGGCGTCCGCCGCGGTGGGGTCCTCGGCGTCGGGCGCCGCCTCGGCCTCCTGCTCCTCGACCTCCTCCACGCTCACGGCGCCGGCCTCGGCCATCACGGCCTTGGCGACGTAGATCGGGGCGCCGACGCGCAGCGCCAGGGCGATGGCGTCGGAGGGGCGCGCGTCGACGATGATCTCGACGTCGAGCTGATCGAGGAGGGTGATCTCGGCGTAGAACGTGCCCTCCTCGAGGCGCGTCACGACGATGCGCACCACCCGCGCGTCGAGGTGGGCGAGCAGGCTGACCATCAGGTCGTGGGTCATCGGCCGCGGCAGCTGCACGTCCGCGAGCACCGTCGCGATGGCGGTCGCCTCGAGCCCCCCGATGAAGATCGGGAGGTAGACCGTGTCGTCGTCGAGCGCCCGCAGGATGACCACCGGGACCTGGGAGCGGGGATCGACGACGATCCCGCCCACCCGCACGGCGATCACGCTGTCGTCGTCTTTACCCGCGCCGGACATGCTGCCTCCCGAGGAGGGCGCGCCGTCGAGCCCTCAGGCTAGCGTGCCGTAGAGGCTGTTCGACTTCGCCTCTTCGACGTTAACCCTTGCGAGCTTGCCGATCCAGCGGTCCGACCAGAACTCCCCGAGGGGGACGGGGAAGTTGACGATGACGTTGGTGCGCGTGCGGCCCATGAGCTGCCAGCGCGCCGCCTGCCCCTTCGACGCCATGCGCGACGGGCCCTCGACGAGCACCTCGACCGTCTCGCCGACGTAGGCCTCCATCCGCTCGCGCGTGATGGCGTCCTGGAGCGCGAGCACCCGGGCGAGGCGCTCACGCTTGACCGGCTCCGGCACCGTGTCGTCCATCTCGGAGGCGCGCGTGCCCGGCCGCGGCGAGTACTTGAAGGCGAAGATGGTGTCGTAGCGGACGCGCGCGAGCAGCGCGAGGGTGTCCTCGAACTCGGCGTCGGTCTCGCCCGGGAAGCCGACGATGATGTCGGTCGACAGCGCGATGCCCGGGCTCTGACGGCGCAGCGCAGCGACCGTCTCCTCGTACTCCGCCACGGTGTAGAAGCGGCGCATCTCGCGCAGGACGCGGTCGTTGCCCGACTGCACCGGCAGGTGGAAGAACTCGCAGAGCGACGGGAGCTCGCCGAAGCAGGCGACGAGGTCGTCGATGGCGTCCATCGGGTGCGACGTCGTGAAGCGCAGCCGCTCGAGGCCCTCGATGGCGTCGATGCGGCGCAGCAGCTCGGCGAAGGTCGGGATGCGGTCGCCCTGGAGGTCCTTGCCGTAGGAGTTGACGTTCTGGCCGAGGACGGTCACCTCGCGCGCGCCGGCGGCGACGAGGCGCTCGACCTCGCGCACCACGGCGTCGGCGGGCTTGGACACCTCGCGCCCGCGGGTGAAGGGCACGATGCAGAAGCTGCAGACCTTGTCGCAGCCCTTCATGATGGTGACGAACTCGCTGACGCGCGTCTCCTCGCGGGGCTCGGCCTCGATGAAGGTGAACGCCTTGCGCTTGGTGAAGGTCGTCTCGCTCACCCGCTCGTGCTCGCGCGCCCGGGCGACGAGCTCGGGCAGCTCGGCGATGTGGTCGGGGCCGAACACGAGGTCGAGGTACGGCACCTTCTTGAGGAGCCGCTCGCCCTCCTGCTGGGCGACGCAGCCGGCGACGCCGAGGACGAGGTCGTCGTTGTACTCCTTGAGCGGCGCGAGGCGGCCGAGCTGCGAGAGCATCTTCTGCTCGGCCTTGTCGCGCACGCTGCAGGTGTTGAGCAGGATGAGGCTCGCCTGCGCGGGGTCGTCCGTCGGCCGGTAGTTGTGCGGCGCCAACACCTGCATGATGCGATCGGTGTCGTTGACGTTCATCTGGCAGCCGAACGTCTGGACGTAGACGTAGCGGCGCGGAGCCCCGGAGGGGGCCGGGCCGGCGAGCAGGTTGGTGTCGGACGTCGCTACCACGGGACTCCTCGGGCCGTCGGACGAGGCGGGCAGATACCAACCGCGGCTTCCGGCAGTCAAGCCAGGGGTGCGACAGGCGTGCGGCAGGGCTCCGAGCGCCGCGCTACGGGAGCGGCGTCACCGGCAGGAGCGCCTTCAGATCGTCGTCGTCGAAGCGGATCCCGACGCCGACGAACCAGTCCCGCGGGGTCGCGTTGAGCATGTCGTCGATGCCCGCCGAGATGAAGAAGTTCGACAGGAACTCCCACTGGGCGAGGAGGCGCAGCCGCGGGTAGGTGTTGCGGCCCATCTCGAAGAGGTCGAGCTTGAAGCTGAGCGCGTCGTCGAGGAGATCGAGGTCGAGGCCGAGGCCGCCCGAGGACTCCATCACGCCGTAGCGGAAGGTGAGCGCGTGCCAGCGCTTGGCGACCTGCGCGGTGACCTTGAAGTCGCTCCGGGTCTCCTCGACGTCCTCGACGAGGACCGGCGGCACGCGCGGGTCGTTGGTCGTCGTCACGCGGCGGGTCGTGTAGAGGCGGCCGGCCGGGTCGTCGATGAGCTGGATGAGGTAGTACTTGTCGGGCTTCGGGTGGAGGCTGAAGTCGACCGTGCTCTTGAAGGCGCCGGACCCCATGTAGCGGTCGGCCCGGAACTGGATCTTCACCTGGGTGCGGCCGATGACCGAGGTCACGTCGCCGACGTCGTCGATGATCTGCTCGATGTCCTGGATGAGCTTGTCGTCGGTGAGGAGCTTGCCGACCGTGCCCTTGCCCTGCTCGATGTTGCCGGTGATGGCGCGGACGCTCTCGAGGGTGCCCTCGAGGATCGCCATGTTCTTGTTGAGCGAGGTGATCGCGGCCCCGAGGGTCCCCGGCGCGGCCTGGTCGCCGGTCCTCGACTGCTCGTCGACGAACTCGCCGACGGCCGCCGAGGCGCGGTCGAGGCGCGACATGATGCGGTCGAGGGCCGCGGTGGTCTGGGCGGCGGCCTTGGAGATGTTGGCGGTCGCGCGCTCGACGTTGCCGAGGATGGCGCCGACGTCCTGCCCGTGGGGGTAGACCGACTCGGAGAGGAAGCTCCGCAGCTCGCCCGAGAGGTGCATCACGTTCTCGGTGGTCTTGGCGACGTCGGCGCGGATCTGCTTCAGCTCGCTGACGGCGCCCTGCTCGCCGAGCGCCTCGCGGAGCCCGCCGGTGATCGACTTGATGTCGTCGGCGATGCTCTCGAGCTTCGGGAAGATGGCGCTCGAGGCGCCCTCGAGGTTCTTGATGACCGAGCCGAGCCCGGCGCTCGAGATGGCGTTGCGGATGCGCCCGCCGGCCTGGATCTGCGGCCCGCGGAGCCCGGGGCTGAGGGCGACGTAGTAGTCGCCGATGAGGCTCGCCTGCTGCCGCACGGCGGTCGCGCCGTCCTTCCAGACGCCGGTCTTCGGATCGAGGAGCCCCTCGTGGAGCACGATGTCCTTGCCGAGGAGGATCTCGACGCGGGCGAGCTCGGGGAACTCCTTGTCGAGGGAGATCGCCTTGAGGCGCCCCACCTCGATGCCGCTCAGCATGACGCGCGAGTTCGGGACGAGCCCCGTCGCGTCGTCGAAGAGCGCGTAGACGGGGTAGGCCTCGTCGGTGTCGATGCCCTCGTCGAGGGAGCCGAAGGTGAAGACGAACGCCACCGCGCCGGCGATGACCAGCAGCCCGACCAGGAGCGGGGTCTTGCTCTTCAGCATCGCGGTGCGACTCGTCGGGTGTCGGGCAAAGGGGATCTCGCGGCTCGGGGTCAGAACATCATGATCGTCATGAAGTAGTCGGCGACCAGGATGCCCACGGAGGAATACACCACGGCGCGCGTCGTCGCGAGCCCGACGCCACGGGCGCCGCCGCGCGCGTTGTAGCCCGCGTTGCTCGAGATGACCGCGATCGTCACGCCGAAGACGGCCGCCTTCAAGACGCCGCTCCACACGTCCCACGGGGTGACCACGCTGACGATGCGCGCGTGGAAGACGCCCGAGTCGAGGCCGAGGCCGCCGACCGCGATGAGCCAGGCGCCGAAGACCCCGATGAGGCTGAAGAGCAGGCACAGGACCGGCATCATCACGGTCATCGCGGCGATGCGCGGCGACACGAGGTACTGGACGGGGTTGACCGCCATGGTGCGCAGGGCGTCGATCTGCTCGGTGACGCCCATGGTGCCGATCTCGGTGGCGATGGACGAGCCGACGCGGCCGGTGACCATGAGGCCGGTGAGCACCGGGCCGAGCTCGCGGGTCAGCGCCAGGGCGACGGTGGTGCCGACGTAGCCCTCGGCGTTGAAGAGGCGGAAGGCGTAGGCGGACTGAATCGCCATCACCATGCCGGTGAAGGCGCCGGTCAGGAGCACGATGAGGAGGCTCCCGACGCCGACGAACTCGAGCTGCTGCAGGAAGAGGCGCCAGCGGAAGGGGCGCCGGAACATCCAGACGATGCCGTCCCAGGCCAGCAGCGCCGCGTTGCCGGTCCCCTCGACCTTCGCGAGGGTCCACTGGCCGATGTTCTCGATGGCCTTCACCGCGGCGACGGTATCCACTGCCCGACGCGATGTCGAGCGCTCTCGCGCCGTGCGGGCTCCGTCTCAACCGGCGCTTCCACCGGCGCGCCGCGGGTGGTAGGAAGCCGGACCATGAAGCTGCTGATCAACGGCGAAGAGCGCGAGCTCACGGGTGTCGCGACGGTGCAGGATCTGATCGTCGAGCTGGGGCTCGGCGACCGCCGGGTGGCGGTCGAGGTCAACCAACGCATCGTGAAGCGCGGCACGTACGCCGACCACGCCCTCGCGGAGGGCGACGTGATCGAGATCGTCCACTTCGTGGGCGGGGGGTGACGAGATGAGCGAGGCAGGACCTGTCCTGGTGGACGACGCGCTGCGGATCGGGAAGCACGTCTTCCGCTCGCGGCTCCTGGTGGGCACCGGCAAGTACGCCAACAACGACGTCGCGCGCGCGGCGCTCGAGGCGAGCGGGGCCGAGGTGGTGACGGTGGCGGTGCGGCGGGTGAACCTCGACCGCGACGCGCCCGACTCGTTCTGGAACAGCCTCGACCTCACGCGCTACACGCTGCTGCCGAACACCGCCGGCTGCACGACCCGCGACGAGGCGATCCGGACGGCGATGCTCGCGCGCGAGGTCGGCATGGGCGACCTCGTGAAGCTCGAGGTGATCGCCGACGCCAAGACGCTCTTCCCGGACAACCAGGCGACCCTCGAGGCCGCGAAGTTCCTCGTCGAGGAGGGCTTCACGGTGCTCCCGTACATCACCGACGACCTGGTGACGTGCAAGAAGCTCCAGGACGCCGGCTGCGCCGCGGTGATGCCGCTCGGCGCGCCCATCGGGAGCGGCCTCGGGCTCCGCAACCCGGTGAACATCCGCCTCATCGTCGAGGCGATGGACATCCCCGTGGTCGTCGACGCCGGCGTCGGGACGGCCTCGGACGCCGCCGTGGCGATGGAGCTCGGCTGCGACGCGGTGCTGATGAACACCGCCATCGCGGGCGCCAAGGACCCGGTGAAGATGGCCCACGCGATGCGCATGGCGATCGACGCCGGGCGCCTGGCGTACCAGGCCGGCCGCATCCCGATGAAGCTCTACGCGACCGCGTCGAGCCCCGTCGAGGGCCTCATCACGCCGGGCGCCGGCGGGATTTGATCGCGGCGACGCGCCCGCGGCCGGCCTTCCGGCTGCTCCTCGTGCTCGACGCGCCGACGCTCCCCTGGGAGACGGCGCGCTCGAGCCTGGAGACGGTGCTCGAGGCGGTGCCCCGCGGATCCACCGCGGTCTGGGAGCGCGACCGCGCGCCGGGGCGCGGCGGTGCGTCCGACGCGGCCCGCTACCGACGGCTCCTGGCG
>SBGO01000571.1 GCA_006226565.1 Deltaproteobacteria bacterium | reverse complement strand
CGGCTCGAGGCCCTCCCCGCGCCGGTGCGCGCCCTCGCCGACCGGCTCCTGTCGCTCCGCGTCGTCGCCCTCGGGCCCTGGGCCCGGGCGGTCGTGCGCGCCGACGGCCCGGCGACCGAGCTCGCGATTCAGCCGGGGGTGGTGCTGCTCACCGATCCAACCCTCCCCTCGCCGCAGCGCCACGCCCTGCGTTTTGCGTTTGCGCACCTTCTCTTTTCACGACTCGAGGCGGGCGGTAGTATCGCGATGCGCGACCAAGCGCTGGTCGTGAACAGCTCGTCCCCAATCCAGCCCGGGGAATACACGCGCAGGGTGGCCTGGGTGCCGCTCGCGAACGGCGGCGTCTAGCGGCGCCCGCCCACGCCCACCAGCAGGAGCAACGGATGCTACAGATCGCCTTCTACGGGAAGGGAGGAATCGGCAAGTCGACGACGGTCTCGAACGTCTCGGCGGCCCTCCAGGAGATGGATCGGCGGGTGCTGCAGGTCGGGTGCGACCCCAAGGCCGACTCCTCGCGTCCGTTCTGGAACGGCAACCGCCCCCCGACGGTCATCAACCTGCTCAAGAACGACCGCGGCCGCGACCCGAGCATGGACCAGTACCTCCACGTCTCCGACTCCGGCGTCGAGTACATCGAGGTCGGCGGCCCCGAGCCCGGCGTCGGCTGCGCCGGCCGCGGCATCCTCAAGATGTTCGAGATCATCGAGGACGCCGGCATCCTCGACGACGACTACGACGCCGTCATCTACGACGTCCTCGGCGACGTCGTGTGCGGCGGCTTCGCGGCCCCGCTCCGCGCCGGCTACGCCCGCCACGTCTACGTGGTGCTCTCGGGCGAGTACATGGCGATGTACGCGGCCAACAACATCTGCAAGGGCATCGCGAACTACGCCGAGCGGCGCAACGTCCGCCTCGGCGGCTTCGTGCTGAACTGCCGCGACGTCCCCAACGAGGTCGAGATCTGCGAGGCCTTCGCCAAGCGCGTCGGCTCGCACATCGTCCAGGTCGTGCCGCGTGACGTGACCGTCGCCAAGGCCGAGCGCAAGCGCAAGACGGTGGTCGAGGCCTACCCGACCTCGAACCAGGCCGAGGTCTACCGCGGCCTGGCGCGCAACATCGTCAACAACAAGCTCATCGCGACGCCGACCCCGCTGAGCGACGACGAGCTCGAGGAGCTCTACTTCTCGTTCAAGGTCGAGGACGAGCTCGACGACGAGATCAGCCAGGAGAGCCTGGCCGCCTCGGCCTGAGCCGACGGCGAGCGACAGACGCGCGAAGGGCGCGCGGGGTTCGTCCCCGCGCGCCCTTCGTCGTTTCGGACGGTGGGACGGCTCAGGCGAGCGCGGCGGCGATGGCGTCGGCCAGCGGGGTCGTCGGCCGGCCGATCAGGCGGCTCAGCTCGCCGCTGCCGCCGGCGAGGAGGCCCTTGGAGACGGCGACGTCGACGTCGGCCAGGATGGCGGCGAAGGGCGCCGGGACGCCGGCCCCGAGGAGCACCTCGCGGTAGGCCTCGGGCGGCAGGTCGACGTGGGCGACCGGCTTGCCGGTCTGGCGGGAGACCTCGGCGGCGTACTCGGTCAGGGTGAAGCCGGGATCGCCCGAGAGCTCGTAGGCGCGCCCCTCGTGGCCCGCGCCGGTGAGGACGGCCACGGCGGCGGCGGCGTAGTCGGCCCGCGGGGCGGCGCCGATGCGACCGTCCCGGGTCGCGCCGAAGACGCCGTGGGCGAGCTGCACCGGCAGCTGGGCGGTGTAGTTCTCGGTGTACCAGCCGTTGCGGAGGAAGGTGTAGGCGAGGCCGGACTCGAGGATGAGCTCCTCGGTGGCCTGGTGCTCGCGCGCGAGGTCGAAGTCGGCGGCGGGACCGCCGAGGATGCTGGTGTAGGCGAGGCGCGCGACCTTCGCGGCGCGGGCGGCGTCGATGACGGCGCGGTGCTGCGGGATGCGGCGGCCGACCTCGCTGCCGGAGATGAGGAGGACGACGTCGCCCTCGGCGAAGGCGCCGGCGAGGGTCTCCGGCTGGCTGTAGTCGGCGACGTGGACGCGGACGCCCCGCGCGCTCAGATCCGCAGCCTTGGCGGGATCGCGGGCGATGACAGTGATCTCCTCGGCCGGGCGGGCCTCGAGGAGCCCGGCGACGACGAGGCGGCCGAGCTGTCCGGTGGCTCCTGTGACGACGATGCTCATGGGTCTCTCCTGGGTGCGTTGGTGAGTGACCCGGACCATACGCTCGACACTTTCTTGAGGTAAGTACCCACTTTGAAGTAAGTATAAAAATCATGGAACGCCACGACGCCACGACCTCGCCCTTCCCTCCCCCCAACGTGAACGCGGCGGCCTGCCCGTCGCGCCACGTGCTCGAGCACGTGACGAGCCGCTGGGGCGTGCTGGTCCTGGCGGCGCTCTGCGGCGAGACGCTGCGCTTCAGCGCGCTCCGCCGGCGCATCGAGGGGGTCAGCGAGAAGATGCTCGCGCAGACCCTCCGCGCGCTCGAGCGTGACGGCTTCGTGCGGCGCGTGGTGCACCCGGTGATCCCGCCCCACGTCGAGTACTCGCTGACGCCGACCGGGCGCGAGGTCGCAGAGCGCGTCTCCGCCCTCGCCCGCTGGGTCGAGGGCCACCTGCCCGCGGTGCTCGAGGCCCAGGCCCACTACGACGCCCGGGCGCCGGAGTAGCCGCCGCCCTCACGCGACGGCGAGGACCGCGACGGTGGTCAGCCCCGGCACCAGCCAGGCGCCGTCCACCCACACCTCGTAGAAGGCCCGCGAGCGGCCGGCGCGGACCGCGACGAGGTAGACGGCGGTGGCGACGACGCCGGCGCCCATCGGGGCGAGGGTCCAGAGCGGCAGCACCTCGAGGGCAAGGACGGCGAGGCCGACCGCGGCGGTGGTGACCGCGAGCAGGACCGCGAGGACGCGCTTGGTCCCGGCGACACCGACCAGGACCGGCAGGGTCGCGACCCCGCGCGGGGCGTCGTCGGCGACGTCGCGGACGTCGAAGACGTGGACGTTGACGCTGGCGATGACGAAGACGAAGGCGACGAGGGCGGCGGTGGCGCCGTCACAGGCGACGCCGGCCCACGCGACCGGGAGCCCGACGACGCCGACGGTGAGCGCGGCGCCCACGATCCAGGCCTTCATGCCGGGGAGGTCCTTGAGGCGCCCGCGGCGGCCGCCCGGGAGCGGCACCGGCAGCGCATAGAGGAAGCCGACCGCGGTGAAGGCGACGATGACGCCCTTGGCCGCGGCGGGGGCGACGAGGAAGAGCGCGACGCCGGCGAGCCCCGCCGCCTCCATGAGCGCGCGGACCTCGATGCGGCCGGCGAAGGCGCCGCTCTCGTCGTCGCGGACGTGATCGAGGAGGTAGACCAGCAGCGCCAGCGTCCCGAGCGTGGCCACCGGCGCGAGGTCGAAGGGGAGCCCGAGGGCCGCCTGCACGAACGCGGTCATGCTCGCCAGCGCCAACGCCAGCCACCCGCTCGTGTCGACCACCATCCGCTTCAGCGTCGCGCCCATCGTCCTGCCTCCCGGTGTGGTGGGAGGGACGGACGCGGCGGCGGCGATTGAAACGAAAAGGGCGCCCGGAAGTCCGGGCGCCCTTGGGCTCAGGCCGCGGCCGAAGCTACTTGCGGACGACCCAGGTCTCCCACCAGCTGTAGGGCTGGTAGCCGTTGTTCACGCGCAGGTCGACCGTGAAGTAGCCGACCTCGTCACCGAAGAGGTCGGTGATGTCGGTCGACGCCGGCAGGTAGTACTGCGGGTAGCGGGTGTCGGCGCACAGGTTCTGCCAGAACACGAAGTTGACGCCGTCGACGTTGCCGCTCGGCGAGGTCACCTCGAAGACGCCGAGCTCGTCCCACTTGCCGGTCACGGTGCCGGCCGCGTCCTGCGAGATGACCATCTGCTGGTCCGGCCACTGACGGCAGATCTCGACGGTGACGTGGGCCACCTCGACGCAGCGCGCGTAGGAGCCGTCGTAGACCTGGGGCTGGTAGTTGAGCATCTTGACCGCCGACGCGCTCTTCTCGCCGCAGTCGAAGCCGCAGCCCTCGTCGATCTGGCCGTCGCAGTTGTTGTCGATCCCGTCCCAGCAGACCTCCTCGGCCCCAGGGAAGACGCTGGCGTCACCGTCGTTGCAGTCCGTGTCGTCGGTGACGTAGCCCTCGGGCTGCGCACACGCCTCGACCACGGCGCCCGCGTCGCCGAAGCCGTCGCCGTCGGCGTCGGCGAAGAAGGCGATGAGGCCGTGGTCACCGTGGTTGGCGACGTGCGCCGGGACCGCGTGCTCGTTCACGTAGATGAGGTGGACGCGCCCCTGCCCGTCGTAGTGGCAGATGGGCACGGTGTTGCCGTTGCCCGGCTTGGCGAAGGCGGATGAGCCCGCCAACAGGACGAAACTCAGCGTCGCGACAAACGCAATCGCGTTCTTCATGTCCTACTCCATGTTGTTCGAGGATGCGTGCGAGGCCCACAGGCGGCGGCGTGCAGGTGCGATGAACCGACCAGGAACGACTGGAGTGCCCTGGCGGCTCGACTCGCGGATCATGCTTGTGGGTGATTTAAACCACCGTGTACTACAGAGCGGGACCCGATCTCAAGGTCCGTGCCCGTTCCGATCGTATTCCGAGCATACGGCGACGATCGCCTCCACGAGCGCATCTGCGGCGTTCGTGACGCCCCAGCGGTCCATGGTGCGGCGCGGCAGGACGCCCCCCGGGCGGGCGGCCGCGGCGCACCGGCGTCGTCCGGTCGATTTCCGGGAGCGCGCGCCGACCGCCGCGTCGCCAGGTCCGGCCTACTGCGCGATTCGGCGGCGCGCGGTAGCGCGGGCCCGTCGAGGGGTGGATACTCGCGGCATGATCCAGCCTCGGGCGAACGGCCCCAACGCACCGCTGTCCACGCGTGCGCGCTCGGCGCGTCACGTCGTCGCTCTCGTCGCCCTCGTCAGCGTGGGCGCCTGCGAGCTCCACCACACCTCCAACGGTGACGTCGTGGACCCGGCCGACACCGACGTGGCCGACACCGTCGCACCGGCGACCCGCGGGCTGCCCGAGGGCGTGTCGAGCTGGTCGGGCCAGCTCGACGTCGCGACCTTCACGTTCCTCGCCGAGGCGACCCTCACCAACAGCGGCGGCGACCTGACCGCGACGCTGACGATCAGCGACTCGCCCGGCGCGCCGCTCGGGATCGGCACGGCCACCTACACGCTGAGCGGCACCCACGACCCGGGCTCGGGCCTGGTGGCGCTCGCCCCGGGGAACTGGACCGTCGTGCCCCCCTTCGACATCGAGCTCGACGGCTTCGACGGCCACTACGACCCCGACACCGACACCCTCGTCGGGGTGGTCGCCGATTACGCGTCGGGCTCAGACAACAGCCTCCAGGGGGGCCCGGCGACGCTCACCCGGACCTCGGGCGACGGCGCGGCGACCGCGGTGGCCGCTCCGACCAAGGGGCTGACCGCCGGCGCCCACACCTTCACCGGGACGCTCCAGTGCACCGGCCCCGTGCGCGACGTCTCTGGCGACCTGAGCTGGGACGGCGCCGGCCGCCTCACCGGAAGGATGACCGTCGGCGGCCCCGATCTCGCCGCTCCCCTCGGCCAGTTCGACTTCGTCGGGGTCCACAACCCCGCGACCGGGGCCATCACGCTGGTACCGAAGCTGTGGATCGCCCCCGACCACAGCACGCTGACGTTCTTCGTCGACGGGAGCTACGACCCGAGCACCGGGCGCTTCGACGGCGACCAGCGCACCAACACCGCGGCCTGCCCCGACGCTACCTGGCACGTCGTCGTCGAGTAGGCGCGGCCCGCCTCGCCCGCCGGTCCGCGCGCACGTCGCGCGGGCCCTCGGCGCCGTCAGAGCTGCTCGAGGATACGCTGGGCCAGGGTGAGGACGCCGTCGTAGCCCCAATAGGGCATCGGCACGAGCGCCTGGTAGCGCTTGCACGGGAAGCCGAACTCGACGCCGGTGAGGCCCACCTGCCCCGCCATGTCGACCTCGTGCTGGGAGCCGATGACCAGGTCCACGTCCTGCTCCTCGGCGGCCCGGCGGAGGCGGCGCGCGGTCTCGTTCAGGGTCGGCTCGGGCATCACCTCGACGTCGGGCCAGAGGTCCGTGTCGATGTGCTCGGGGCGGCCGTCGAGGCAGCCGGCGATGACCGGCACCATCCGCAGATCGCGGAGGACCCCGAGGAGCCCGGCGAGGCGCTCGCCGTCGGCGAAGGCGGCGACCCGGCGCCCGACCAGGGGCGCGCACGCCTGCCGGACGAGCTGCCCGACCCGCTGCTCCTCGCGCGCGATGTAGGCCTCGCCGGCATCGACGGCGTCCAGCTCCTTGGCGAGCGCGCGCACGAAGGCCGCGGTGTTGGCGCTGCCGATGGGCGGCGCCAGCGCGATCATCCGCTGGTCGAGCTTGCGCTTGAGCACCTTCGCGGCCTTCACGCCCAGCGGCAGCGCCACGTTCAGCTCGGCGTCCGCCAGGCCGTAGAGCGAGGCCGCCGGCGAGCCGTCGAGGAGCGTCACGTTCAGCTCGCCGCCGAGCTCGCGCAGGATGCTCGCCACCGTCGCGACGTTGGCCTTGTGCTCGGCCCCCTCGCGATCGAGGAAGTAGCCGACGAGGTTGACCCGCCGCGCGCGCTCGCGCCGCGGCTTCACGCGGTCCACGAAGGCCTTCGCGATCGACGTCAGCGCCCGCTCGTAGCCGAGGAACATGTCGCCGTCGACGTCGGGCGCGTAGACGTACACCGCCGGGATGTCGACGAGCTCGGCGAGCTGCTCCATCACGTGGTCGCGGTCGAGCCCGGAGATCTCGATGAAGGTCGCCGTCGACACCAGCGCCATGCCGGCGTCGAGCCGCCCGGACATGTCCTTGATCGCCTGCGCCAGCTTCTCGCCGGGGTCGAAGACGAGCTCGTCCTCGTGGATCTTGGTGCAGATGAGCCGCCGGTGGACCGCGCCGCCCGGGTCGTGCTCGTGGAGCAGCGTGTGGAGCTTGATGTCGCAGCCGGCGCCCCCGTGGAGCACCGCCACCGCGTCGTCGATCGCCAGGCCCGCCATGATGGCGCCGAGGCTCGCCGACGCCTGGAAGGTCATCGCGCCAAAGCTCATCGGAGCAGCGCCTCCAGCGTGTCGATGGCCGGGATGATGGACGCGTAGCCGAGGTGGAAGGCCCGGAACTGCAGGTACGGGACGCCGGCCGCGTCGACGTAGTGCTTGTGGCAGTCCTCGGTGAAGGCGGCGCGGATGCCGCCCGCCTCGTGCAGCAGCGCCGGGAGCCGCTCGGGACGCTGGTAGAGGTAGATGTCCTCGGCCGCGTCGAGGTTCCTGGCGAGCGCCCGCACGCGGGCGTACTGCTCGGCCGTCTCGTCGCTGACGACCATGAACACCGGCTCGAGCCCGAGCTCGCGCAAGAAAGGCACGTAGCCGAGGCCGAGGTGGACGAAGGACGGGTGGATGACGCCCTTGCGGTTGTTGCCGAAGCAGACCGCGACCCGCGCGCCGGCGAAGCGCTCGCGGAAGCGCGCGATGCGGGCCTCCGCCCGCTCGGCCCGGGGGGCGAGCAGCGGCTCGAGCTCGGCCCAGCGGCCCGTCTCCTCACCGAGACGGCGGTAGAAGGCGGCGCAGGCGGCGAGCCCGACCGGGCTCACCTGCTCGACCACGCGCGCCTCGGTCTTGCGCCCGACGATGCTGAGGAAGCGCTTGAAGCCGGTCCGCTCCGGCGCCATCACCACCGCCGAGGCGCCGATCTTCGGCAGCTGCTCGAGGGTGTCGTCGGGCCAGAAGACGCCGACCTTCAGGCCGACCTTGCCGAGCACCTCGTCGAGCTCGCGGCGAAAGCGCGTCGACTCGTTGGCGTAGCCGACGAACGAGATCTCGTCCTCGCGCGTCTCGAGGGGCTCGACGAAGCGCCGCGCGAGGTTCCCGTGGACGCGGTCGGACACCTCGAAGGGCTTGAGCAGCTCGATGCCGCTCACCCGCATCGCGACGCAGGGGAGCCCGTGGCGCTCCTCGATCTCGTCGGCGAGGGCGTCGATGTCCTCGCCGATCATCTGCGAGAGGCACGTGCTGACGAGCGCGATGGCCTTGGGCTGGGTGTCGCCCATCACGTAGTCGGTCGCCTGCATCAGGCGCTTGCCGCCGCCGGTGACGACGTCCACGTCCTTGAGATCGCTGGTGTAGAACTTCGACTGCCCGACCTGCCCGCGCATCAGGCACGGCCGGTCGCCGTGGACGATGACGGCGAAGTCGCCCTGGAGGTCGCTCAGGAGATCGAGCGCCCCCATCATGCCGCAGGCGTTGTCGCCGAAGCTCTTGGCGAAGCGCGCGTCGCCGAAGAGGGTGTCGAGCTCGGCCGCCGGCGCGTCGCGGAGGCTCGCCGTGGTGACCTCGCGCCAGGTCGCCTCGAGCGCCTCGAAGGGCGTCTGGCGCAGGTGGCGCGCGGCCCGGAGCGCGAGCTGGCCGTTGAGCGCCAGCTCCGTGCTCGCGCGGTACCAGAGGTTGAGCCCGCCGGTCCGCACGAAGGCCGGGGCGTCCTCGTCCCGCGCCTTGGCGAAGAGCGTGATCTCGTAGCCCTCGGGCCCGGCGATGGTCACGCTGAGCGCGCCTTCCTTGCAGGCGCCGCGGGTCGGCGTGAGCCGGAGCCGCGCCAGGTCCGCCTCGGCCAGGCCGGTCACGGCGACGGCCAGCTGCTGCGCCGCGACCGGGTCGACGGTCGCCGTGGGCACGCCCCACGTGGTGCCGGGCGTGTCGAGGCGCTTCGGCAGCTCGCGCAGGATGGGGAAGCGGGCCGGCTGCTCGCAGGCGCGCGGCCCCTGACCGCCGCT
>SBGO01000036.1 GCA_006226565.1 Deltaproteobacteria bacterium | reverse complement strand
GCTCGAGGCTCAGCACGAAGGGGATGCCGTAGGTCGTCCCCTCGCAGAGCTCCTGCAGCTTGTTCGCCCACTGCGCGCGCGCCGTGATCTGCGCCGAGCGCGAGGCGACCAGGCCGAAGCGCGCGTTCTGCGTCGTCACGTAGGCCGCGGTCTCCTCCGACGGGTCGCTGCTCGACGACTTCGGCGTGTCGTTCAGCGTCGGGTGCAGGAGGAGCCCGAGCTTCTCGGCGTCGGACAGCCGCGCCACGAGGTCCGCCGCGCGCTCCGCCGGCGTCAGCGTCCAGTCCTCGTAGTCGTCGAGCGACCCGTTGTCGTTCGAGTCCTTGAAGGTCAGGTCCACCGAGCACGAGGTCGTGCCGTCGCCCTCGAGGCTGTCCCACGAGACCGTCTGGGTCAGCGTGCTCTTCTCGCGCCCCTCGATGGTCGGCTGCGCCGCGAGGAGCTCCGCCTTCTTGGTCCCGTTGGCGCCCTGATCGCACTCGGTCAGCGGGCCCGTATCCGCGACGCTGGTGTCCGCCGTGACGTCGCCGGTCGTGGTGGTGTCGCCGCCGGTGGTGTCGCCGGTGTAGGTGTCGGTCGAGGTCGACGTGTCGGCGTCGGTGGTGGTCTCGCCGCCGTCGCTGGTGCAGCCGGGGACGCTCAGGAGGAGCGCCGCGGCGATCGGGATCCAAGCAAGCTTCATGTGAGTACCGTCCTTCACGGTGGTTCAGGGGCACGCCCCGGGTGGGCGCGGTGGTGGCCGGTGTGGTGCGCGTCGCCGCGACGGCGCGCACCACACAGGTCACGCGAGGGCTGGAGCGAGGGAGGAAGGGGGGACTCGGGAGCGCCCGCACGCGCTCCCGAGTCCGCTACGTCAGCCTACCGAGATCAGTAGGTCGTCCCGGTGCCGAGGATGAAGGTCGGGTTGAGGCTGTCCGCCGGGACGTCCTCGAACTGCGCCTCGACGGCGGCGTCGCTGCTCGGGATCTCCATCGGCAGCACCGACATGCCGTACTCGTAGCCCTCGGGCTCGGTCGGGATGTTGGTGTTGAAGACGACGTCGAGGACCGCGCGGTCGATGGCGCCGAACTCCACGAGGAAGGCGTCCACGCCGCTGAACCCGGTCGGGTCGATGTTCGCCGGGTCGCTGACCGTCGGGTAGCTGCCCGGCTCGCCCGGCAGCTCGTCGAGGGTCGTGAGGCCCTTGATGAAGGGCTCGACGATGCCCGGGCGGTCCATGTGCATGACGAGGACGATGCGCAGGTCGGGGTTGGTCGCGGCGATCGCGTTGCCGTTGGCGTCGGTGTAGCCGTCGCGAACGCGCAGGGCGTCGATGACGCGGTTACGGTCGGCGATGGCGGCGGCGATGGTGCTGTCCGTGCTGGTGCCCGGGAAGGCGCCGTCGAAGGACAGCGGCACGCCGGCGTCGAGGCCGAAGTAGACGCCCTTGCGGGCGCTGATGCGCAGGACGGCGATGTCGGCGTCGGCGAGACCGGTGGCCTCGGTGATGGCGAGCGCGCTGCTCGAGGCGTTGGTCGTGTAGTCGTACTCGCCGTAGCCGGGGACGCCGGTCATGTAGTCCGGGTTGTCGGCGTTGGTGATCAGGCTGTCGTTGACGCCGTCGAACCAGACGGTGATGACGCCGTCGCCGTTGGTGTCACAGGTGTACTCGCCCACCTGCGGGGTCGAGTCGTCGTTGGCGTCCACGTAGCGGCTGCCGTCGATCGGGAGGTAGCTGAGGCGGGTGTCCGGCGGGGCGCCCCAACCGGTGGCCGGCGCGGGCAGCTCGTGCTGCTTGTTCTTGACGATGACGATCGCCTTCTTCTGGGCGATGAAGCCGTTCTCGAGGCTCTCGTTGGTGCGGATGTTGGGCGCCGCGGGGTCGACGTAGGGGTTCTCGAAGAGGCCGAGCTTGAAGGTCATCTCGAGGATCTTGGCGCAGGCGCCGTCGATCTCCGCCTCGGTCAGGAAGCCCATCTCGTAGGCGTCGCGGAAGTTCTCGGCCGAGTCGGAGCCGAACTGGTGCGAGCCGGCCTGGATCCACATCGCGGCGGCCTGGGCGTAGGACATGGTCTCGGCGTTGAAGGCGTGGGACAGCGTGCCCCAGTCACCGGTGACCATCCCGTCGAAGCCCATCTCCTCCTTGAGGTAGTCGGTGATCAGCGAGACGCTGAAGCCGGCGGCGAGCTGCTCGGGGGCGTAGTCGAGCTGGTCCTTGTTGATGCTGTAGCAGGGCATGACGGCGGCGGCGCCGGCGTCGATCGCGGCCTGGAACGGGATCTGGTGGTAGGTGAACCAGCCGCCCGGGTAGACGTTGTAGCGGCCCGGGTAGCTGTGGCTGTCCATGCCGTCCTCGTCGGGGCCGGCGCCCGGGAAGTGCTTCATCGTCGCGGCGATGCCGTTACGGAGCCCACCGTCGCCCAGGCCCTGGAAGCCGGCGATGGTGTGGTAGGTGTGCATCGCGACGGCGAAGGCGTTGACGCCGAAGGTGTTCTGGACGCGCGCCCAGCGCGGCTCGGTCGCGAGGTCGGCCATCGGGCCGAGCTCCCACGCGAAGCCCATCGCGCGGAACTCCTTGCGGACGTCGTCGCCGAACTGGCGGGTGACGCGGGGGTCGTTGATGGCGCCGATGCCGAGGGGGTACGGCCACGGCGAGACGACGGAGCTCTCGTTGGTGGTCTGCGCGCCGGTGTTGGCGTTGGTCGACAGCCCGAAGCCGTTGAGCGGGTCGGCGGTCACGGTGACCGGGATGCCCAGGGGCTGCGCCTCGGCGAGGGCCTGGAGGTTGTTGAGGTAGACCGCGAGCTCCTGGCCGGAGCGCGAGCCGACGCGGATGAGGGCGTAGCGGTAGTGGTTGTCGACGATGGCGGCGGTGACGTTGTCCGGGATGCTCCCGTCGGTCGTGCCGCTGCCGATCGAGCTGCCCTCACGCATGATCCCGATCTTCTGGTCCATGTTCATCTGCGACACGAGGTCCTTCGCGCGGCAGAGCTCGTTCAGGCGCCAGTCCTCGTACACGTCGAGGCTGCCGTTGGCGTTGAGGTCCTTGAACTGCAGGCCGTCGACCGTGATGATCGCCTTGCCGTTGGTCTCGGCGGCCTCGATCGTCGGCTGCTCGGTGTAGACCAGGACGCTGCAGGGATCGACGTCGGCCGTGCCGCAGATGCCGTCGATGCAGGTCAGGTCGCCGGCGCAGGTGCCGGTCGGGTTGTTCTCGGAGCAGAGGCTCGCGGTCGGGACGCACATGCCCTCGACGCAGGTGCTGCCGAGCTCGCAGGGGCCATCCGGGGTCTCGGCGCCGCAGAGCGCGCTCTCGAGCACGCAGCCGCCCGCGAAGCAGACCATCCCGTCGGCGCAGGCGCCTTCGAGGTTGGTCGGGCTGCAGAGGGACGCGAGCTCGACGCAGGCGCCGTCCTGGCACACCTCACCGGCGGCGCAGGCGCCGTAAGGCTCGGTCGGGCCGCAGTCCGGCACGACCTCTTGGATGATGGTCTCGGTCTTGGTGTCCTCGGAGCAGGCCACCAAGCTCAAGGTGGCTGCCATGGCGATGGCGAAACGGAACGGTCTTCTCATGTCCTAACTCCTCAGGAACGTCGTCCTCTCGTGCCCCCGATCATGTCGGGGAGCACCTCCCTCCCGACGTCGGGTCGCCCTACCTGGGCGTCGAGTCTTTCGAGCGCGGACGGCAACCGCGCTCTCTCTGCCGCGCCGGCGTCACGTCGTGGGGTGGCCCCTCCACCCACGACCGCGCGCCCGCGGTGTTGTCGCACCGGGTCTATGCGCCGCCTTGCCCTCCTGCTTTCCAGATCCGCGCGACGGGTCCGGCGACCTGTGGGGCAGAGGTCTCCGAGGCCCAGAAGTGAGAGAGGTCGGCGAGCGCGGCGCGGAGCACCAGCGTTGCGGCGCCCGCGGCGATCTGGGAGTCGCCGAGCGGGGAGATGACGACGTCGGCGCGCTCGACCGAGGTCCACAGCGCGCGCACGCCGACGATGTGCCGGAGCGGCCCGAGCAGCAGGTCGCCCGCCGCGGCGAGGCGGCCGCCGATGATGACGCGCGCCGGGTTCATGAGGTTGAGGAGGTTCGCCACGCCCACGGCGAGGTGGTTGCCGGCCTCGGCGATGAGCTCGATGGCGAGGGTGTCGCCGTCGTGGCCGGCGGCGACGATGTCGGCGAGGGTCAGGCTCGGGAGCTCGGCGAGGGCCGAGACGCGCCCGGCCGCGATGGCCTCGCTCGCCTTCTCGACGATGGCGCCGGAGCCGATCTCCGCCTCGAGGCAGCCCCGGAGACCGCAGCGGCACGGGCGGCCGTTGGGGTCGACGGTGGTGTGGCCGATCTCGCCCGCGATGCCGCTGAAGCCCCGGTAGGGCTGGCGCTGCACGATGTGCCCGGCGCCGACGCCGGTCGCGACCTTGATGTAGGTGAAGTCGGGGACGTCGACGCCGGCGCCGATCTGCGCCTCGGCCAGCGCGCCGCAGTTGGCGTCGTTGTCCATGAAGACGCGGACGCCGATGCGGTGATGGAGCTGCGCCGCGAGCCGGACCTCGGCCCACGCCGGCAGGAGCCGCGGGGAGAGGCGGTCGGGGGTGAGCGCGTCGACCGGCGACGGGACCGCGATGCCGAGGCCGAGCAGGTCGCCGGAGGCCTCCGGGCGGCGCCGCGCGACCTCGATCAGCTCGCCGATGGCGCGGAGCGTCCCGGCCGGGTCGTCGGAGACGTCGATCTCGGTCTCGTCGTACCAGCGGATGTCGCCGCGGAGGTCGCAGATGACCGCGCCGATGTGGGACGCGCCCATCTCGACGCCGACGATGTAGTTCCGCTGGGTGTTGAACTGGAGGATGACCGGCGGGCGGCCGCCCTTCGACGGGGCCACGTGGCCCGAGGTCAGGAGGTTCGCCGCCATCAGGTCGGAGACGATGGCGGAGACGGTGGAGGCCGAGAGCCCGGAGTCGCGGGCGAGCTCGGCGCGGGAGATGCCCTCCGACCGCGACCAGGCGAGGTTCGCCAGGACCGAAGCGTTGTGACTGCGCATCGCTTGCGTATCAGCGGTGCGCGGTCGACTTACTTCTAGCGGCGGAAAAACAAACATGGTGAGAACCTGTGCTTATCGTCCCACCGAGTCAACTTAATTTTTTCGGCACACGAAATAAGTCGACGGGTCGGAAATCGACGCCTCCGGGTCGCGCTCCGAGACACCGCTCAATGCCCGCTCGTCGGCCCGTGGTGCGGTCCGGCGGGGGCACACCTCCCCCCACGGCCACGCCATCGCGCTGCCCCCGGCGTTAGCCGTCTCTTCCATTCGAGCGGCCAGATCGGTCACGCCGCCCCCGCCGCCGCGCCCCGACGGGGGACGCGACAGCGAGCTCAGCGCGGCCCGATCAGCGTCACTCCATCTGCTCGAGCGCCTTGCCCTTCGTCTCGCGCACGTAGCGCAGCACGAAGAAGAGCGAGACCAGCGCCCAGAACGCGTAGAGCCCGTAGGAGGCGCCGAGCCCGATCGACTCGAGCATCCACGGGAAGGTGACCGTCACGAGGAAGTTGGCGAGCCACTGCGCCGCGCCGGCGACCGACAGGGCCGCCCCGCGGATGCGGTTGTTGAAGATCTCGCCCAGCAGCACCCACATGACCGGCCCCCACGAGAAGCCGAAGCAGAAGACGTAGACGTTGGCGGCCACGCACGCCAGGACGCCGATCGACCCGCCGAGCACGGGGTTGCCGTCGGGCCCGAGCGGCGCCGTCCCGAAGATCCCGGCCATCAGCGCCAGCATCAGGAGCATCCCGATCGAGCCGATGATGAGGAGCGGCCGGCGCCCGAACTTGTCCACGTAGGCGATGGCGACCAGCGTCGTGATGACGTTCGTCGCGCCGGTCAGCACCGTGATCCAGAGGGCGTCCCCCTCGGAGAAGCCGACCGCGCGCCACAGGACGCTCGAGTAGTAGAAGATGACGTTGATGCCGACGAACTGCTGGAGCACCGCCAGCCCCAGCCCGACCCACACGATCGGCAGGAGCCAGCGCTTCGCCGCGCGCAGGTCGGAGAGCTTGGGCTTCCTCTCGTGGAGCACCGTCGCGCGGATCTCCTCGACCGTCTCGCTCGCGCCGACGCGGTCGAGCACGTGCGCCGCCGCCTCCTCCTGGGCGCGCGCCACGAGGTAGCGCGGCGACTCCGGGATCTTCAGCGCGATGATGCCGTAGAGCAGGGCCACGGGCAGCTCCGACCAGAACATCCAGCGCCACGCCTCCTGGTCGAGCCAGAAGGTGTTGTCGGCCGAGCCGCCCGCCCCCTCGGCGATCACGTAGTCGAAGAGCAGCGCCACGAAGATGCCGATGACGATGGCGAGCTGCTGGAGCGACCCGAGCCGCCCGCGCTTGTGGGCCGGCGACACCTCGGCGATGTAGGCCGGCGCGATGATGCTGGCCGCGCCGACGGCCATGCCGCCGAGGAAGCGCCACCAGATGAAGTCGTAGATCGTCACCGGGAGGCCCGAGCCGATGGCGCTCAGCGAGAACGCCAGCGACGCGAGCATCATCACCTTGACGCGGCCGATGCGGTCGGCCAGCTGACCGGCGAAGAAGGCGCCGACCGCCGAGCCGATGAGGGCGAGCGACACCGCGAGGCCGATCCCGAAGGAGCCCGTCTCGAAGTGGTTGCGGAGCGCCGTCACCGTGCCGTTGATGACCGCGGTGTCGAAGCCGAAGAGGAAGCCTCCGAGCGCCGCGGCGCTGCTGATGAAGACGACGTAGGTGTTGCGGGACATCCCGCCGCCGGAGCGGCCCGGCGTCTTCGAATCACTGGAAGTCATAAGCGACCCTCAGGCGGACGGAGTGCATCGTGTTCTCCCAGGAGGAGCCGACGTCGTTGTCCTCGATGTAGGCGAGGGCGTAGCCGTAGACGAGCTTCAGGCTGAGCCCCTCGATGGGCAGCCGCTGCAGGTACGACACGAACATCTGCTGGTGCGTGTTCTCCTCCTTCTGCTCGTTCTTCTGCGCCGTGTAGTGGAAGCCGAGCCCGATCGCGCCGAAGCCGAGGTCCACGTCGGCGAAGCCGCCGACGCTCAGCTTGTGGAGCGTCTTGTCGGTGTCCTCGAGGCCCTGGATGTCGGTGTAGTCGACGCTCGACCAGCCGAAGTCCGCCCCGACGGTCACGTAGGGGAAGGCGTAGCGCAGCATCCCGGCCGCCCCGAGCGACGTCACCTCGACCTTGTCGGCCGAGGTCTGCGGCTGCTGGGTGAGGTACTCGAAGCCGGCGATGGCCTTGAAGTCGCCGACGTGGAAGTCGATCACCGGCCGCACGCCGTAGTCGTTCTGGTTGGACTCCTGCCCGTAGACGCCGGCGACCTCGACGCCGAGGAAGTCGGTCGGGTAGACGTGGAAGGCCAGCTGCCCGGATTCGTTCCGGTAGCCGCGCGTCAGCTCGAGCCACGTCAGGCTCGGCCCGCCGAGGGCGCCCGCCTCCTCGGCGGTGAAGAGCTCGATGCCCTGGCCGCGGTGGTAGACCTCCCAGGCGAGGAAGCGGCCGACCTGCACGTCCCAGGCCCGCTGCCCGAGCATGACGTAGGCGTCGAGCACGTGGGCCTCGAACTGCGACTTCGTGAACTCGTTCACGAAGCCGATGAGCTCGACCTTGGAGCTCGCGAACATCGCCGCGATCTCGGTGTAGTACTCGGCCGCGAGCACGAACCGCCCCTGCGCGTAGGCCACGTCGGAGTCGTACTGCCCGGCGCGGGCGTTCTCGCGCATCATGTAGCCCGTGTCCGCCCAGAAGTAGCCGGACAGCGCGATCGGCACCGCGCCGACCTCGAGGTGGGCCCGCATGGGCGCCGGCGGCGCCTCGGTCAGGTCCGCGCCGCCCGGCGTCGTCGTCGCCCCGCCCGCCGGGGCGCCCTCCGCCGCCCAGGCCGCGCCGCTCCCGAGCCACGCGAGGGCCCCCAAGCACACCGCCAATGCCGTCTGTCTGCGCTTCGTCATGGTCCCCTCCCCTCCCGCCCTGTGGGACGGAGCCCGCTCGTCGACCTCGGGATGGAGCGGCTCAGTTCACCGTGAACGAGCCGGTCAGCATGTTCGCGTCGGTCGCGTCGGCGGACGGCCCGACGAAGAGCTCGTAGTCCATCGCCTCGACCTCCCACGCGCGGTCGGAGACGTTCCAGTAGGCCAGACGCGACACGTCCACGGTCATCGTGACGGTCTCCTTCGCGCCGGGCGCGAGGTCCGCGACGCGGGCGAAGGCGGCCAGCGTCTTGACCGGGCGCCCCCAGGCGTCGTCGACCGCGGTGTTCGCGAAGCCGACGTAGAGCTGCGCGACCTCGGAGCCGGCGACCGGCCCGGTGTTCTCGACGTCGACGGACACGGTCAGGGTCCCGTCCCTGGCGACCGTCGACTCGGCGAGCTGCAGGTTCGAGTACGCGAAGGTCGTGTAGCTGAGGCCGAAGCCGAACGGGTACTGCGGGGTGATGCCCTCGTGATCGAGCCAGCGGTAGCCGTGGTAGTAGCTGTACGCGACGTCTTCCTTGTTGGTGTTGTCGAAGAAGGGCAGGTCCGACTCCTCGACCGGGAAGCTCTGGCAGGTCTTGCCGCTCGGGTTGACGTCGCCGAAGAGGATCTCCGCCAGCGCCGTCCCCTCCTTCATGCCCCCGTACCAGGCCATCAGCAGGGCATCGACGTCGTCGATCCAGTCCTTCACCACGATGGCGCCGCCGGCCTTGGCCACGACGACGATCTTCAGGTCCGGATACTGATCCCGCAGCGCGATGGCGGCCGTGATGTTGTCGACGTCACGCTGGGGCAGCGCGAGGCTCTCGCGGTCCTTCCACTCGCCCTCCTCGCCGCTGCTCGAGCGCGCCAGGTCGGCGTAGAAGTA
>SBGO01000518.1 GCA_006226565.1 Deltaproteobacteria bacterium | reverse complement strand
GGCGTCGGCCGCGCGGCGGCGGGAGCGGCGACGAGGGCGAGCGCGACGACGAGGGCGCGGGTTGCGGCGCGGTGCATGGCTCCTCCCGAGTGGGCCACGGCAGGCTGCCCGGGGTCACGCGTCGGTGTCAACGAAGGGCCTCCAGAGGGACGCGCGGAGGCCCCCTGGCGGTGCGTCGCGGGGCCGGAGGGTTGTCGTGGCGCTCCCTCGGGCTCTGTGTTATCGCACTCCCCCCTAGCCTCGGAGTGATTGACCGTGTCACGCGCTGCGATCGCCGTCCTGGCCATCTCCGGCCAGGCGCTCCTGAACCCCGACGAGCTCGGCCGCCACCGCGACGAGGTGCGCGCCGCTCGCCGCGCTGCGCGCTCGGTCGCGACGCTCGTGCGCGAGGGCTATCGCGTCGTCGTGGTCCACGGCAACGGCCCACAGGTCGGGCGCGAGCTCCTGCGCAACGAAGAGACGGCGACCAAGGCACCCCCGCGGCCCATCGACGCCTGCGTGGCCGCGACCTGCGGCACCGTCGGCTATCTCCTCGCGACCGAGGCCCGGAACGAGCTGCGGCGCCTGCGCATCACCAAGGGCGTGAGCGTCCTGCTCCTGTGGACCCTCGTCGGCCTCGACGACCCGGCCTTCCGCAAGCCCGATCGCGCCCTGGGCCCCGTCTTCAACGCCTGGCGCGCGCGCGCCCAGCGCCCCGGCGAGGTCCAGTTCACCGAGGTCGACGGCGGCTGGCAGCGCGTCGTCCCCGGCCCCCGCCCGCTCGAGGTGCTCAACCTCGACGCCATCGAGGCCCTGCTCGACCGCGGCCAGCTCGTCATCTGCGGCGGCGGCGGCGTGCCGGTGGCGGTCGACGCCCGCGGGCAGTTCGTGGGCGTCGAGGCGGTGGTCGACGAGGACCTGACCGCCGCGCTCCTCGCCGAGCACCTCGGCGCCGAGCTCCTGACCTTCGTCACCGACTCCGACCAGGTCTTCGCCAACCTCGGTCGGACCGACCAGCGCGCGCTCGACCGCGTCACGGCCTCGGACGTCCGCGCCCTCGCCGCCTCCGGGCAGCTCGCGGCCAGCGGGCTCGAGCGCAAGGTCGAGGCCGCCCTCGAGTTCGTCGAGGACGGCGGCCTGCGCGCCATCATCACCAGCGCCGACCGCTTCGCGGCGGCCCTCGCCGACCGCGCCGGGACACGGATCACCCGGGTGGTGGACGACGGCCCGGTCCGGCGCCAAATCGACCTCTTCCCGCTCGCCGGGGAGGGCGCTTCCCCCATGGAGGACGACGCTTGAACAAGGATCTCGTCACCATCTACGAGCTCGAGGACGCGGACGTCGCGGACCTGCTCGCGCTGGCGAAGGACGTCAAGGCCAACCCGGCCAACTACCGGACCGCGCTGTCCGGCCAGACCCTGGCGATGATCTTCGAGAAGTCGTCGACCCGGACCCGCGTGAGCTTCGAGGTGGGCATCCACCAGCTCGGCGGGACGGGGCTCTTCCTGTCCTCGCGCGACATCCAGCTCGGGCGCGGCGAGCCGCTCTCCGACACCGCGGCGGTGCTCTCGCGCATGGTCGACGGCATCATGGCGCGCACCTTCTCGCACCAGTCGGTCGAGGACCTCGCCCGCTTCGGCACGGTCCCCGTCATCAACGGCCTGACCGACTTCAACCACCCGTGCCAGGCGCTCGCCGACCTCCAGACCGTCCAGGAGCGCTTCGGCGACCTCGCCGGCCTCAAGATGGCCTACGTCGGCGACGGCAACAACGTCGCGCACTCGCTGATGATGGCCTGCGCCCGCGTCGGCATGGCGTTCGCCTGCGCGTCGCCCGAGGGCTACCGCATGGACGCGGACTACGTCGCCAAGGCGCGCGCCCTCGGCGCCACCGTGGTCGAGACCGCGAGCCCGGCCGAGGCCGTCGCCGGCGCCCACGTCGTCTACACCGACGTCTGGGCCTCGATGGGCCAGGAGGCCGAGCAGAAGAAGCGCGAGGCCGCCTTCGTCGGCTTCCAGGTCGACCAGGCGCTGATGGAGAAGGCCGACCCCAAGGCCATCTTCATGCACTGCCTCCCGGCCCACCGCGGCGAGGAGGTCAGCGCCGAGGTCTGCGACGGGCCGCAGTCGGTCATCTACGACCAGGCCGAGAACCGCATGCACATGCAGAAGGCCATCATGATTCGGCTCATGAGCCGCTGAGCCGCGCCGATACGCTACGACCTCGACGCCCCCGCCGGCCTGGCCCGCGGGGGCGTCGTCGTCTCGGGTTCCGTTCGCTCAGGCCCCGGCGGCGACCGTGGTGATCGGGTGGACCACCTGCACCCCGCGCGTGGACGGCGCGCCGGCCAGGACGAACCGCTCACCGGCCTCGATGCGGCGCTGCAGGTCCTGCATCGCCGGGACGTCGCGCGCGTCCAGGGTGATGTCGGGCTCCGGGTAGCGCATCGTGGCCGCCGGATCCCCGGCGGCGTAGCGGAGCTTCTCGGTCGTGACCTCGAAGCCGTAGGTGAGCGTCTCCGCCATGCTGTGGGCGGGCGTGTAGGCGGTGTAGAGGTCGAGCGGCCCGAAGCGCGTGTGGATGTGGAGCGCCTTGGAGAGCCACTGGGTCGCGCCGTAGAAGCGCTCGACCTTGAAGGCCGCCAGCGCGATGGCCTTGGTGATGGTGCCGAGGCCGTCGAAGCCGCGCTGCGGGAAGGTGCGGTTGAGGCTGCAGAGGTTGTGGCCGAACCACGAGCCCGGCTCGTGCATCGGGATGGCGATGTACATCGAGAACGGGACCGGGCCGCTCCAGCCGGCCGGCACGCCCATCAGGTCGCGCTCGCTGGCGCTCAGCGCGTCGGCCTCGAGGGCGAAGCCGTAGATGAAGCCGGGGAGCTCCGCGCAGTTGTAGAAGACCCACTTGTCCATCGGCATCCCCTCGGGGCCGAAGGTCAGCGCGTCGAGGCGCTGCAGCAGGTCGAAGAAGGTCGCCCAGCGCGTCATGTGCGGGTCGACGAACCAGCGGGTGGCGAGGCCGAAGGGCGCCTCGTCGAGGATGGCCCGGTTGGCGCGCGTCGTGACCACGAACGGCGAGAGCTGCTGCAGGATGCTGTCGTTCCGGGTGGCGATCATCCCTGGAACCTCCGCACGAAGACGTCGTCCGGGCCGCCGGGCCGGGGCGCGCCGGTGGCCACGTGCTGCTTGAGCGGGACCCGAGTGTCGGCGCCGCGAATCTCGGGAGGACCGACCACCCACACCTCGAGCCCGGCCTCGATCTGGGCCTGGAGCGCCTGCATCTCCTCCGGGGAGTCGGCGTCGAGGTAGCGGTCGGCCCACGGGTTCTCGAGGCCGCCGCCGTGGACGAGGCGGGCGCGCGCCTCGTCGTCGGTGTGGACGTAGAAGGTCGCCGTCGCCGGGATGTCGTGGGCCGGCGTCCAGGCCGTCATGATCTTGAGCGGCCCGAGGCTCGTGAAGAGGCCGAGCTGCGCCGCGCGCCACTGGCTCGTCGCGACCAGGACCGAGGTCCGGAGCGCGGCGGTGCCCGCGGCGAGCGTGAGACGCCAGAGCCCCTCGGGCGCGGCGCCGGGCGCGACCTGGTTGATCGAGCACAGGGTGAAGACGAGCTGCGCCTTCCGGTGGGCCATCGGGATGGCGACGAACTGCGAGACCGGGACGAGGCCGTCGTAGCCCTCGGGCACCGCGAGGGTCTTCTTGACCCACGGCGGCAGCCGGTCGACGCGCATGGCGAAGCCGAAGACGGCCCCCGTCATGAGCGCGCAGTCGTAGTAGACCCAGCTCGGCATCCGCAGCGCGACCGGACCGTAGGTGAGCTCGTCGAGCGTCTCGGTGAGCTTCAGGAACGGCCCGTTCGCCACGACCTGCGGGTCGAGGACGTTGCCGGCGGGGATCTCGATCCCGAGCGGGGCGCGCTCGAGGCTGGCCTGAACCGGGCCGCGAGCGAGGACGAAGGGTTCGCAGGACTCCAGGATTCGGCGATAGAAGCGCAGGTCCATGGCCGCACTTCTGGCACGTGCGGCGGGCGCCGGCAAGGCTCTCGCGCACGCGGACGCCGGGGCCCGACGAGCGAGGCGTCGCCGGCGCCCCCGCGGCCTACCAGGCGTCGAACGCCCCGTTGTCGCAGTCGTCGGAGGTCGCGGTGTCGTCGTCGCAGCCGTTGACGGTGTCGTGGCCCCCGAGGAAGCCGCCGCCGTGGCACTCGTCGCCGTCCCAGCCGCCCCACAGGACGTCGTCGCCGCCGTTGCCGCACAGGCGGTCGTGGCCGCTCAGCCCGGCGATGAGGGTGTCGTCGCCGGTGCCGCCGCGGACGAAGTCGTCGCCGGTGCCGCCGTCGCAGGAGTCGTCGCCGCTCTCGCCGTCGAGCTTGTCGCGCCCGGCGTCCCCCCACAGCGTGTCGGCGCCGCCGTCGCCGATCATGCGGTCGTCGCCGTCGCCGCCGCTCATGACGTCGTCGCCGTCGTTGCCGTGCATGTCGTCGTGGCCCGGCCCGCCCTCGAGGAGGTCGTCGCCGCCACCGCCGGCCATCGTGTCGTTCCCCTCCCCGCCGTAGAGCGCGTCGCCGTCGGGGCCCCCTTCGAGGACGTCGTCGCCGGCCTCCCCCCACAGCTCGTCGCGCTCGCCGTCGAGGATGATCCAGCCGTCGCCCTCGCCGTAGAGGCGGTCCGCGCCGTCCCCGCCGTGGAGCTCGTCGTAGCCCTGCCCGCCCTCGAGGAGGTCGTCGCCGGCGCCGCCGTAGAGGCAGTCGTTGCCGCCGCCGCCCTTGAGGTGGTCGGCCCCGGAGCCGCCGAGGATGAGGTCGTCGCCGCCGCTGCCGACGTCGCCGCCGCCGGTGATGACGCACGGCTGGCCGTCGCTGCAGGTCCAGCGCGCGCCCCCGATGAAGAGCGTGACGCGACCGCGATAGGCGTCGTCGATCCAGGACGAGAACGGGCGCCCGCAGAAGCGCTGGCGCAGGTCGCTCGCGGCGCAGGCGGCCGTGGGGTCGTAGCTGGCGACGGCGTCGCCGTCCTCACGCAGCGCGTCGAGCCCCTTGAAGGCGGTGCAGCCGCTCGACGGCGGCGCGGGCGTCGCGTAGCCGAGCTGCCCGCGCTTGTAGAGGAACCACACGTTGTGGATCGCCATGTAGTCGAGGCCGTTGAACTCCGCCTCGGGGTGGTAGCGGCTGCCGATCCGGTCGCGGGGCCCGAAGATGCGGCTCTCGCCCTTCCAGCCCTCGTTGCCGGCGTCGCAGCTGGCGTAGCCGCGGCACGGTCCGCCGCACGGGGCCGAGTCGAGCACCGACTCCATGCGCCACTCGCTGAAGTCGTCGGGCAGCCGCGTGTCGTTCATCAGGGCCGCGAGGACGGCGTAGTAGTCCTTGGTGTCGCCGACCGCACGGCCGGAGAGCTTGTCGATGGACCAGACCGCCGTCATCGACGCGAGCTTGAGGGCCATCGTGCGGTTGAAGTTCAGGGTCAGGCTCCAGATGGCCTGGAGGCCGACCCAGGCCGCCTCGCCTTCGATACGGCTCGCGAGCGTGCGGTAGTCCGAGACCCCGAAGTCTTCCCCGCAGTAGCGGTTGGCCGCCTTCGCGAGCTGATTCGAGAAGCCGATGACGTTGCCGCCCCAAGCGTCGGGCGGGTGCTCCCCCTCCGGGTCGAGGACCTTCCAGCCGTCGTTGCGCAACGTGTTGATCATGCGATGGATCTTCTCGCGCGCGTCCATGTTGAGGTCGACACCCTGCGAGGTCACCCCGGACGGCACGAAGGTCGCGACGGCCGCGAGCCCGAGGGTCATGCCGACGACCTGGTCCTGGCTCGTGAAGGCCCCGCCGTCGATGGTCGGCGGCTCGCAGGCGACGTCGGCGGATGCGCAGCCGTAGCCGGCGTACCCGTCGGCCCGCGGGAAGCGGTAGCCGTTCTCGTTCCCCATGAAGTCGGCCGGCACGTCGTCGCGCAGGAAGAAGCCGTCGCGCGCGGGCGCCACGCCGTAGTAGCCCTCGGCCGCCTCGTCCACGCGGTCGAAGGCGGCGAGCGCGAGGCGGATGTCGTTCAACGTCTCGGTCGGGTCGAGGCCGAGCTCGACGAAGACGGCGTACTCGGTCGCGAGGACCTCGAGGTAGTGGCCGTGCCAGATGGTGCCGTCGCCCCACTTGTAGAGGCCGCGGCTGCTCGGGTCGGCCGCGCGCGGGCAGCCCTCGAAGCCCCAGTAGCCCTCGCAGGCGACGTGCGGCTCGCGGCGCGACGCCGGCATGCTCTGGCCCGCGTCCGTCCCGAGGGAGATGAACCCCGGATACGCGGCGGTCCCGTCGCCGCGGAAGCGCCGGCGGTAGCGCATGTACTTGGCGAGCCAGTCGTGGGTGTCGCAGCTGCGGCCGTCGCGGACGGCGGCCGCGTCGGACGCGGTCGGGAGCGGCTCCCACGGCGCCGCGATGGCGCTGCAGTCGAGCCGGCAGTGGCCGACGGTCCCGTTGTCCGCGCCGTCGTCGCAGCGCTCGTGGTCGGCGTCGATCGTCCCGTCCCCGCAGCGCGGCCCGAGCCCGGCGCAGTCGGCGCGACAGTGCCCGTAGCGGCCGTTGTCCTCGCCGTGGTCACAGGCCTCGACGCCCTTGTCGGCGACGCCGTCGCCGCAGAACGGGCCGGGGCCGGCGCAGTCGGCCGCGCAGTGGCCGTAGAGGCCGTTGTCGGCGCCGTCGTCGCACGCCTCGGGGGCGACCACGTCGCCGTCGCCGCAGCCCGGGCTCGCGGTGCAGTTGTAGGCGCAGTAGCCGGTGTGGCCGTTGTTCGATCCGTCGTCGCAGAGCTCCCAGGGCGAGTCGACGACGCCGTCGCCGCAGCGCGGGCCGGGCGCCGAGCAGTCGGCCGTGCAGGACCCGTAGTCGCCGTTGTCCTCGCCGTCGTCGCAGACCTCGTGTGCGGCCTCGGTGAAGCCGTTGCCGCAGTACGGCGCCGGGCCGTTGCAGCCGGCGCCGCAGTGGCCGTACTGCCCGTTGACCCCGTCGCCGTCGTCGCAGGTCTCGTAGCCCGCGTCGACCTGGCCGTCGCCGCAGCGCGGGCCAGGGCCGGAGCAGTCGGCCGCGCAGTGGTAGTAGAGGCCGTTGGCGACGCCCTCGTCGCAGGCCTCGTCGCCTTCGACCACGCCGTCGCCGCAGCGCGGCCCGGTCGCGGTGTCCGTGACCTGGACGTCCCCGCCGAAGCTGTCGACGGGGAACAGCGGGCCGGTGTCCCCCTCGGTGGCGGGATCACCGCAGGCCGTCAGGACGACGGCGAGCAGCGCGACTCGGTGTGGATGCGGCACTGCGCACCTCCTGCTGGAGCGGCCATGCCGCGGCGAGCGTTCTGGAACGTCGGGGAGGATATCACGCGGTGCGGCAGCGCGCGACGGCCGCGCGCGGGGGCCTGCGCTAGATCGCGCCCGCCTCGGCGGCGGCGACGATCGCGTCGACCATGTCGGGCAGCGTGTAGCGCTCCGGCATGACGGCGACCCGGAAACCCCGCTTCTCCGCCGCCTTGCGGGTCGTCGGCCCGATCACCGCCAGCGGGAAGCGATCGTAGGGCGCGCCGGCCGCGTCCATCGCGTCCGCCAGGGCCCGAACGGCGCTGGGGCTGCTGACCGTGATGAGCGTCAGCCCGGCCTCGATGGCGCTGATAAGCCGCGCGCCGGCGTCCGGGTCCGGCACGGTCTCGTAGATCGCGATCTCGTCCACCGTCGCGCCCAGCGCGGCGAGGCCCTCGGGGACCGCGCGGCGCGCCCCCGCGGCGGCCGGGAAGAGGAAGCGGCGGCCGCTCACGCCGACCGTCTGCGCGAGGGCGACCACGCCCTCCCCCGTCGCCGGCTCGGCCACGTGGTCGGCGCCGAGGGCCAGCTCGTCGAGCATGGCCCGCGCGGTCGCCGGGCCGACGGCCCAGGTCCGCATTCCCGCGAAGCGGCGGGCGTCGAGGCCGGCCGCCAGGAGCGCGTCCTTGAGGCCGCGCACGCCGTTCGCGCTGGTGAGCACGAGGTCCGTGTACGGCTCGCTGCGGAGGCGCGCCGCCAGCTCGGCGACCCCGTCGGTCGGCTGCTTCCGGGTCAGCGGGAGCCAGGCGAGGCCCGCCCCGAGCGCGTGCAGGGGCTCGAACACGTCGAGGTCCGCCGGGGTGTCGCGCGTGAGCCCGATGACCTGTCCGTGGAGCGGCAGCCGGTCGAACCAGGCGAGCCGCTCGCGGAGCGTCACGACCTCGCCCACGACGGCGACGCACGGCGAGGTGAGCCCGGCCGCGGCGACGTCCTCGGCGGCCGTCCCCAGCGTGGTGACCACGGTCCGCTGTGCGGGGAGCGTGCCCCAGCGGACGAAGGCCACCGGCGTCTCCGCGGCGCGCCCCCCGGCGACGAGCGCCGCGGTCCAGTGCGCCACCGTGCTGACGCCCATCAGGACCACCAGCGTGTCCCGAGTGCGCGCATGATGGGCCCAGTCCACCGGCCGGCCGGTGCCGTCGTCGCGCCCGTGCCCGGTCACGACGGTGAAGCCGCTCGCGTGGTCCCGGTGCGTCAGCGGGATCCCCGCGAAGGCGGGCGCCGCCGCGATGGACGACACGCCGGGGACGACCTCGAAGGGGACGCCGGCCGCGACGCAGGCGTCGAGCTCCTCGCCGCCGCGCCCGAGGACGAGCGGGTCGCCGCCCTTGAGTCGGCACACGCGCTGCCCGGCGAGCGCCCGCCGAATCATCAGCGCGTTGATGGCGTCCTGGGCGGAGAGCCCGGCGCCGGCGCGCTTGCCGACGTGGATGCGCTCCTGCCCCGGGACGTCGATGGCGTCGAGCAGCGCCGGGTGGGCGAGCAGGTCGTAGAGGACGACGTCCGCGCGCTCGATGGCGGCGCGGCCGCGCACGGTCAGGAGCCCCGGCCCC
>SBGO01000512.1 GCA_006226565.1 Deltaproteobacteria bacterium | reverse complement strand
GCGAGAATTCTCGCGCCTTGCACGAGCGGCGAACCGAATACGGCCGCCCCGCTGTGTAGCCTGCGCGACGCCGCGCAGGTCGGGGAGGGCTCTCCCCTGTGAGATAGCTTCGTGGAGCATGTCATTAGTCACCATGCCCCGCAACCGCAACGGGTCGGGGGGCAGTCTGCGACGGGCTGCGGTCCGGCGCAACCTTCTCTCTCGACGGCCGCGTCAGGGCGCTCTCGCGCGCGGTGGCCGCGCGCCCGAGCGGTATGGAGCATTGTGTCCGGCAGGCCGCTCGGCTATACGGCCCGACACGGCACGCGAGACTCTCCCGGCGGCGATCCCGGCCAGCATGGAACCAGACATCATCAGCGTCCGCGGCGCGCGCGAGCACAACCTCAAGCACGTCGACGTCGACATCCCCAAGCACAAGCTGGTCGTCATTACGGGCGTCTCCGGCTCCGGGAAGAGCTCGCTCGCCTTCGACACGCTCTTCGCCGAGGGCCAGCGGCGCTACGTGGAGTCGCTCTCCGCCTACGCGCGCCAGTTCCTCGGCCAGCTCTCCAAGCCGGGCTACGACGCGATCCGGGGGCTCTCGCCGACCATCGCCATCGAGCAGAAGAGCGCGTCGATGAACCCGCGCTCGACCGTCGGCACCGTCACCGAGATCTACGACTACCTGCGCGTCCTGTACGCACGCGCGGGGACCCCGCACTGCCCGCGCTGCGGCGTCGTCGTGCGCGCCTACACGGCGCCCGAGATCGTCGCCCAGCTCCTCGCTCTCCCCGAGGGGAGCCGGTGGTCGCTGCTCGCGCCGCTCGCGAGCGGGGAGGTCGGGGCCCTCGCGGGGATCGCCGACGCGGCCCGCAGGGACGGCTTCGCGCGCCTGCGCGTCGACGGCGCGGTCGTCAGCCTCGACGGCCAGCCGCTGCCCACGCTCGACCCGAGCCGCCCGCACACCGTCGAGGTCGTGATCGACCGCGTGGTCGTCCGGGACGACATGCGGCCCCGGCTCACCGACTCGGTGGAGACGGCGCTCCGCTACGGGAAGGGGGCGCTGATCGCGGCGCCCGCCGACGGGACCCCGGATCGGCGCTTCAGCGAGCGGAACCGCTGCGACACCTGCGACATCGATCTCGACGAGCTCAGCCCGCAGCTCTTCTCCTTCAACTCGCCGCTCGGCATGTGCCCGTCCTGCAAGGGCCTCGGGACGGCCTTCGAGGTCGACCCGGTCAAGCTCGTGCCGAACCCGGAGCTGAGCCTCGACGAGGGGGCCATCCAGCCCTGGGCGTCGCTCCTCGATCCGACGCGGTCGTCGCTCACGGGCGAGCTCATCCAGGCGGTGTGCGACGCCTACGGGATCCGCCGCGATCACCCGTGGAGCGAGCTGACCGACGCGCAGCGCGACGCGCTCCTCTACGGGAGCGCCGCGCCGGTGGCCTTCACCGTCAAGCGCGCCCACGGCACCTTCAACTACGAGATGCCCTTCGAGGGCGTCGCCCGCATCATCGAGCGCCGCTACAAGGAGACGAAGAGCGACGCGATGCGGCAGGTCTACATGGACTACATGTCGTCCTCGCCGTGTCGGGAGTGCGGCGGCTCGCGGCTGAACCTCACCGCGCGTCACGTGCGCTTCGCCGATCGGACGCTGGCCTCCCTCGTGACGATGCCCGTGGACGAGCTCCACGCCCACTTCTCGGGCCTCGACCTCGACGGCAACACGGCGGTCGTCGCCGCCGACGCGGTGCGCGAGATCAGCTCGCGGCTCCGCTTCCTGTTCGGGGTCGGGCTCGGCTACCTCAGCCTCGCCCGCGCCGCCGGGTCGCTCAGCGGCGGCGAGAGCCAGCGCATCCGCCTCGCGAGCCAGATCGGCACCGAGCTGACCGGCGTCCTCTACATCCTCGACGAGCCGTCGATCGGCCTCCACCAGCGCGACAACGAGCGCCTGATCGAGGCCCTCGAGCGGCTCCGCGACATCGGCAACTCGGTCCTCGTCGTCGAGCACGACGAGGCGATCATGCGGGCCGCCGACTGGATCGTGGACATGGGGCCAGGCGCCGGGCGCCACGGCGGCGAGGTGGTCAGCCAGGGGACCGCGGCCGAGCTGGCCCGCGACGAGCGATCGCCGACCGGCGCCTATCTGGCGGGGCGTGCCGGCATCGCGATCCCGGCCAAGCGCCGCAAGCCCCGGGCGTGGCTCACCGTGACGGGCGCGCGCGAGAACAACCTCAAGAACATCGACGTGCGGCTCCCGCTCGGCGTCTTCGCGGTGGTCACGGGCGTCTCCGGGGCGGGCAAGTCGACCCTGGTCAACGACATCCTCGAGCCGGCCCTGCGCCGCCGCCTCTACAACTCGGCGCTCCACCCCGGCGCGCACGACGCCATCCTCGGCCTCGATCAGCTCGACAAGGTCATCACCATCGACCAGCAGCCGATCGGCCGGACGCCGCGCTCGAACCCGGCGACCTACACCAAGGTCTTCGACGAGATCCGCTCGCTCTACGCCTCGACGAAAGAGTCGAAGACGTACGGCTACTCGCAGAGCCGCTTCTCCTTCAACGTGAAGGGCGGCCGCTGCGAGGCGTGCACCGGCGACGGCGTGAAGAAGGTCGAGATGCACTTCCTCGCCGACGTCTACATCACCTGCGAGGTGTGCGGCGGGCGGCGGTTCAACGAGGCGACGCTCCGGGTCCGCTACAAGGGGCTCGACATCGCCGACGTCCTCGACCTCACGGTGAGCGACGCGATCACCTTCTTCGACAACCACAAGCGCATCCGGCGGATCCTCCAGACCCTCGACGACGTCGGCCTCGGCTACGTCCAGCTCGGCCAGTCGTCGACGACGCTCTCGGGCGGTGAGGCGCAGCGCGTGAAGCTGTCGCGCGAGCTCGCGAAGGTCCAGACGGGGCGCACCCTCTACATCCTCGACGAGCCGACGACGGGGCTCCACTTCCAGGACATCGAGCGGCTGCTCGCGGTCGTGCAGCGCCTCGTCGACGCCGGCAACACGGTGCTGATGATCGAGCACAACCTCGACCTCATCAAGTCGGCCGACTACCTCGTCGACCTCGGCCCCGAGGGCGGCGGCGGCGGCGGCCGGGTGATCGCGGCCGGGACGCCGGAGGAGGTCGCCGCGGTGCCGGAGAGCTACACCGGCGGCTTCCTGACCGAGATCCTGTCGGGTCGGGTGGGGCGCGCATGAGCGGCTTCGGTCACACCGTCGCGCCGCTGTCTCCGAGGCGCGTGCGCCTCGTGGCGGCGGGGCTCTTCGTCGGGACGGTCGCGATCCTGCTCGCGACCCTCGACATGGGCTACACCCGCGACGAGTCGTTCTACTTCCGCTACGCGATGTCGTACCAGGAGTGGTTCGTACAGGTGGAGGAGGCCGACGGGCCCGAGGCGGTCGAGCGCGTCTTCTCGCGCGACCCGGTGGTGACGACCTGGATCGGCAACTTCGAGCACCCGCCGCTGATGAAGACCCTCTTCGGGCTGTCCTGGCGCGCGCTCGCCCGCAAGGATCGCGACGCGAACGACGTCCGAAAGGCCCGGGGCGGGTCCGAGGGGATGTTCCGGGTCGCGGCGAACCCGGCGGACGGCTTCGCGGTGGGCGCGCGCGTCGCGCTCCTCGCGCCCCTCGGGGTCGCGCAGCGGCCGACCGATCCCGCGCGCCAGCTCGCGACCGGCGTCGTGACCGAGCGCCACCGCCACGACGCGATCGTGCGCCTCGACGACGACGCGGACGTCGGCGCGGCGGTCGAGGCGTGTCGGGTCCGCGCGGGCGATCGCGAGGACGGGGGGGACGCCAAGAAGGCCTCCGTCGACCTGCCGTCCCGCTGGGTCACCGGCTGCCAGGCCCGCGAGGAGCGCACCCTGGACGTGCTCAGCGAGGCCACCGCGATGCGTCTGCCGGCGCTCGTCTTCTCCGGGCTCGCGGTCATGCTCACCTTCCTGCTCGGGGTCGAGCTCTTCGGCTGGCTCGCGGGGCTCTTCGGCGCCGTCGCCTTCCTCTTCGTGCCGCGCCACTTCTTCCACGCCCACATGTGCGCCTTCGACATGCCGATCGTCGCGGCCACCCTGGGGACCCTCTACGCCTTCTGGCGCGCACGCGACGATCGCCGCTGGGCGCTCGCCGCCGGGTTCGCCTGGGGCGTGGCGCTCCTGACGAAGCACAACGCCTTCTTCATCCCCTTCGCGCTGGTGCTGTGGTGGCTCTGGACCGGCCGCGACGGCGTCCGCTTCGGGCGCCGGGGCCGCTTCGGGATCGACGTCTCCCTGCCGCCGCTGCCGATGGCGTTCCTGGTCATGCCGGTCATCGCGCTGCCGATGCTCTTCTCGTTCTGGCCGAAGCTCTGGTACGACCCGATGCGGGCGATCCGGGACTACTTCGCCTTCCACCTCGATCACGAGCACTACATGCAGTGGTTCTTCGGCCAGCCGCTGCAGGTCCCGCCGTTCCCGGTCCGCTTCCCGTTCGTGCTGACCGCCGAGACGGTACCCCTGGTCTTCTTGGCGCTCGGCGTCATCGGCTTCCTGCTGGTCGCGCCCCCGAGCGGCTGGGGGATCTGGCTCCGCGGCGTTCTCCGGCGGCGCCCGGTCACCGAGCGCGAGCGCGCCGTGGCCTACGCGCTCTTCAACGGGCTCGTGCCGATCGCCGTCATCGCGCTCCCGTCGACGCCGATCTTCGGCGGCATCAAGCACTGGATGACCGGGATGCCGCTCCTGCTCCTCCTCGCCGGCTACGGGCTCCAGCAGGTCGTCCGGGCGCTGCCCGCGCCGCGCTTGGCCGGAGCGCTCGTCGCCGTCGCGATCTTCGCCCAGCCGGTCACGGCCTCCATCGACAGCGCGCCCTACGGCACCGGCTACTACAACGCGCTCGTCGCCGGCGGCATCCAGGGGGCCGCGGACAAGCAGATGATGCGCATGTTCTGGGGGCACACGACGCTTCAGAGCTTCGACTGGCTCAACCGCTTCGCCCCTCGCAACGCGCGCGTCTTCTTCCAGAACACGACCTGGGACGCCTACGCGATGTACCAGCGCGAGGGCCTCCTCCGGAGCGACATCCGCTACGCCAACAACGCCAACGGCGCCCAGATCGCGCTCATCGAGCCGCAGAAGGCCTTCGCCGAGCTCGACCTCGATGTCCGCAAGACCTTCGGCGTGGCCGGCCCCTACCGCGAGGTCCGCTACTACGGCGTGCCGTTCCTCGAGATCTACGTGCGGCCGGAGCTCCTCCGCGCGGGTCCCGAGCCGTCGACCGAGCCCGAGCCGGAGCCTGAGCCGTCGGACGCGCCCGGACCCGTGAGATCGCTCGTGCCGCAGCCCGCTCCCACGCCTGCGGGGCCGCCGACGCGCTCGCCCAGGCGCGCGCCCGCGCCGAGGCTCGCGCCCACGCCCGATCTGCCTGTCGCGCCCGCGCCCGCGCCCTGATTCGGACGCCGGGGACGCGGCCGGTCGACGTCAGGGCGTCTCGTCCGCCCAGCGACGCAGGACCTCGGGCACCTCGGCGAAGACGTCCGCCTGCATCATCAGCTCGCGCCACCCGTGCTCGGGCGTCTGGATGGTGATGCGCGCGGCGTGCTTCCCGGGCCCCGCGGGGATCGCGTAGAGCCCGCGCCCGAGCCAGTAGACGTGGGGGGCGAGGACGAAGGAGCCGGCCTCGGCGCCGTCGATCTCCACGCGGACCGTCACGTCCTTGCCTTCGTCGTGACGCACGCCGGCCTGGGTGAAGCCGGCGCGGAGGACGAGCCAGGTCCCGCCGGGGAGATCGGGCCAGCCGATCTCGAGGGCGATGTCGCCGGGACCGGGGTGGGCGAAGAGCCAGGAGACGTCCTGGTGATAGACGTCGCGGTCCTGCCGATGGAGGTCGAACCACGGCTCGCGGCCGCAGCGGTGGCGGTCCCCCTTGCGCGGGCACGCCTCGAGCTTGCCGTCGGGCAGGCGGCGGCCCACCTCGAGGCGGTTGAAGTCCTCGGTCAGCGTCCGGAGCGGGGTCAGCCGCGGCAGCGCCCAGAGGGCGACGGTGGTCTGCGCGTCGATCGCGACCTCGTCGACCGGGGTCGCGACCTCGCGGACGCTCTCGGGGGGCTCGGGCCGCCGCCCGTCGAGGCCGAGCACCCAGAGGCGCTGGTGGGTCAGGAGCGCGACGGGATCCGGACGCTCGCTCCGCAGCAGCGCGGGGTAGGGGTAGCGCTCGGCGCCCGGGCCGGCGTCGACGAGCCGCTGCCAGGGGGCACGGTCCCAGAAGGGCTGGGTGACGACGCCGTCGCCGGGAGCGAAGCGCGACCGGACGACCTCGACCGCCTGATCGACGGCGGCGTCGGTCGAGACCTCCTCGCGGCGCGACGCGTCGGCCGCCAGGGCCGCGAGGCTCACCGTGACCGCGCCGAGGGCGAGGATCATCGCGAGCGGGCGGGACATCGGGGCGGGAGGCGCGGGTGAGACGGGCGCGGGCGTCGGGTCGGCGCTGGCTTCCGGGTCGGACATGAGGAGCGACCCCTACCGCAAAATGTCGCCGCTCTCACCCACCAAGATGTACGAGGCCCAGAAAAACGGGTCCGCCGATCGATAGCGAGGCGCGGGGCGGCCCCGCGGCGGCCGCGGGGCGTCGCCGTCGGGATCCACGATCCCGCCGATGCCGCGGAGGGTGCCGAGCGCGGCGTCGGCGGCGGTCCCGCTGCCGGTGACCTGAGCGATCCGAGCGGCGCGGAGGGCCTCCGAGGTCGGCGCGCCGGCCGCCATCCGGCCGTAGAAGACGTCCATCATCTCGGCGGCGTGGCGGTCCTCGACGGCCCACAGGGTCGCCATGACCGACGAGCTCCCGGCGTAGAGGAAGGCCTGGGTGAGGCCGCCGAGCCCGTCCCCGGGGTCGAGCGAGCCGCGCCCGCTCGAGCACGCGCTGAGCACGACCAGGTCGGCGTCGAGCCGCAGATCGAGGACCTCGTCGAGGCGCAGGATGCCGTCGTCGCCCTCGCTCGCGCCGAGAAAGAGCGCCGGCTGCTGGTCGCGGGTGACGGAGTCGGGCGCGAAGCCGTGGGTCGCGAGGTGGACGATGCGGTAGCGGCTCAGGGCCAGGCGCTTGAGGCGCTCCTCGGTGGCCTCCTCGCGGAGGAAGAGCGTCCCCGGCGTCACCGGTCCGGCGGCGACGTGGGCGTTGGCCGTCTCGACCTCGCCGCCCGCGCGGGTCAGGCGGGGCAGGTCGGCGGCCTTGCCGGTGTAGATCGGGTCGGCGAAGGCGACGAAGGGATAGCGCGGGTGCGTGGCGCGACGGCGCGCGTCGTCGTTGAGCTCGGCGAGGGCGGCGAGCGACGGCGCGTAGCTCACGGTGTACCGGAAGAGGAGGTAGGCGGGCGTCTTGGCCGCGCGGGCCAGCTTCCGCTCGGCGGGGGCGGCGCCCCGATCCGGGAGCACGAGCGCGTCGAAGGGGACCAGGCGCAGCTCGAGGTGCGGGATCACGACGAGGCGTCGGCGCGCGCCGATCGCCTGCTCGACGGGCGCGACGAGGGCGTCGAAGAGGACCCGCCCGAGGCGCCGCTGGAGCCCGCGCTGGGCCGCCGTCACGCTCGGCTGCGCGAGGGTGTCGGCGAACTGGCGCACGACCTCGGCCAGCTCGGCCCGTCCCGCGAGCCGCACCAGGGTCGTCCCCTCGGGCGCGATGACGAAGGCGTAGCTGGCCGGATCCGCGAGGTGGTACTTGAGCACGACCACGCCGCCGTCGAGCTCGTCGCGTGCGCGCGTCACGGCGCGGGTGATGCGGCGACCGCTCTCGGGCGCCGACGGCGAGAGCCACCGCGGCGACAGCCCGAGGAGCGCCTGCTCGACGCGTGCGCGGCGGTCGGCGAGCGCGCGGACCCGTCGCGGCGTCTCGTCCCGGTCCGGCGTCTCGACCAGCGCCTGCTCCTCGCGGTCGATCGCCTCGAGCTCCTCGAGCAGCCCGGCGACCCGGGGGTTGTCCCGCTGGAGGCGGACCCGCTCGAGCACGTCCATGAAGGCGCGGGCGACGCTGCGCTCGGAGATCTCGAGGGCGTCGTCGACGGCCTCGGGGCGGCGCTCGACGACCGCACGCAAGAGATCGTCGTAGGCCGCGAGCCGGGCCGCGCTCACCGCGTCGCGTCCGCCGCCGAGGCCGCGTCCGGGCGGCACCCGATCCGCCTGCTCGACGGCGTGGGCGAAGCGCTGCTCGGCGTCGTCGAGGCGCCCGTCGACGCGCGCGAGGACCCCGAGCCGGCTCCAGAGCGCCATCGCGTCCGAGGCGGAGGGGCCGCGCCCGAGGGCGTCGGTGAGCCAGCGCTCCTCCTCGGCGTGGCCGCCCTTCGCCGCGGAGATGTCGGCCAGGACACGGTCGGCGGCGACCAGCCCGTCGGCGTCCCCCATCTTCAGGTAGGCGTCGCGCGCGGTGACGGCGTGGATCCGGGCCTCGACCTGCCGCTCCCGGGCCAGCGCGAGGCGCGCGAGGACGAGGCGGCTCGAGGCGATGCCGGGGACCGAGCGCATCGCCGCGAAGTGCTCGTGAGCCGCCTCGAGGTGGGCCAGGGCCGCCGCGTGCTCGCCGGCGTCGAGGGCGAGCTCCCCGCGGAGCGCGTGGAGGCCCGCGAGTAGCGGCCGATCGTTGATGCGGCGCGCGATGGCCAGGGCGCGATCGCACGAGGTGGCGGCCGAGGCGTGCTCCCCCAGCGCGCGGTGTGCGACCGTGAGCCCCCACAGCGCCTGCGCCTCGTCGCGCGAGAGCGCGCGCTTCGCGACGGCGCTCCAGGCCGAGGTGAACGCCTGTCGGGCGCCCACCGGATCGCCCGTCGCGACGTCGACGAAGCCGGCGCCGATGTCCGCGCGGGCCACGCAGACGTCCGCCTCGACGCCGCCGCA
>SBGO01000030.1 GCA_006226565.1 Deltaproteobacteria bacterium | reverse complement strand
CCGGTCGACGACGCGCCCGCCGCGCCGCCGGCCGTCGGCGCCCCGCTCCCCGTCTTCGACATCGCCGCGGACGCCGTCTGCGCCCGCCCGAGGGACGAGGTCGTCCTGCTGATGGGGATCCCCGCGCTCGGCAAGACCCGCGCCGTCCAGCGCTTCGTCGACGCCGGGTACGTGCGCCTCAACCGGGACCGCGCCGGCGGCCGCCTCGACGACCTGCTGCCCGTCCTCGAGGCCCACCACCAGGGCGGGTCCCGCCGCTTCGTCCTCGACAACACCTACACGCTCCGCCGCATGCGGGCCGGCGTGCTCGCCACGGCCCGGCGCCTGGGGCTGCCCGTCCGCTGCGTGTGGATGGGCGGCACCCTCGAGGACGCGCGCTACAACGCGGCCCTGCGCCTCTTCCGGAAGCTCGGCCGCATGCCCGCCCCCGACGAGATCGCCGCCCGCGGCAAGCGCGACCCGAACACCTTCCCCCCCGACGTCCTCGACCGCTTCGCCGCAGGGGTCGAGCCCCTGCACGACGCCGAGGGGGTCGAGCGCGTCGAGCGCGTCCCCTTCGCCCGCCACGACCCGCCGGACTACACCGGCCGCGCCGTGCTCCTCGTGCTCGACGGCGGCCTCCGCACGACCGCGAGCGGCGCGCCCTTCCCGACCGCCGCCGAGGACGTGGTCCTCCTCCCCCGGCGCCGCGAGGTCCTCGCCCAGCTCGTCGCCGCCGGCGTCCGCCTCTTCGGCGTCACCAACCAGGCCGGCGTGGCCCTCGGTCAGTTCGACGAGGCGACCGTGCGCGCCGCCTGCGACCACACCGCGGCGCTCCTCGGCCTCCCGCTCGAGAGCGCCTGGTGCCCCCACCCGCCGGGCCGCGCGGCCTGCTGGTGCCGGATGCCGCTCCCCGGCCTGGGCGTCGCCCTCATCGAGCGCTGGCGCCTGTCCCGCGCCGACCTGCTGGTGGTCGGCGCGAGCCCGAACGACGCGGCCTTCGCGGCCGGCCTCGGCGTCGCCTATCGCGACGCCGCCGACTTCTTCGGGGCCTAGCGCTTCTTCGGCCCGACCAGCGAGCGCAGGGTGCAGCGGGCGACGACGTCCCCGCTCTCGTCGCGCATCTCGACCGGGACCTCGAACTCCTGGCGCTCGCTCGACTCGGGGACGGGGCACTCGGAGGTCGCGACGATCGTGCCGCGCGCCTTCTTGATGTACTCGATCGACAGGCCCGCCACGATGAACCGAGCGTCGTCCGGCATGCTGTAGGCGAGCGCGACGTTGCCGGCGAGCTCGGCGAGGTTCACCAGCGCGACGGCGTGCACCGACCGCAGGTGGTTGCGCACGAAGCGGCGGTCGCGCAGCTCGACCCGCGCGAAGCCGCGCCGGAGCTCGACGACCTGGGCGCCGATGGTGCCGGTGTAGGGCGCGGCCATCCCGACGAGGGCGCTGAAGATCCGCTTGCCTCCGGGGATCCCGGAGACGCGATCCCACGCGTCGCGGATGGCGTTCGACGGGCCGTCGATCGACGGCACGAGGCCCTTCAGCGTATCCAGTGCGCCCATCTCGTCCTCCTGCTGTTCCCGATGGGCGCACCGATACCATCGCGGCGGCCTCGGCGCGAGGCATTCTCGCGCGCCGCCCGGCCCGGGTGTAGGCTGCGCGGCGCCGCGACGACGGAGGTGCCCATGTTTCCGCCCTCGATCCTGGAGACCCGGCGCCTGCTCCTGCGCCTGCCGACCCTCGACGACGCCGCGCCCATCTTCCACGCCTACGCGGCGGACCCCGAGGTCAGCCGCTACCTCCTGTGGCACCCGCACACGAGCGTCGGCGAGACCCGCGACTTCCTCGCGCACATGGTGACCAACTGGCGCCTCGCCGAGGACCACCGGCCCTGGGTCATCGAGCACGAGGGCGCGGTCGTCGGCATGCTCGGCGTCACGCAGCGCCGGCACGCGGTCGAGGTCGGCTACGTCCTCGCCCGCCGGGCCTGGGGCAAGGGCCTCGTGGCCGAGGCGCTCGGCGCCGTGTGCGACGCGGCCTTCGAGGACCCGGACATCGACCGGGTGTGGGCCGTGTGCGACGTCGAGAACACGCGCTCGGCCCGCGTCCTGGAGAAGGTCGGCATGCGCCTCGAGGGCGTCCTGCGGAGCTACCTCGTCGCCCCGAACCTCGGCCCGGAGCCGCGCGACTGCCGCATCTACGCCCAGGTGCGGCGCGACCGCGACTGACCCACGCCCGGCCCTCAGCCCACGAGGGCGGCCGCCGCCTCGGGCACGAGGAGCCAGCGCCGACGCGCCTCGTCGTAGCCAGCGACCCGCACGCGGACGGCGTCGCCGACCCGCAGCGCCACCTCCGCGTCCCCGCGGGTCACGGTCGCGACCACGTCCCCATCGGGCGCGGCGCTCCCCCCGACGGCGGCCGCGATGTCCTTGAGGTAGAGCTTCACCTCGATCGGCGGCGCGTCGAGCTGCACGTAGAGCCGGTCGAACTTCATCCCGAGGACGAAGCCGGCGCGCCACGGGCGCTCCCCCTCGGGCCGCGCGAGGTCCTCGCCGAGCAGCGCGTCGATGACGAGGAGGTTGGCCTCCTTGGTGAGCTGGCGCTGCACCTCCTTGGAGCGGTTCGCCGCCTCGATCACCCGCTCCCGGAGCGCCTCGTCGTCGTCGCCCCCGGCCTCGCCCGCGAGGGCCTCGAGGGCCTCCTTGTGGGTGAAGATGCCGACCACCTCGCGCATCGGCGACGAGAAGCGGCTGTAGTACGGCGCCCCGACGCCGTAGTGCATCCCGGGCTCGGCCTGAAAGCTCGAGCGCTGGTTGATGACCAGCGCTTGCCGCTGCACCGCCAGGAAGAGCGGCCAGGCGGCGCCTTCGCGCGGCAGCCGCTCGAGGTAGGCCGCCAGGCTCTCGCCCTCGCCGCCCGCGGCGTCGCGGCGGCGCCAGCGCCAGACCGCCGGGTCGAGGCCGTGCGCGGCCACGACGCCGTCGATGACCGCCACGAGCTCCTCGAAGCGCGGCGGCTCGGGGGCCGGGTGGACGCGGAAGATCGGCTGCGACGGCACCTCGCCACCCGCGGCGGCGACCAGGAAGCGGGCGCCCTCGATGTTGCAGAGGAGCGAGATCTGCTCGTTGTAGCGCTCGCAGTCGTTGCGCGCGTCGCCGACGGCCGTGAAGCGCCGCCCGTCGGGACCGGCGACGCCCACCGACAGCGACACGCGGTTGTAGCGGACGACGTCCTCGGCGTCGGCGAGCGCCATCCGACGCCGCCCGACGGCGCGGAGATGCTCGAGGGTCGCGGTGAAGGCCTGGCCCGCGAGCGGGCTCGCCGCCGGGTCGTCGTAGTACGCCTGCACGCCGTCGTAGGTCAGCTTGCGGCGGCTCCGGATGCGGGCGCGATAGATCCGCGTCGCGACCGCGTGCCCGTCGTCGGCGACCCGCGTCTCGACGACGAGCGCGCGCCGGAGCACGCCCTCGTTGAGCGAGACGATCCCCTCGGACAGGGGCCGCGGCAGCATCGGGACGGTGAGCCCGGGCAGGTAGAAGCTCGCGCCGCGGGCGACGGCGTCGTCGAAGAGCGGCGTCCCGGGCCGCACGTAGTACGAGGCGTCGGCGAGGGCGTAGAGGACGTCGAAGCCGCCGTCGTCCCGCGCCTCGATGTGCATGGCCTGGTCGAGGTCCCGGGAGTCCGCGTTGTCGATGGTGACGAAGGCGCGGTCGGTCAGGTCGACCAGCGTCGGGTCGTCGAGCCCCGGCGCCGCGACGAGCGCGTCGGCGGCGCGGAGGACCTCGGGCGGGTAGTCGGGGACGAGGCCGAAGCGGGCCACGACGTGCCACAGCGCGGCGCGGGCGGTGTCCGGCGCGGCGAGGAGCTCCACGACCACGCCGCTCGCCTCGTCCACGCGGACGATGGCGCCGGTCGGCGTGCCCTGGTCGTCGGACGCGAGGGTGACGTGGCGCGCGGGGCGCGTGAACAGGCTCCGCGCGGCGCGGCGTCCGCTCTGGCTCTCGACGACGTCGGCGATCATCCGGGGCTCCTGGCAGGCGGCGCGGCGAGCGCCGCGGGACGCGGGCCAGGTTGCACCGACGGCGCGCGCTTGAAAACCCGACCTGACGGGGCCCGCGCGCCGCGCGCCGTGGTGCGATGCGACAAATTGCGGTCGAGTCGAGCGGGCGCGATCCGCTATAAGCAACGGGCCCAAGAGACGGCAAGGGGGACCTGATGCGACGATGGATGACGGCAGGGCTGTGCGCGTTGGCGATGGTGTGGGCTGCGGGCTGTGACGACAGCGGCGGCACGAGCGGTCAGATCGACCAGGACGCCTCCGACGGCCTGACCCTCGACGGCCAGGACAGCGACGCCGCGGGCACCGTGACGGACGACATCGTCGCCGCCGAGGACACCGCCGTCGCCGAGGACACCGCGACCGTCGCGGACACCACGGCGGCCGAGGACACCGCCGTCGCCGAGGACACCGCCGTCGCCGAGGACACCGCGGTCGCCCAGGACACCGCCGTCGCCGAGGACACCACGGTCGCCGAGGACACCACGGTCGCCCAGGACACGACCGCGACGGACACGTCGACCGGCGGGGAGTGCACCGGCGAGTGCCCGGCCGCCTCCAACGGCGCCATCGGCATCGACTTCAACCTCCACGCGGCGAGCGAGGCGCCCCCGACCCTGTCCGGGATCACCAACGGCTCGTCCTACCCGGTCGCGACCTACGAGCTCACCGGCGTCGACGTCTACCAGTACCAGGCCTTCTCGCCGCTCGTGACCGTCGCCGTCAGCGACAACTACGACCCGAACACCGGCGCCGGCACCAACGGGATGGCGAACTTCGACGACCTCTGGGCCGTCTTCCTCGATCTCGACATCACGATGTCGCTGTCCGGCTTCGGGCAGACCCTCGCCCAGGACGTCAACGAGGACGTCTACGGCGGCGGCTGCTACAGCTTCGACGGCAACATGATCTTCAGCGACCTCGGCTACTGCGCGGGCGGCTGGCCCACCGGCATCGACCCGCCCGAGGAGGCCGAGTACAGCTACGACGCGGGCACCTACAAGCTCGACCTGAAGCTGACCTTCACCAAGGAGTTCATGCTGGCCCAGGTCCCGCAGGACTACGCGGGGCTCGCGTCCATCGTGATCACCGGCGATCTGGTGCTCATCCTCCACCTCGAGGGCGTCGACGGCTGACGCCGCGCGCCGAGTCGCACCCGACGCGCGGCCCGGGGATCCCCACGGGCCGCGCGCTTGACATGCGTTCAGTACGGATCCACCCTCGTGCAGCGGCTTGCGGCGGGCGCTGCGGTCGCACGTCCCGCTCTCGGACCAGGACCACGATTCCATGGCGGAAAAGAGCATGCTCGACATCACGGGGGTCTTCCCGGCCGTGAAGTGCGATATCTGTGGAACCATCTACGCGGCGGAGACCGGCGACTTCGTCGCGTTCTACGGCAACGTGACGGCCGGGCTCGATCAGCTCCTGATCGGCGTCGCCGAGCCGAAGCGGCCGGCGAAGAAGGCGGTGAGCGTCGTGTGCCGTGACCCCCGCTGCGTCGAGGGGCTGGTGAGGCGGATGCTCGGCTGCGACGGCGAGAAGGGCGACGCCGCCCACCTGTGGGCGCAGGTCCTCAAGATCTGGGCGAACGAGGCCGGCCACGAGCTGGTCGAGAGCGACGACGTCCAGCCGGCGCCGCCGCCGAAGCAGATCCGCCGCCGCGCGTGAGCCGCGAGCCGCGCGCCTTGTTCCCGACGGCCCCCCCGAACCCGCCGGCCAGCGAGGCCGAGCTGCTCGCCCGGGCCCGCCGCGTGGCCGGGCGCCGCCTCGCCGACCTCGCGAGCGAGCACCACGTCCGCGTCCCGGAGCACCTGCGCAGCCACAAGGGCTGGGTGGGCAACCTGCTCGAGGTGACGCTGGGCGCGCGCGCCGGCTCGAAGCCGGTCCCCGACTTCGAGCACCTCGGGGTCGAGCTCAAGACGCTGCCCATCGGCAAGAACGGCCGCCCACGCGAGTCGACCTTCGTCTGCGTGGCGCCCGTCGACCTGATGCACGAGCTCACCTGGGAGACCTCCCACGTCCGCCGGAAGCTCCACAAGGTGCTCTGGGTCCCGGTCCAGGCCGACCCCGACCTCCCCGTCGCCGAGCGGCGGGTCGGCATGCCGCTCCTGTGGTCCTGCGACACCGACCCCGACGCCGCCGTGCTGCGCGAGGACTGGGAGGACCTGACCGAGCAGATCCGCCTCGGCTACATCGACGCCATCACCGGGCACCGGGGCCGCGCCCTGCAGCTCCGGCCGAAGGCGTTGACGGCGGCCGAGACGCGGCTCACTGTCGGCGAGGATGGGTGGCAGGTCCCAACGCGCCCGCGGGGCTTCTATCTCCGCGCCACCTTCACCGCCACCCTCCTGGCCCGCCACTACGCGCTCGGCGGGCGCTGAGGGCTCCGGGACCGCGACAGACGATGCTCAAACACCTCTTCCGGTTCGTGATGGGGCGGCGCCTGCCGACCCACCAGGGGACGATTCGCGTCGCCGGCCCCGACGCCGCCATCCGCATCCGCCGCGACCGCTACGGCGTCCCGTACATCGACGCCGAGACCGACCACGACGCCTGGTTCGGCCTCGGCTTCTGCCACGGGCAGGACCGCGGCGGGCAGCTCGAGATCGTCAAGCGCCTCCTCGACGGCACCCTCTCCGCGGTCGCCGGCCCCGACACCGTGCCCCTCGACCGCCTGTCCCGCCGCCTCGGGCTCGGTCGGGCGGCCGCGGCCCAGTTCGCCGCCGCCGACGCCGACATCCGGGCCCAGCTCGACGCCTACGCCGCCGGCATCAACGCCGGCGTGCGGCGCGGCGCGCGCAAGCTCCCCCACGAGCTCGGGCTCCTGCGCTGCGCCCCGACCCCGTGGACCGGCGCCGACGTCCAGGGCTTCTGCGTCGTCATCACCTTCGCCCTCGCCGCCAACTGGGACATCGAGCTGGTGCGCCTGCGGATCCTCCGCGAGCACGGCCCCGAGGCCCTGATGGCCCTCGACCCGACGACCCCGGAGTGGCTCCACGCCACCACGCCCCCCCTCGAGCGGGCCCAGGGGGCCGTCGACCGGCTCGCGGCCGACGTCTCCGCCTTCACGCGCCTGATGGGCCTCGGCGGGGGCTCCAACGCCTGGGTGGTCGCCGCCGAGAAGACCGCCACCGGGCGGCCGATCCTCGCCAACGACCCGCACCTCATGCCCTCCGCCCCGGCGCAGTGGTACCTCGCCTCGCTCCGGACCCCGCGCTGGGCCGCGGCGGGCGCGACCTTCGCCGGCGCCGCCTCCCTCGTGGTCGGCCACAACGGCCACGCCGCCTGGGGTGTGACGGCCGCGCACATCGACGTGGCCGACTTCTTCGTCGAGGAGATCGGCCCCGACGGCGCCAGCGTCCGCGAAGGCGACGCCTTCGTCCCCTGCGAGGTCCGGCGCGAGGAGATCGCCGTCAAGGGCAAGCCGCCCGTCGTCGAGGAGATCCTCGAGACCCCGCGCGGGCCCATCGTCTCCCCGGCCTTCGGCGAGGACGGCGTCGCGCTCTCGCTCTCGGCGAGCTGGCTCCAGTCGCGCCCCTACCGCGGCCTCCTCGGGATCCACCACGTGCGCTCGCCGGACGACCTGCGCGCCGCCTTCACCCAGAGCTCGGCGAGCAACACCACCGTCGCCTACGCCGACGTCGACGGGCACATCGCCTGGCTCGCCGCCGCCGACGTCCCGCTCCGCCGCTTCGGCTCCGGCACCGTGCCGCTGCCCGGCTGGGACCCGCGGGTCGGCTGGGACGGCTTCGCCCCGCCCGAGACCCTGCCCTTCGTCGCCGACCCCAAGGCCGGCTTCATCGCCACCGCCAACAACGCGCCCCGGGCGAACCCCGAGGAGGGGCCCTTCCTCGGCCTCGACTGGCTCGACGGCTACCGCGCCACCACGATCGGGACGGCGCTCGCCGCGCGCGACGACTGGGACGTGGCCGCCACCCTCGCCCTCCAGCTCGACACCACGAGCCGGCCCTGGCGCGAGCTGCGCGACCTGCTGCTGATGCTCCCCGAGGCGGACGCCGACGCTGCCCGCGGCCTGGCGCTGCTCCGCGCGTGGGACGGCGACCTCGGCCCGGACACCATCGGCGGTACCGTCTTCGTCCACCTCCTGAGCGAGCTCGCGCGCCGCATCGTCGAGCGCCACGCGCCCAGGGTCGCCGCCGCCGCCCTCGGCGAGGGGGCCACGGCCTTCCTCCCACACAACCTCCTCGTCACGCGCCGGACGAGCCACCTCGTGCGGATCCTCCGCGAGCAGCCCGCGGGCTGGTTCGAGCGGTCGTGGCCCGAGGAGATCGCGGACGCGCTCGCGACCGTGACGCGCGAGCTGACCAAGCGCTACGGCAAGAGCCCCGAGCGCTGGGCCTGGAGCCAGGTCCGGCCGATGACCCTGCTCCACCCCTTCGGCGACAAGAAGCCGCTCGACGCGCTCTTCAACGTCAACGGCGTCAAGAGCCGAGGCGACGCGACCACCGTCGCCCAGGGTGCGGTCGACCCGCGCGCGCCGACGGCCAACCCCATCGGCGTCCCGACCCTGCGCTCGGTCATCGACGTCGGCGCGTGGGACGAGGCGCGCTTCGTCCTCCTCGGCGGCCAGTCCGGAAACCCGCTGTCACCGCAGTACGCCGACCAGGTCCCGCTCTGGGAGCGCGGTGAGACGCTCCCCGTCTACTGGTCCGAGGACCGGATCGCCGAGGCCGCGCGCCTCACCCTGACCCTCGAGCCCGAGCCCGAGGCGTGAGGCTCGCCGCCCCCTTCGCGCTCGCGCTCCTCGCCGGCTGCACCGCCGCGCAGGTCGCCGCGCCCGCGCCGACGGCCCCCCAGGC
>SBGO01000357.1 GCA_006226565.1 Deltaproteobacteria bacterium | reverse complement strand
CGCGCAGCGGGCCGGGCGGGAGCGCCGGGCGCGACACCGCCACCTCCGCGCCGCGCACCGCCGTGCCGCAGAAGGCGTTGAGCCCGTCCCAGTCGACGTCGCCGGTGGTGAGGAGGGTGAGCGCGTGGTCGTCCTGGAGCGCCTCGAGCGCCCACATCGCCCCCGCCTCGGAGCCACCACGCCCGAGGCGGGGGTGGAGCACGGCGACACGCGGCCGGGAGCGGGAGAGGGCGGGCATCGCGGAGAAGCTAGTGGGGCGCGGCCCGCGGCGCAATCCGTCGCGCCCGTGCGAACGCCGCTTCTCGCCCGCGCACCGCCCGGGGTGCGCACGGCGCGAGCCATCCGAGCGACCGCTCGGTGCCGCTGGCCGGTCCGCGGCGTGCCGTCGCCTTGGCCCGGTCCTTGCAGCGCAACACCGAAGGAGAACGCAGTAATCCCAGGAGGTTATCTCATGCGCGTGCCCTCGAGCGCGGTCGCAGCGTTGTGTTCGGCTCTCGCCACCTTGACGACCGGCGTCGCCAGCGCCTCTCCCGCCACCGCCCCCGCCGGCGCGGTGGTCAAGGTCACCGGCGAGCGCGTCTACGTCTCCCTCGGGACCCACGACGGAGCGGCGCCCGGCGCCCCGGTCGTGCTCTTCGAGACCGTATCGCTCCCCGGCCCCGGCCCGGTCCGTCAGGAGTACGTGCCGGTCGCCCGGAGCTTCCTCGCCGAGGTCGGCGAGCGCGTCTCGTACGCGCGCGTCGCCCTCGCGGTCGCCGATCGCATCGAGGTCGGCGACCGCGTCGAGCTCGTCCTGCCCGACGCGGCCACCACGCCCGCGGACGAGGCGCCCCAGGCCGCCGGCCCCGGCGACATCGTCGTCGGGACGTCGACCTACGAGACCGCCGCGCCCTTGCTCTTCGACGTCTTCGACCCGGTCGGCGGTGGAGCGTTCGTGCTCCACTACCGCTTCGATCGCGAGCCCGAGTACACCCGGCTCGACCTGAAGGCCGCCGGCGAGGGCCACCACCACGCCGCGATCCCGGCCGAGCTGCACCAGGCGCGCACCCTGTCCTGGTACCTCACGGTCACGCGGGGCGGCGTCCTCGCCTTCGTCGGGGGCAACCCCGCCCAGCCGACCCGCCTCCAGGCGCCGCGCGCCGTCGTCCCCGCGGCCCCCATCCCGGAGTGGCGCACGGTCTCACCGGCCCGCCGCGCCCGCGAGCTGGGCTACGACCACAGCCGCCCCGGCACCATCGCCTGGGGCGACGTCCTCGGCTTCGCCGTCTACGCCCCGCCGCCGCTCCGCACGCCGCGCGTCCACTACCGTATCGCCGGCGAGCTGACCTACCACCGCGAGGCCATGGTGGCCGAGCCCAACGACCACTTCACCTTCGTCGTCCCGGCGACCGGCGTCGCCGCCCCGGCGATGGAGTACTACCTCACCGTCGAGGACGGCGACGGGCACGAGCTCCTCGCCAGCGGCACCCCCGAGCGCCCCGAGCGGGTCGCCGTCAAGGCGGACGTCTTCGACATCGGCGCCCAGCAGAGCCGCTACCGGGGCCATCGCCACCGCCTCAACGCCTTCGGCGAGCTGGTCAGCTTCGGCGGCGACGAGTTCTACGCCCACTGGGAGGCCGACTACTTCTACCGCCTCTTCTCCATCCTCTACCGGCTCCGGATGGGGCTCGGCAGCTACAACGGCCAGGGCTACCTGCGCCCCGCCACCGGCGGCGACGTCATCCCGAGCCAGCAGGACACCGTCGGGGTCGCCTGGTACTACGGCTACAGCGAGTTCGAGTGGCGCTTCGACAAGTACCTGAGCGTCCTGACGAAGCTGATGCTGGGCATCAACAACGACGGCGTCGGCGTCGGCTTCGAGGGGATCCTGCGCATCGGCGACGAGCTCGGCCTCAACCTCGAGATCGGCGGCCTCCGCGCCGCGGACCTCGGCACCTCCGGCCTCTTCCGCCTCAACATCCCCGCCGGCCGCGACTGGATGTTCGCCGGCAGCGTCTGGGTCGAGAACCTCCCCCTCGACGAGGAGACCGGCTTCCGCATGGCCCTCGACGCCAACTGGTTCGTCACCGACAACCTCTCGCTCCGCGCCCGCGTCGGCCTCGCCGCCCGCACCATCGACCGCATCGGCCCCAACGTGGGCCTCGGCGTCGCCGGCCACTTCTGACGCTCCCCACCCCCCGGCGCGCGCGGAGGGCGCGCCGGCCACGCGGTACGGGACCGAGCGTGACCCTTCCGGCGCTCGGCCCCGTACCGTGACCCGCGCCGCTACGGGATGTGCGTGTTCACGGTGTCGGGCAGGTGGACCCAGGGGTGCATCCGCTCCTCGTAGACCGAGACGGTGGGCGCCGGGAAGGCCGCGTCGGCGAAGGCGCCCACCGGGATGGCGAGGGTGTCCACGTCGTAGCCCTCGACCGTGTACCAGACCGTCGCGCCGCAGGTCGGGCAGAAGGTGAAGCGCACCTCCGCGCCCTCGTCCCCGTGGTGCGACCAGGTCTTTCCCTCGCCGGCGAGGGTCACGGCGTCCCGCCGAAAGCGCGCCTGCGCGCCGAAGACGCTGCCCGTCCGCCGCTGGCAGGCGTGGCAGTGGCAGATCGAGACGCGGAGCGGCTCGCCCTCGGTGGTCGCGGTCAGCCGGCCGCAGCTGCAGGACGCCGTGCGTGTCGTCATCGTCAGGCTCTCCGTCATCGCGCCGGCGCGAGGGTCAGCGTGACCTCGCGGGTCTCGCCGGGAACGCAGGTGATCTCGGCCTCCGCCGCCGGCGGCGGAGGCCAGACGGCCCAGACCTCGGCCGGATCGAGCCCGGGGGCGGTGAGCGCGCCCACCCGTGCGAACACCCGGCGCGTCCAGCTGTTCTGGCAGCGCCCACGCCACTCGCCCGTCAGCCGCTCCCCCTCGGGCATCAGGCCCACGCGCTGCGGCAGCCAGGCGGCGGACGTCTCCGGGTTGCCGTCCCGCGTCCCGAGCTGCAGCACCGCCACGGCGTCGGTCACGCCGACCGGCGGGGCGTCGAGGGCGACGCGCACCCGGAGCTCGCCGACGCCGGACCCGACGACGCCGAACCGCACGCGCCCGCCGTTCTCCCAGTTCGCGCGGCACGGGACGGTGACCCGCTCCTCGCCGCGGATGATGGGCTCGAGCGTGCTCGTGGCCGCGGGCGAGCTGACCACGGACACGATCACCTCGACGGGCCCCGCCGCGGGGTCGCAGGGGAGGCCGTCGTGGGTGACGAGGACCGTCGTGTGCTCGGAGGGGGGGGACGCGGCGGTCATCGTCGTCCCGAGGGACATGCTGGTCCAGCCGTTCGGATGCCCGTTGAAGACGTGGTGCTGCTCCCTGCCGTCCGCCGTCCGGAGGACGACCGTCTCCTCCAGGTCGACGTTCGGCATGCGGCCGTCGGCCGCGTACTCGATGGCGATGGCGATCCGTCCCTCTCCCTCGGCCCAGGGCGCCTGGTCGCAGCCGTGCGTCGCGAGCGTGAGGAGGGGCACGAGGCCGATACACAGGCTGGCTCGGCGGCTCACGGCGTCACCTCCGGCTCGAGGCTCAGGTCGTCGCTGACGCCGAAGTCGACGTCGGCCTCGGCGCCGAGCGTCTCGCCGAGCGCCGGGCACACGAATGTGCGGCTCACGCCCTCCATCCACCACGCGTCGCGCGGCAGCTCCTGCCCGTCGACCGCGAGGACGAGCGGCTGGAGCCGCACGTCGACCGCTGTGCCGATCTCCTCGCCGTAGCAGGCGACCGAGAAGCGCACCGTGTCGTCCTCGACCGCCTCGGGGAACAGGTCGGTGTAGGCGAAGGGCCCGGTCTGGGCGAAGTCGAAGGCCTGGTCCCAGGTGACCGTGAGCGCGCGCCCGGCGAGCCGCTCGGGGACGGCGACGTGGACGTCGAGGGTGATCCAGCCGTAGATGCTGGCGGGCTCCGCGATCGGCACTGAGGTCTCGACCGGCGTCGTCACGCCGGGCAGGCGCGCGTCGTTCACCTGGCCGTCCTCGGCGCAGAGGACGGTCGTGTACGTCTCGTAGCCCTCAGGGAAGGCGAGGCCGCCGCGGCCGCCACGAGGCTCCCGGGGGCGCCCCGCGTAGGCCCCCTGCAGGCGCGCGCGAACGGTCGCCTGCTCGCCGGGGACGCAGGCGAGGACGAGGTCGTCGCCCCACTCGTAGAGGGGCGTCAGCACCACCTCGGAGTCGACCTCGCGGCCGCTCGCGTCCTCGACGCTGAAGCGGAGCTCGTAGCTTCGGGGGTGGGCGTCGGGCCAGAGCTGGCGCACGCGCCAATCGAGCTCGGCCAGGTAGATGCTCACGTCGAGCGCGCCGGACGCTTCCGGCGGTGGGGCCTCGCAGCCGACGCCGCCAAACGCGACCGCGACCGCGAGGCACGCGAGACCCATGATCCTCGATCCCATCGGCGTCCTCCGAGAGCCCGAGCAGAGCTCGAGGCCTCCACGATACGCCGTCGTGGTCGCCACCGCGAGTCGCGGCCGCCGGGGTCAGGCCTCGTCGGAGCCGACCGGGCCGTCGAGGCGCGGCGAGCGGGCGCGCAGGACCTCGTAGGCGACGCGGTTCGAGTACTGCGCGATGCGCGACAGCGACGAGTACGACAGCGGCTCGATCTGCCCCGCGTGCTTCTCGGAGTCCGGGACCGTCTGCACGTGGTAGCGGTTGGCCGCGAGGTCGTGGAGCAGCGCCGCCAGCGCCGCGTCGCCCGCGCCGTTGGTGTTCGCGAGCCGGTCCGGGCCGCCGCGGTACGGGTGCGTGTGGCTGTAGATGCGGACGGGGTTCGGGCAGTCCTTGCGCCGGACGAGGCGGCTGTACTCCCAGCGGTTGAAGTCCGGGATGGCGCCCGAGCGCACCTCTTCGCGCGTCTCCCGCTTGGTCGACTCGTCGGTCCAGCCGCCGACGGTCAGCCCGCGCGGCCCCTCGGTGACGATCACCACGTCGACCAGGTCGAGGACCTTCTCCGCCGCCAGCAGCGCGTCGGTCTCGCCGGTCAGCGCCGTCGCCTCCTGGAGGTTCATCGCCGCGACCGTGACGTACTCCGACAGGACCTGCTGCACCTCGTCGCGGAGCTCGCGCACGAGGCCCGCCGTGCCCAGCCCGAAGCCGACCGGCACGCCGGCGTCGCGGGCGAGCTCCATCATCCGCAGCGCCGCGTGCGCGATCGGGCGCGTCGTCGGGCGCAGGCAGTAGAGGCTCGTCAGCACCATCGCCGCGCCCTCGATGAGGTCGGCCGGCACCGCCTCGGGCGGGTAGTCGCCGGCGACGCCGGGGCCGACCCCGAAGGAGCGCTCGCCGTCGTCGGAGACGTAGGTGATCGCCGAGCCGATGGGCCCGGGGAGGGGCTTGAGGTGGTTGAGGTTCAGCGCCTTGGGCGTCTGGGCGACGTAGGCCCACGCCGGGTCGCCGGGGCGAATCGTGTCCTGGATGGCGCCGAGCAGGACCGCCGGCTCGCCGGAGAGGTGCGTGTAGTTGTTGAGCGTGTTCGCGACGGTGCCGCCCGCCGCCCAGCTGCGGACCTGGAGCCCCTCGGCCGCGAGCCGCTCGAGGAGCTGCCCGTGGGAGGCGGCGTCGAGCTGGACGGACTCCCCGACCGAGAAGCCGAGCTGCTCACCGAGCGTGCGGGGGCCGTAGACCTCGAGGTCCACGATCACCTCGTCGAGCCCCACGACGTACCAGCGCTGGGGGTCGCCCTCGGCGTCCCAATCGACGCGCGTGGCCTTGCGGGTGACCGGGAAGTAGTGCTTGGGGTTGCGGCTGCCGGGAAAACGCAAGGGAGGGCTCCGTAGGCAAAGCGGGAGCATCCGGGATTTCACGTCGCAGCACAACCTTCGGATGCGGGGACCGGTGACCGGGGCGCCTGAGAACGGAATAGAAACGGTGAGATCCCCGTCCCGCTCTCCATGACCTCCGCGCTCGTGCTCCTGCTCCTCGGCCTCGCCGCCGCTCCCGCTCCCGCAGCGGCCCACGATCCGCCGCAGAGCTACGTCTTCTTCGGCTTCGATCGCGAGCGGATCCGCGACCGGAGCTTCCTCGACACCCCGGCCCTCGTCGGGGCGCAGCTCAAGTACAGCTGGCGCGAGCTCGAGCCGGAGCGCGGCCGCTACGCCTTCGCGCCCCTCCTCGCCGACCTCGCCTTCCTCGAGCGCCACGGCAAGCGCCTCTTCGTCCAGCTCCAGGACGTCTCCTTCTCCGACCGCGTCCTCGTCCCCGAGGACCTCGTGACGGACCCGGCGTACGGCGGCGGGGTCGCCGCCCAGGTCGACGGCCACGCCACCCCGCCGACCTTCGGCGGGTGGGTCGCGCGGCGCTGGGATCCGGCCGTCCGCGCCCGCTTCGTCGCGCTCCTCGCGGCCCTCGGGCGGGCCGTCGACGGGCGCATCGCCGGGATCAACCTCGCCGAGACCTCCGTCGACTTCGGCGACGACGGCGAGCGCGCGCCGCCCGACTTCACCCCCGCCGGCTACCGCGACGCCGTGGTGGCCCTCATGGACGCCGCAAAGGCCGCCTTCCCGCGCTCGCGCGTCCTCGTCTACGCCAACTTCATGCCCGGCGAGTGGCTCCCGGAGGACGACCACGGCCACCTGCGCGCCCTCTACGCCCACGCGGCGCGGATCGGCGTCGGCGTCGGCGGGCCGGACCTGATGCCGACGAGCCGCTGGCAGCGGGCGCACAGCTATCCGCTCATCGCGGCGCGCCCCCGCACGCAGATCGCCGGCGTCGCCGTTCAGGACGGGAACCTCGCCGCGCGGGACCCGGAGACGGGCGCGCCCGTCACCCCCGCGACGCTGTACCGCTACGCGCGTGACGTGCTGCGGCTGGACTACGTCTTCTGGGGCACCGAGGAGCCCTACTACACCCGCGACGTGCTGCCGTTCCTGCGCGCCGCGGGGCCGGGCCCGGGTTGATTCGAGGCGGCCGCGGAGGGAAAGTGGGTCCATCGCTCGCTTCCACAGCCTCGTGCCCCTAGAGGGTCCCATGAAGCGTCTCGTCGTCCTCCTCCTGGCCGCGGCCGTGCCCACCGGCGCCGCGCTCGCCAACCCCATCGCCGTCGACGTCCTCCGCGTCCGTCAGGTCCCGACGACGCGCCACGTCCAGATCACCTACGGCCACGACGGCTCGGTCGGGGGCACCGTCCCCGTCCCGACCACCGTCGAGCGCGACGGCGCCAAGGTCGACCTCGTGTGGGTGCCGATGAGCGGCAGCTTCACGGCCAACACCGGCAGCGGCCTCATCGGCGTCGACGCGACCCAGACCTGCGACTGCGACGTCCCCCTCGGCGCCCACACCTACACCGTCACCCTGGACGGGACGACCCCGATGGGCGGCTCCGTGACCGTCTCCGAGGCCTCCGCCGTGCCCGTCGAGGTCGACGCCGGCCCCACCGACGACGACGCCGACGCTGGGGACTCCGACGTCGAGGTCTACCCGTGGGAGATCCCGGAGCCGACCGCGCTCCAGGGCCTCGACTGCGCCGTCGTCTGCGCGGGCTCGGTCGTCGAGCCGGTCGTCGAGGACGAGCCCGACGTGATCGACGCCAACACCTCCGAGGAGGACACCGCCGGCGCCGACGCCACGGTCGTCCCCGGCAGCACCGACACCGACGGCGACGTCGAGGGGGGCGGGGGCTGCGCCGCCGGCGGCGGGAGCGCGGCCGCGACCCTGCTCGCGCTCGGCGCCCTGCTCGCCCTCGCGGTCCTCCGGCGCAAGCGCGCTTGATCCCGCGCGGCACGGCGGTCCTGCTCGGGGCCGCGGCCCTGGCGGCCCTGGTCGGCTGCCAGGAGCGCCGCGGCCTGACCACGCCGCCTCCCGCGCCTCCGGCCGAGGCCGCGCCGACGGCCCCGCCCCGGGTCGAGGTGCGCTGGGACCCGAAGACCGGGCGCGGCGACGTCATCCACCACCTCGCCGGCGGCGACCTGCTGCGGACCTGCTTCCAGTGCCGCTACGCGGGCTACACCGGCGGCCTCGCCATCGGCTCCGAGGGCGGCTCCGGGATGGCGCTCTACCCGCGTCGGCCGATCCGCGGCTACCGCGAGATCAACGTCTGGTGCGCCCAGGACGAGTCGATCTGGGACCTCGACGCCGGCGTCGAGTACAGCTGGGGCTGGTCGGAGAACTTCGGCCGCGGGCGCGACGGCGAGCGCCTCGAGCTCGTCCGCGGCGAGGTCCTCGAGGCCGGCCCCGAGCGCGTCGTCCTGCGCGCCCTCAACGTCGGCGGCTGCTACCGCGTCACCCGCGTCGCGACCACCCGCGCCGGCGCGCCGTGGTGGGTGCTCGCCACCCGCGTCACCAACGGCTGCGACCACCCGGTGCGCTTCCACCTCTACAGCGGCGAGGACCCGTGGATCGGCCGCTACCGCTCGTCCGACGGCGACGTGGGCTGGACCCGCGACGCCCTCGTCCGCCACGAGGCCGCCTTCGGCCCCGGCGAGTGGGACGCCGGCGGGATGTACGACCTCGGCAACCGCGCCCTCGGCCAGGACGAGGGCAGCTTCTCGAACCAGGCCGACGCCTTCGTCCTCGACCCGGCCACGCCGCTGCCCGACGTCGTGCTCTACGCCAACAGCTTCGCGCACGAGCCGCGCGAGGTGGACCCCGCCCGGCCCCTCGACAACCAGAGCCTCACCGCCGTCAACCTCGGCTGGCGCGACCGCACCCTCGCGCCCGGCGAGGGGCTCACCGTCGCCATGGCGCTCGGCCTCGCGGAGACCGGCGCGCCGGGGACCGTGCCCCGGCCGCCCGCGCTCACCGACGCGGACTGGTCCCTGTGGCGCGCCCACCTCGCCGAGACGCCGCGCCGTGACCCCGACCCCGCCGTCCGCTTCGCCGCCGAGCGGGTCACCCTCGACGTCGGCGCCCGCGTGCTCGGCGTCGACGGCCTCTACACCGTGCGGAACCCCG
>SBGO01000134.1 GCA_006226565.1 Deltaproteobacteria bacterium | reverse complement strand
GCACGTCCCACAGCTCGGCGCCACAATCCAACCTGCCGCCGCCCCGCGGCACCGCCTGGGTGGCCCTCGGGGCGAACCTCGGCGACCCCCGGGCGACCCTCGAGCGCGCCCGCCGCTGGCTCGGCGCGATGCCGGGCACGCGCCTCCAGGCGAGCTCGCGGATCCACGTCACGGCGCCCGTCGGGCCCCCGCAGCCGCCCTACCTCAACGCGGTGGTGCGGCTCGTCACGCGCGCCTCGCCGCGCGAGCTCCTGGCCGCGCTGCACCGGATGGAGGCCGCGGCCGGGCGGGTGAGGACGCTCCGCTGGGGCCCGCGCACCCTCGACCTCGATCTCCTCTGCTACGAGGACCGGGTGAGCGATGATCCCGTCCTGACGCTGCCGCACCCGCGCCTTCACGAGCGGCGCTTCGTGCTGGCGCCGCTCTGCGAGATCGACCCCGGGCTCCGCCACCCGCGGCTCGCGCGGACGATGGCGGAGCTCCTCGCAGCCCTGCCGTAGCCGCGGGCACGAAAAAGGCCGGGCGACCTCGAGAGGTCGCCCGGCCCGCGCTGTCACACGGTGTCTCGGTCAGTAGGCGACGCAGTACCCGTAGGCGTCGCAGTAGCTCCCGATGGGGCAGTCGTAGTCGTCGGCGCAGGTCAGCACGTCGGCGCAGAGGCCGTTGGCGGCGCAGATCTGGTTGGGGCCGCAGTCGTAGTCGTCGTGGCAGCCGGGCTGCGCCTCGCAGAGGCCGTCGACCGAGCAGTACTCCTCGTAGGCGCAGTCGAGGTCGTCGTAGCAGAGGTCACCGACCCAGCACCGGCCGTCGACCGCGCAGTAGGTGCCGGCCGGGCAGTCGGCGTGCATCGCGCAGAAGGGCAGGCTCGCGCAGTAGCCGGCGTCGCAGAACGCGTTGCCGCCGCAGTCGTAGTCGGAGCTGCAGTTCGGCTCGGCGTAGCAGACGCCGTCGGAGGCGCAGTAGTAGCCGGGGCTGCACTGGGCGTTGCTGACGCAGCCGGGGCGGGCGTAGCAGAAGCCGTCGGTCGCGCAGTACTCGTAGGCGCCGCACTGGGCGTCGCTCACGCACTCGTATTCGGCGTAGCAGACGCCGTCGACACCGCAGGAGTAGCCGGCGGCGCAGTCGTAGTCGTCGTAGCAGCCGGGAGCGTAGACGACGGGGGTGTAGCAGATGCCGTCGGCGCCGCAGTAGTCACCGACCGGGCAGTCATAGTCGTCGAAGCAGGTGTAGACGCCGTTGTCGATGTAGCAGCCGGCGAAGCCGAGAGCCATCAACCCAAAACCCAAGGTCAGTGCGTATCGCTTCGTCATCGTCTTTCTCCTCTCAGGGCACCGCGTGGCAGCGTGAACACAGGCCTCAGACGGCGCCGTCTCCCCCGATGTTCAATCGGAACCTCGCACAACTTCGTTTGCAAGGGAATTCACGGTCTTTCCGCCATGTTTGGGCGCTGCGGCTGGCGCTCGGCCCGCCATTGGTGTAAGACCCGGACGGAAACGAAAGGAAACGACATCCGTTGAGACCCAGATATCTCGTCGGTGCTCTCGTCGTCGCGGGGGCAGTGCTCGCGGCTAGCCTCGCGCTTCGTGGGTCGGACGCCGAGAAGACCGTCGAGAAGCTGCACGACGCGATCGCCGCGGGTGACCTCGCGTCGGCCAGCGCGCTGGTCGACTTCCGGTATCGACTACACGAGATGCTCGGCGCGGTCTTCGACGACGCGCCGGCGGCGGACCAGGACATGGCGATCGAGCTCGCCAAGCGCATGTTCGCCCAGACGACGGAGACGCTGTGGAAGACACACTACGCAGACCGCCCGACGACCACGACGATCGTGAAGCGGGAGGGTCCGCACGTGTGGGTCGAGGCCCGCGCCGAGGGCGACGGCCGTCCGAGCTTCACCTGGACCTATCGAGTCACCTCGCTGGACGCGGGGTCGCGCATCACGCAGCGGGAGTACCTGAGCGGTCCGCTCCGGAGCGACACCTCGGCGTTCTATCCGATGGCGGTACGCCACCTGACGAAGGAGCTGGGGCGCACGCCGACGCTCGCCGAGCTGAACGCGAACCTGCCCACGCTCCAGGGGCGAATCCGGGCGCGGAGCTACCGCGTCCCGGAGCTGCCGAAGTCGCAAGGGAAGTCGTGAACGCCCAGATGTTCGATCGGGGCGCCCGAGAGTTCTCGCCGCTCGCGCTGCTGATTCGGGACGAGCGGACCAACCGCCTGCTCGAGTCGATGGCGACGCAGGTGCGCGCGCTCCGCGAGGCCGCCGCCCTCGGGACCGAGCCCCCGGTGCTCGAGCTGCAGCGCTCGGAGATCGACTACTGCCGCGACCAGTGGGAGCTGGGCGTCCTCGAGGGCGAGCATCGCCTCTACGACCTCGCGACGCTGATGGCGTGGCGCATCACCGGCACCCGCCGGGTCGAGCTCGTCGCCCGCGTCCTCGTCGGCCCCAAAGAGGAGGAGGAGTCCCTCCAGTCGCCGCGTATCGTCATCGAGGAGCGCATCACCCGCGAGGAGCTGAAGCGCGTCACCGACTACAGCATGGCGCAGCGCATCGCGCGCCACTACCGCTACCGTCCGCGCTACGAGGATCCCTTCGGCAAGCTCTACCCGCGCGCGAGCTTCCTCGAGATGCGGCCCCTCGACATGGCGGACGACGCCGTCGCGACCCGCGTGATGACGCGCGTGAAGGCCAACGAGCAGATCTGGAACAAGGTCTGCGACGCCCTCTTCGACATCGACTCGTTCGTCCAGCGCGACAAGATCCTCAACCAGCGCTCGAAGTACATCAAGGACGTCTTCGGCGTGAAGATCCTGACCCCGCGCCGCTCGGACAGCTACCGGGTCGACGCCGCGCTGCGGGCGATGCGCTTCGGGCGCTCGGAGATCGAGGGCCTCGGGCTCGAGTGGGAGCGCGACGTCGAGTTCCTCGACCTCATCGAGCACAAGGACTACCTGGCGCTGCCGCCCGAGCAGAAGAAGCGGACCGGCTGGGAGGCGATCAAGAACGTCTACCGCTGGGGCACCCAGGTCTTCGAGGTGCAGATCCAGACCGAGGCGAACTACTTCCTCGAGGTCCTCGACCTGACCGACACCTCGCACCGCACCTTCGAGATGCAGCGCCGGCGGATGCGCTGGGAGCTCGAGGAGCGCATCCCGCACTACCGGGACATGCGCCGGCTCCTGAAGTTCCTGTTCCGCCCCGATCCGCTGCGCGAGATCGTCCCGCCGTCCTGGCTCCGCATCGTCGACTGAGGCGACGCGGCGCTAGGCCGTCTGCTCTTCGGGCAACGCCTCGGAGCCGGCTTCGCCGAGCTCCGCGGCGGCGTGTCCCGGGGGCGTGGCGGTGCGCTTTCGGAGGTGGACGAGGAGCGCGCTGATGGTCGCCGGCGTGACCCCCTGGATGCGGGTCGCCTGGCCGACGCTCGACGGGCGCGCGCGGGTCAGCTTCTCGACGGCCTCGGCGGTCAGCCCGCCGATGGCGTCGAAGGCCAGGTCGGGGGGGAGGCTCACCCCCTCGAGCCGCTTGAAGCGCTCGACCTGGGTGTCCTGGCGCGCGATGTAGCCGGCGTACTTGGTCCGCACCTCGAGCTTCTCGAGGACCTCGGGCTCGAGGTCGGCGAGCCAGGAGGCGCCCAGCTCGGCGAGGCGCTGGATGTCGACCTCGGGCCGGCGCAGCAGCTCCTCGTAGCTCATCGGCTGCGCCAGCGGCGCCCAGCCGAGGGCCGTGACGCGCGCGTTCGTGGCGGTGTCGGGCGTGAGCCGGTGCGCCCGGAGGCGGTCGAGGGTCTCGGTCACCGCCGCCTGCCGCGCCTCGAAGGCCCGCCAGACCGCGTCGGACACGAGCCCGAGCGCCCGGCCGAGGGGCATGAGCCGCTCGTCGGCGTTGTCCTCGCGCAGGACCAGGCGGTACTCCGCGCGGGACGTGAACATCCGGTAGGGCTCGTCGACGCCGCGCGTCACGAGGTCGTCCACGAGCACCCCGGCGTAGCCGTCGGCGCGGTCGAGGACGAAGGGCTCCTCGGCCCGGGCGGCCCGGACCGCGTTGACGCCGGCGACGAGCCCCTGGGCCGCGGCCTCCTCGTAGCCGGTGGTGCCGTTGATCTGCCCGGCCAGGAACAGGCCGGCGACCCGCCGCGTCTCGAGGGCGTGGGTCAGCTCGCGCGGGTCGACGTAGTCGTACTCGACCGCGTAGCCGAAGCGGGTGATCTCCGCGCGCTCGAGCCCCGGGATGCTCCGCACCATCGCCAGCTGGACGTCGGCGGGGAGGCTCGTCGAGATGCCGTTCGGGTAGTACTCGTGGGTCGAGAGCCCCTCGGGCTCGAGGAAGATCTGGTGACGCTCGCGGTCGGCGAAGCGGACGATCTTGTCCTCGATGGACGGGCAGTAGCGCGGGCCGGAGCCCTGAATCGCGCCCGAGTACATCGGGGCGCGGTGGAGGTTGGCGCGGATGGCGTCGTGGGTCGCGGCGGTCGTGTAGGTGACGTGGCAGCTGACCTGGGGCAGGGCGACGCGGCCGCCGTAGAGGGCGAAGGGCCGCGGCGGATCCTCGCCGCGCTGCTCGGCGAGGGCCGAGAAGTCGATGGTGCGCCCGTCGAGGCGCGGCACCGTGCCGGTCTTGAGGCGGCCGACCGGGAAGCCCAGCCGCTCGAAGGTCGCGCTCAGCCCGTGGGTCGCGTGGTCGCCGGCCCGTCCGCCGGCCACCTTGGCCTCGCCGTAGTGGAGGAGACCGCGGAGGAACGTCCCGGTCGTCAGCACCACCGTGCGGGCGAGGTAGCGGATCCCGAGGTGGGTCACGACGCCGCGGACCGCGGCGCGCGGCCCCGTCTCGTCCATCAGCAGGTCCTCGACCGAGGCCTGGACGAGGCGCAGGCCCGGCGCCGACTCGAGCATCCCGCGCGCGACCCGGGCGTACTCCCACTTGTCGGCCTGGGCCCGGCTCCCGCGCACGGCCGGGCCCTTCGACAGGTTGAGCCGGCGGAACTGGATCCCCGCGGCGTCGATGGCGCGCGCCATCCCGCCGCCGAGGGCGTCGATCTCCTTGACCAGGTGCCCCTTGCCGAGGCCGCCGATGGCCGGGTTGCAGCTCATCCACCCGACGCGGTCGAGGTTCATCGTGACGACGAGCACCGAGGCGCCCATCCGCGACGCGGCGAGCGCCGCCTCGATCCCTGCGTGCCCGGCGCCTACGACGATGACGTCGAAGCTCTGGTCGTAGGTGAACACGTTCGACCTGCTTGGCGCGGGCTCGGCGCGCCGACCTGCTCGAGAGGCGCGACGGCGCCTACTTCTTGCAGTCCTTGTCCTTCTTGAGGTCCTTGGCGCGCTGCTTCGCCTCGTCGCCCTCGGGGGTCCCCTTGAACTCGTCGGAGATGAACTTGTAGATGTTCTTCGTCCGGCCGCAGTCGCCCTTGGCGTAGTAGATCTCGGCGATCCGCATGACCGACGTGGCGGCGAGGGGGTTGTCCCGGTACTTGTCGAAGACCTTCTGGTAGAAGCGGATGGCGGCCTCGGGGTCCCCGGCGCTCTCCATCACCTTGGCGATCGCCACGAAGGCCTCGGGCGCGCGCGGGTCCTCGGGGAAGCTGGCCACGTAGAGCTCGTAGATGGCCTGGGCTTCCTTGATCTTCTTGGCGGTGGCCGCCGTCTCCGCCGCGGCCCACATCCCGGCCTTGTCCTTCGGGAGGTCCGCCGGCAGGAAGAACTCGGTCGTGCCGAGGCGCTCGGCGAGCACCCGCTTGATCGTCTCGACGTCCGCCTCGAGCCGCGAGAGCTGGACCTTCAGGGCCTCCTGGTTGCCCGTCAGCTTCGGCACGGACTCCTCGACCCGCTCGAGGCGGATGCCGAGGTTGGCGCCGTTCTTGCGCAGCGTCTCCTCGGCCTCGGTGAGCTTCGCCCGGAGCTTCTCGACCCGGTCGATGTCCTCGGCCATCGAGCGCTTCAGCGCCGCGTTGTACTTCTCGAGCTCGACCACGCGGGCCTCGACCTTCTCGAGGTCGCCCGTGGTCGCGCAGCCCGTCGTCGCCGCGGCCGCGAGGAGCAGAGCGGCGAGCAGCCCGGCGCGCGCGCCGGACCCCCGCTCGGAACGAAACATCACTTCGGGTTCGTCTCCACCCGGCGGTTCTGGCTCCAGCACGACTCGCGGGCCTCGGTGCACACCGGCTTCTCCTCACCGTAGGAGATGACGTTGATGTGGGCGCGCTCGGCGCCGAGGGTCTGGTACTGGCGCACGACCGTCGCCGCGCGGCGCTGGCCGAGGGCGAGGTTGTACTCGTCCGACCCGCGCTCGTCGCAGTGCCCCTCGGTCACGAAGCGCTCCGAGAGCCGCTGCTTGAGGCAGGCCGCGTTGTCCGCCACGGTCTGCTCCTGGTCGAGGCGGATGACGTACTCGTTGAAGTCGAAGTAGATCGGCGCGGGCGTGCACGGGACGATGGCGCAGCGGCCGTCGAGGCAGCGCTGACCCTCGGGGCAGAACGCGTCGTCGGTGCAGGCGATGTCGGGCACGCAGCTGCCGTTGGCGCAGCGCTGGCCGGACGGGCAGTCGCTGGCGACCTGACACATGCCGCCGCAGGTGCCGGGCGCGGACGGGTTCCCCGGGTCGCGCCAGCACTTGCCGTTGGGGCAGTCGAGGGTCGACTTGCAGCAGCCGGGCCGCTTGACGCACTCGTTGGCCTGGCAGGTCAGGCAGGCGTCGAGCTTGGTGCACTGCGAGTCGTCGCGGCACTGCCGGCACTTGTTCTGGACGCAGACCTCGCCGTGCGAGGCGCAGGTGCCGTCCTTGTCACAGTCCGGATAGGACTTCGGGCACCCCGACAGGAACGTGGTCGCGAGGAGGAGACCACCGACCACGAGCCCCGACATCCCCATGTGGCTCATGAGGGCTTTCGCCGTCGGTCGGGAAGCGGTTCGAGCTGACTTCATGCGCGGGGTCCTGCGTTTGGACGAACGGCCCCGCCCGGCGCTGTCATACCTGCGGGGGCGGGCGAGGGTCGACGGGAGCGGGCCCATTGACAATGGCGCACCTTCGCCTGCGATCGGGTCCCTGTCAAGCCCAGCCTCATGTGCCGAGGGGGCCGCGGACGTTGCGTTCCGAGGCCACCCGTCGCATGGTGTCGCCCGTCATCGGGCGCCTGCCCCCCGCCCGCTCCGGAGCGGAATCACCTGTGGGCGGCGTTCCTTGTTCGCCGTGGCACCCGAACCCGCCGGAGGCATCGAGCGTGAGCGCGACCATCCTCATCGTCGACGACGAGAAGAACATCCGCGTGTCCCTGGCGCGCTCGCTGTCGATCGAGGGCTACCGCTGCGACGACGCCGACAGCGTCGCCTCGGCGCTCGCGCGCTTCGAGCCGCAGTCCCACGACCTCGTGATGCTCGACGTGCAGCTCCCGGACGGGAGCGGCCTCGACGTCCTCGCCGAGCTGAAGGGGAGGGCGCCGGAGACGCCGGTCGTGGTGATGAGCGGCCACGGCACGATCGAGATGGCGAAGGAGGCGATTCGCCTCGGCGCCCACGACTTCATCGAGAAGCCGCTCTCGATCGACAAGATCCTCATCACCCTCCACAACGCCCTCGAGTTCGCCAACCAGCGCCGCGAGCTCGAGACCCTGCGGGCGCTCGCCCGCTCGGGGAGCGAGCTGGTGGGGCGGTCGCGGGTCATGAGCGAGGTACGCGAGCGGATCTCGCTCGCCGCGCCGTCGCGCGGGCGCGTGCTGATCACCGGCGAGAGCGGCACCGGCAAGGAGCTCATCGCGCGGGCCGTCCACGAGGAGTCGGATCGCGCCGACAAGCCTTTCGTGAAGCTCAACTGCGCGGCCATCCCGAGCGAGCTGATCGAGAGCGAGCTCTTCGGGCACGAGCGCGGCGCCTTCACCGGGGCGCACCAGGCGCGCAAGGGCAAGTTCGAGCTGGCCCACGGCGGCACGCTCTTCCTCGACGAGATCGGCGACATGCGGCTCGACGTCCAGGCGAAGCTGCTCCGGGCGCTGCAGGAGGGGGAGATCGAGCGGGTCGGCGGGGCGCGCCCGATCCGGGTCGACGTGCGCGTCGTGGCTGCGACGAACAAGGATCTCGAGGCGGCCATCGAGGCGGGCGAGTTCCGCGAGGACCTGTACTACCGGCTCAACGTCATCCCGATCGACGCGCCGCCGCTGCGCGCCCACAAGGAGGACGTGCCGGAGCTGGTCGCGAGCTTCGTCGCGCGGGTCTGCGAAGAGAACGGGATGAAGCGGAAGGACGTGACGAGCGAGGCGCTGGAGGCGCTGGCCCGGCACGACTGGCCCGGGAACGTGCGGGAGCTGCGCAACGCCTGCGAGCGCCTCGTCATCCTCACGCCCGCCACGGTGATCGACGGCGCCGCGGTGCGACGCCTCCTCGGGGAGGGGAAGACCGTCGCCGGCGCGCTCTACCGGCCCGGCGCGTCGATGCGAGACCTCGTGGCGGACGCCGAGCGGGCGATCATCCTGGCGGCGCTGAACGCCCACGGGGGCCATGTCACGCAGACGGCGGCGGCGCTTCAGCTCGAGCGGAGCCACCTCTACAAGAAGATGCGGGCGCTCGGCATCCGCGATTGATCGCTCGGTGAAGCGATGGTCGGTCGTCCCCCGCCCGTGTTGACCGGCGAAGGGGGGCGGTAGTAGGAAAAGAAGACGCAGGCGACGTGACCACGCCGTCGCACGGCCGCTCAGGAGGCGACAGCGGTGAGAGTTTGCCCCTTCTGCGGGACCGAGAACGAGGTCTTCTTCAAGTTCTGCCTCGGCTGTGGGGCGGATCTGGACGACGCCCTCGGCTCTGCCGAGGCCCCGCCCGCGGCCACGAAGCCGGCCGCGCCGTCGCGCCCCGTGGCGCAGCGGCCCGAGGTCGCGGCCCCCGCCGAGCCCGAGAAGCCGGCGACGCCGGCGACA
>SBGO01000432.1 GCA_006226565.1 Deltaproteobacteria bacterium | reverse complement strand
GCCGGATTCTCTTTTCGAAAGCCCCGTTGGCTCATGCCAACGGGGCTTTCGTCTTTTCAGCGCCCCGCCGTGCGCGTCGCCACCGGACACGAAAAAGCCCCGCAGGTCACGCCTGCGGGGCTTTTTGCGTCTGGGGCTCCGAGCTAGAGCTGCTTCCGACCGCCGACGGCGACGAGGAGCTGGGTGCCGCCCAGGTGGTCGTCGGGGTCGAGGGCGAGGAGCCGCTCGAGCGGGCGTCGCGCGTCGACGTCGCGGCCGAGTCGGTGCAGCGCCCGGGCACAGCCGTAGAGGCAGGCGAGGTAGCCGCGGTTCCCCGGCAGCTCCCAGGGCACGAGGCCCTCGAAGGGGTCGGGGATGCTCATGTCCCCGATGGCCGCTCCGACGGCGTAGTGCGCGAGCGCGGTCTCGGGAGAGGACGTCAGGGCCAGGGCGCCGAGCGCGGCGTGGGCTTCGAGGAGCTGCGGCTCCTCGGCCAGCAGCTCGAGCAGGAGCCGGCGCGCCTCTCTGGGGTCGCCACCGTCGGCGAGGAGCTCGGCCTCCTCGAGCTGCTCGGGGGAGGGCGGGGAGTCCAGCGCGAAGGCTCCGTCGTCGTCCTCCGCCGGCGTGAGCGCCAGCGGCACGAGGCCGAGACGCGTCGGATCGATGCGCGTCGACTCGATGGGCCCTTCCAGCCGCCCTTCGCGCTGCTTGGGGTGGATGGTGATGAGGGTCCCGGGGACCAGCAGCTCCCGGTCCGACGGCCGGTAGACGACGTCGCTCTCGTCGTCGAGGCGCCGACACTTCGCCGTCCGCGGGAGCACCGCGAGCACCACCAGCTCGATCGGTCCTTCCTCCGGGCGCACGGAGGCCGCGGCCACTCGGGCCGGGTCGGCGGGACGTCCCCGCACCCACCGGGTGTAGGCCTGAACGAGCTCGGATCCCGGCTCGCGGTTCAAGAAGACCACCTGGGCGAGCGGGAGGCTCCGAACGCCGGCCTCGTCGGCGATCTCGGCCGTCAGGCCCTGCACCTCGTCGCCGCCGTAGTCGACGTGGGTCACCTCGACGCGGTCACCGCCGACGCGGGCCGCCGCCGGGAGGCGCAAGACCTCCTCGAGCAGGGTGAGGATCGCCCACAGCTTGCCGTCCCGGCTGTCGGAGGACGCGAGGATCGCGTCGAGCCGCTCGGTGCCTTGGTCTTCTCCGCCCATCTGGCCCTCTCCCGTCGAAGTCTGTCGCGTCGTCGCGGGGCCCAGGGTAGCATCGGCGTCGGGATTTGGGAGTGACCCCATGAAGATCCGCCACCTCATCGCCGCCGCGCTGGCCTTCGGGTTCCTTGGGGCGCCGACCTGCGCGAGCAGCGCGAGCGCCGAGAAGAAGCCGTGCGAGGACTACAAGCCTCTCGCCACCTGTAGCCTGGACTTCGAGTACGTCTGCCAGACGACCGAGGACGGGTGTGAGCAGTGTACGTGCGTCCCGCGTCAGCGCGACCGCGGCGCGGGACCCGACGGGCCCTACGATCCCTGAGGTCGGCCGGGCCGAATGGGCTCCGAGGGGCTTGACCAACCGGCCCTGAGTCGCCCTAATGCTCCACCCGTAGCGCGGGTCGCCATCGCCGCGGTCCGTGCCCTGCCCGCAGTGTCGAGGACCGACCATGGCCGCACCGTTTCGCCTCTACAACACCCTCTCCCGCACGGTGGAAGACTTCGTGCCCCTGCAGCCGGGGCGCGTGGGGCTCTACGTCTGTGGGATGACGGTGTACGACCGCTGCCACGTCGGCCACGCCCGCGCGATGGTGATCTTCGACACCTTCGTGCGCTACCTCCGGCACCGCGGCTGGGCGGTCGAGTTCGTCCGGAACTTCACCGACGTCGACGACAAGATCATCAACCGCGCCAACGAGCTCGGTGAGGACCCGATCGCGCTCTCCAAGCGCTACATCGATGCGTTCCACGAGGACGCCGACGCGATGGGGCTCCTGCGGCCGGACCACGAGCCGAAGGTGTCGGAGTCCATCGAGGACATCCTGGCGCTCACCCAGGAGCTCATCGACCGCGGTCACGCCTACGTCGCCGATGGGAGCGTGTGGTTCGCCGTCGAGACCTTCGGGGACTACGGGCGCCTCAGCGGCCAGAAGGTCGACGAGCTGCGCAGCGCCGACGCCGCGGACGGCAAGCGGAGCGGCGCGGACTTCGCGCTCTGGAAGGCCGTGAAGCCGGGCGAGCCGGCGTGGCCGAGCCCGTGGGGCCCGGGCCGCCCCGGGTGGCACATCGAGTGCTCGGCGATGGCGCAGAGCCGCCTCGGCTCGACCGTCGACATCCACGGCGGCGGGCTCGACCTGGTCTTCCCGCACCACGAGAACGAGATCGCCCAGTCCGAGTGCGGTCACGGCGGCGAGAAGTACGTCCGCTACTGGATGCACAACGGCCTGCTCACGATGTCGAGCGGCCAGAAGATGGGCAAGAGCCTCGGCAACGTCATCAACGTCGAGGTCGCCCTCGCCAACTTCCCGGCCCAGACGCTCCGCCTCTACTACCTCCAGAACCACTACCGCTCGCCGCTGCCGTGGGGGGAGGAGGCGCTCCCCGAGGCGCTCGCGATGCTGAGCCGCCTCTACGAGGCCAAGGAGGTCGCCGAGGCCCTGGGCGGGGAGGGCGACGCCGACCAGATCGCGCGTGAGATGGGCCCCGACGCCGAGGCCGTGCTCAAGCTCGGCCGTGAGCTCCCCGAGCGCCTGCACGCGGCCCTCGACGAGGACTTCAACACCTCGAAGGCGCTGGGCGACCTCTTCGAGCTCGCGCGCGCCATCAACCGCTTCGCCAACCTGAAGAAGGCGAAGAAGCGCGGTGGTCCGGTGGTCGCGCCGGCGCTGGCCGCCTTCGACCTCATCGCCGACGCGACCGGGCTCCTGGCGCAGCCGACCCGCGAGTTCCTCGAGGAGGTGAAGACCAAGCGCCTCGCCGCGCTGGGCGTCACCCGCGAGGAGATCGAGGCGAAGCTCGCCGAGCGGGAGGCCGCCCGGGTCGCGAAGGACTGGGCCGCGGCGGACGCCGTCCGGAAGGAGCTCGAGGAGCGCCAGATCGTCGTCATGGACAAGCCGGAAGGCGTGGAGTGGCGGGTCAAGCTCACCTGAGCGCCGTCGACCGCGCCGAACGAAGAAGGCCGCCCGAGCTCGGGCGGCCTTTTCTCTTCGTGGGGCGGCGAGCGGGTCAGCGGCTCGTGCGACGGGGACCGCGGGTCGCGAGGTAGCGGGCGACGAAGGGGAAGCCGACCTGGGCCAGGTTCAGGCGCGGCGCGAGCTGGCCGGACAGGCCGAAGAGGATGACGGCGGCGCGCTCGAGGTAGAACCAGCCCTCGGGGAAGGAGACCGAGCGCATGAGCTTTCGGAGCTCGCGCCGGCGGAGCCCGGGGTCGGCGAGCTCGCTGGCCTGGTCGATGCCGATGTTGCCGAAGTCGCTGATGTCGAGGTTGAGGAGCTTCTGGAAGTACTGCTTCACGGTGCGCTCGAGGAGCTCACGGTCGCCGCCCTCGGCGACGAAGCCCATCGTCTCGACCCCGGCCATGACCATCGCGTCGTCCTTCGCCATGAAGCCGCCGAGGATCGTCATCATCCCGTCGACCAGCGGCGCGTGGACCGGAGTGGCGGAGCCGAGGTCGAGCATGACGATGCGCACCTCTCCGTGGGGCCCGCGCTGGGCGAAGAAGTTCCCGGGGTGGGGGTCGGCGTGGAAGAAGCCGTCGATGAGCAGGTTCTTGTAGAAGGCCTCGACAAGCTTCCGGGCGACGGCCTGGGGCTCGAGGCCGAGGCGGGCGAGGGCGTCACGGTCGCTCACCTTGACGCCTTCCATGAAGGTCATCGTGAGCACGCGGTTGGAGCTCAGCGCCGGGCGCGGCTCGGGCACGAGGACGTTCGGGTCGTCGGCGAAGCAGGCGCCCATCCGGGTCAGGCAGCGCGCCTCGTGGGAGAGGTCGGTCTCCTGCTCGAGCATCTCGGTGAGCTGGGCGTGGAGACGCTCGAGCTGGGCGATGGGGACGAAGCGGCGGTAGACCGCCAGGGCCCACCCGATGACGCGGAGGTCGAGGCGCATGATGGCCTCGACGTTGGGGTAGAGGACCTTGACCGCGACCTCCTCGCCGTCGTGGGTCGTGGCGCGGTGGACCTGCCCGAGGCTGGCGGCGGCGACCGGCGTCTCGTCGAAGGAGGCGAAGAGCACGTGGGGGCGGGCGCCGAGCGACGCGGCGATGGCCTTGTCGATGTCCTTGAAGGGGCGGGCGGGGACCTTGTCCTGGAGCGCCTCGAGCTCGCGGGCGTAGACCGGCGGGAGGAAGGTCCCCATGATCGAGAGGACCTGGCCCATCTTGATGTAGACGCCGCGCATCCCGACGCAGGCCCGGTAGAGGCGCCGGGCGTTCCGGGCATGGACGCGCTCCCAGCGTGCCGCGGCGAGGCGCTCGCCCAGGACGCGGGCGAAGGCCTTCTGGAAGAGGTAGCTCGAGACGATCAGCGCGAACCAGAGGCTGGCCCGGGTCATTCGCCACATCGCCCACACCGTCGAGGCGCGAGGCGTGCGTGCGCGGGGGGCGATCCGGAGGACGCTCGGCGGCGCCGGCTCGGTCGGGGCGATGACGGCGGGCCGGTCTTCCATGCGCGTGGCCTCCATGCTGGGTCTCCTTCTCTTCCGCGGTGGCCCCCCTCACAGACCGGCGGGAGGCGCGAGGTAAACTCCGTCGGTGAAAAATCCGGTTCCCCGCGCGGGCCCGCCGGGTGTCGCCGGGACCGCGAGGGAAACCAGGGCTCGACGTCGGCGGCGGGATGGTCGATTATCCGCGCCGAGTCGCGCCCCGCGCCGTCCAGCGGACGCACGGGTGCCCGCCGAGCCTGCAAGGGAGTTGCACCGTGTCCGAAGAGCCCCGCCCCGCGACCGTCTTCTGCAGCCGCTACCAGCAGGAGCTGCCCGCCATCACGACCCGCATCACCTTCGCGGGCGAGTTCGGCCAGCGCATCCTCGCCCACGTCTCGCAGCAGGCGTGGTCCGAGTGGCTCGACATGCAGATCAAGGTGATCAACGAGTACCGGCTGCACCTCGGTGAGCCGGCCCATCGCCAGTTCCTGCAGGACGCCGCCGCGCAGTTCTTCCGCTTCGACGGTGGTGACGGCTCCGTCGGCGGGGGCGCCGGGCCCGAGGGCGGCCTGGCCTGATCCGGGAGCGCGGCGCGCGGTCACGATGACCGCGCGCCGTCCTCGCGTTCAGCCGTCGCTGGGCATCTGGTGGACCCAGGCCCGGATGGCCTGCACCTCGGGGGCCCAGGTCTCGTCGTCGAGGCGCGTCCGGATGAACTGCTCGTAGAGGTCCGCGAAGAGGTCCTCGAGCTCCTCCATCAGGTAGAAGCGCTCGAAGAGCTGCTCGTCGTCCTCGCGCGACAGGAGCGCCGGGATCTTCACGCCCGAGAGCGCCAGCGTGTCGCCCTTGACGTTGAGGGTCCACTGCTTCTGGTCGCGGATGATGCGCAGGCGCGCCTCCGCGACGAGCTTGCCGGTCAGGAGCGCCGCGCGGGCTTCGTCGGCCTCGGTCGGGTTCTCGGCCTTGACGACGTTCTGCTCCTTGAGGTCGCCCTGCGCCTCGAGGGTCAGCTTCGCGTCGAACCAGACCTCGACCGGGCCGGTCGGGATGTCGAACATCCCCTCGTTGAGGTCCGACCGGTACCAGAGCCAGGTGAGGAACTCGCGCCCGAGGAAGCGCGTGTAGTTGATACGGTTGATGAGGTCCATCGCGTCTCGCTCCCCGTCAACGCGGCGGCGCGGCCAGCGCGGCCGGCTCGACGCTCAGCATCCGGTCGAACATCGCGTCGTCGAGCCCCATGTGCTCGACCATGCTGTAGGGGTTGCGCTCGTGGGCCTGCAACCCGAACGTCTCCTCGAACATGTCGACGAAGAGCTCGTTCATCTTCTTGTTCTGCGTGAAGAACCAGGCCTGGCGCCGCTCGATGTTCCACACCAGGTCGAAGGTCTTGATGGCCGGCAGCACGCGCTTCTTGAGCTCGCGCTGCAGGACCTCCTTCAGCTCCTCCTGCTCCGGCTTGGAGATGCGCTCCTTGCCGTGCTCGTGCATGTACTCCTGGATGCGCTGCTGGAGGTGCAGCTTGAAGGCGGTGCCCGGGAGCCGGATGGCGTCGTGGCGGATCGTCACCATCAGGTAGCTGCCCCAGAGGACCTTGTTCAGATCGAACTCCGTGTCGAACGGGTTCGTGATGCTCACCCACCCGAGGCTCTCGTCCTGGTCGAGTGCCAGGTCGATCTCCTTGAAGCGGTACTTCGACAGCGCCTCGAGGTACGTGTCGCGGAAGCCGTCCGGGACGTCTCCCTCGATGTAGTACGCCGTGGTCGTCAGCGTGCCCGAGAGTGCACCCAACGTCTTTCCTCCCTGCTGCTTCGCCGCCCAATGCGGCGCGGCGGTGTGTGATAGCGACGCCGCGCCCATCCGGCAACAAATGAGCGCGACGCCCGCGCGGGTCCCCAAACGACAACGGGCCGGGAGGTCCCGGCCCGCTGTCCTCGGGTCACGGCCGCGCGGCTACTCCTGCGGCGGCTCGAGGATGATGAACTCGACGCGGCGGTTCATCTCGCGCGCCTCCTTCGACTTCCCTTCCATCGCCGGGCGATCCTCGCCGTAGCCGACGGCGCTCAGCCGCTCCGGCCCGACGCCGTTCTCGATGAGCCAGTTGCGCACGGACTCGGCCCGCGCCTGCGACAGCTTGCGGTTGGTGTTCGCGCCGCCGCGGTCGTCGGTGTGGCCCTCGATGCTGACCTTCGTGATCTCCGGGTTCGACTGCAGGATGCCGTGCACGGCCTTCACGACCGGGATGCTCTCCGCCTTGATGGTCGCCTTGCCGGTGTCGAAGTAGATCTTGTCCTTGATGATGATCTTGCCCTTCTCGACCTTGGCGAGGGTCTCGTCGGGGCAGCCGTCCTCGTCCTCGAAGCCGTTCTTGACCTCGGGCTCGTTCGGGCACTTGTCGTCGAGGTCCTTGATGCCGTCGCCGTCGTTGTCGAGGTCGGGGCAGCCGTCGTCGTCCTGGTAGTCGTCCTTGTCCTCGGCGTCGTCGATGCACCTGTCATCGGCGTCGAGGATGCCGTCACCGTCGTTGTCGGTGTCGGGGCAGCCGTCCTCGTCCTGGAAGCCGTCCTTGTCCTCGGCGTCGTTCGGGCACTTGTCGGAGGCGTCGAGCACGCCGTCCTGGTCGTTGTCCTTGTCGGGGCAGCCGTCCTCGTCCTCCCAGGAGTCCTTGTCCTCGGGCTCGAGGGGGCACTGGTCGAAGTCGTCGAGGATGCCGTCCTCGTCCTGGTCGACGATGACCTCGGGGCTGAACTTGGCGCCGAGGAAGACGCGGAACTTGGTGTTGCCGTAGCCCTTGGTGAAGCCGGAGCCGCCGCCGAGGGTGAAGGAGAGGCCGGTGTCGGGGAGCGTGTAGCGCCCGCCGATGACTCCCTCGACGTGGGTGTTGTTCGCGACCGAGTAGTCGGCGCTCGCGCCGTAGAGCTCGCCGATGGCCGCGAGCTGGTCGGGCAGGATGTCGTAGCTCGCGCCCACCCGCCAGAAGAACTCGTGGGAGACCTTCACGTCGAAGGGCAGGGTCTCGTCCGAGAAGCGCGCGCGGAAGCCGAGGTTCAGGGACGCCAGGACCGGGCCGGCCTTGTAGTCGGCGATGACGGTCGGCTGGAGCAGGAAGCCGTCGGAGACGAAGGCGTCGGCGTTGCCGCTGGGGATGTTGATCCCGAGCTCGGCGCCGAGGCCGAAGCCGTCCGCGCCGTCCTCGCGCATCAGGATGCCGACCTTCGGCGACAGCCGGATGTCGCCGAGCGCGAAGGACGCCGGCTCCGAGGTGACGCTGTCGAAGGTCGAGCCGTCACCGCTGTTGACGAGGAAGAGCGGCACCGCCAGGCCGATGCTCAGCCGCTCGAAGAGCGAGATGCTGCCCATCAGGTCGGCCGTGAGCTGGTTCTGGAGCACCTCGTAGCGGGTGCTCGTGGTCCCGTCGGTGTCGACGAAGACCAGCGGGTTCTTGCCGAAGTCGAGCATCAGCGAGGCCGACCACCGCAGGTGCTCGCCGATGTGGGTGTTCATGACCGTGAACAGGTCGTCGTGGTGCGCCGAAGGCCGGAAAACCTGCACGTTGACGCTCGGGTTGGCCGACGCCGCGGACGCGGTAGCCACCACGAGCAGGGCCACGAGGAAGGACGTGAGGGATCGAATCATGCGCCGTGATCCTTGCCAACCGTGAGTCGCTCGCGGATTGGGCGGCAACCAAGTGCCGAGAATCAATCGAAATCCGCGTGTCGAGCGCGTGGGAACATAGCAGGCATCCCCGCTCGGCACAACCGGAAGCGGGGCGCGGAGGCGCTGGCGGTCACCGGGTCAGCGGCCTTCGGAGAGCAGCGCCGTCACCAGGTCGCGGGCGCTCTGCCCGCGGGGGACGAAGAACCCGCGGAGCCACGCGCGGTGCAGCCGGTCGGGGTAGCGCCGCGCGAGCCCCATGCCGAGGCGCTCGATCTCCCCCGGCGGCTGGTCGAGGAGGTCGAGCGCGCGGAGCCGGGCGATCATCTCGAGGGTGCGCTGCCCCTGGTGCTGCGGCGGGAGCAGGGCGTCTACCACCGCCTCGAGGAGCGCCGTCATCTCCGGCCCGTCCCCGAGCGCGAGGGCGAGCGCGCTGCCTGCGCAGTGGAGTCGGACCTGGTCCCGGTCCTCGGGAGGGAGCGCGGCGACCCGCGGGTCGAGCGGAAGGCGGGCCGCCACGGCGGCCATCGCGGCCAAGGCGCCGGGCGTCCCGGGGCCTACGGCGAGCCCGAGGCGCGGCTCGGAGGTGGCCCTCGGGCGGGACCAGGCGCCGACGCGCAGCCCGTTCGCCGCCGTCAGGGCGATGGTGTAGCCGGCGAGCAGG